>JAZLFB010000033.1:0-3394 GCA_045615585.1 Akkermansia sp.
TACATCAACGCATGAAACTACATCTGCCAGTAAGATTGCGCGCCAGCCTCATCGCTGCCGTAATCGCCATTACATCCGGTGTGTACAACGCACACGCCAACGACATCACGGATACGAACATCCTGTTCACCGAGGTGTATAACCGTACTTCGGGCAACACATACACTGCCAGCGAGGACATCTCTTTCCAGGCGACCGAGCTTACAAAGGGGGTGCATGCCAGCTTTATCAGCGGCGATACAATCCTGACCGCAGGAAGGAGCCTGATTTTCAACAACCACTTTGGTGCCAACAGCACGGACCTGCAGCCCGATCAGGACAAGCAGTATGACGGCCTGCTCGACATCGTTGCCGACGACATCAAGGTTGCCGAGGGCGGCTACAGGGTTGTGCTCGAGGACGTATCCATTGTGGACAACGTGCCGGTTGTCGGCACCAGGCATACAACCGTCGGTGATTTGAGCGACCTCGTGGTGCTCAATGGAGACGTGTCCACGTTGACGGATGCAGAGAAGAAGACCCTGCACGCGGAAGAGCTCGTCAATACCCCCGATGTCACCGCCCGTGAAAATTCCGAGGTGTCCATGGGCGCCCTGGTGGGCCCCGGCAACCTCGGCGCATACGGTAACGGGGCGGAAGTGAGCAGCGTTGCTGCTGACAGCATCGGTACCACGGATACCCGTTTCGGAAATGTTTCCGCCGCCAACACAGATTTGAATGTGGCGGGCGATGTGTACGCCACCACCCTGGTGGCTGTCCGCAGTGATGTGGACCTTGATGGCAAGGCCGACCTGATTGGCCTTGACCTGGACAAGGATTCCGCGCTTACAGCCAAGAAGGATATTGATGCCGGCAATACCACCGGCCATGTTTCTGTTTATGGTACGGTGGAGTCTACAGAGGGCAACGTGCATCTGGCTCACGGCAACGAGAGCGATCTGGACGGCCTTCACGAGGATTCCTCCGTCAAGGCTGCAGAGAAGGTTATCCTTGAGGATATCCATGCAGCCCTGGCTGAAGTGGAGGGTACAAAGGGCGTGGAAATTTTGGCCGGCAGCCTGGTGGAAGGATCTACCATCACCGCCGGTGACAGCGAGGCCGAGCCCGCCGTGCTGGCCGATGTGATTATCTCCGACAGCACGCTGCAGGAGTACACCGATGCCGAGGGCGTGGTTACCAAGAACACGGTAAACGCCACAGCGGATGTGGTCATTAAGAATGGCGCTGTTGTGAGCGGCTCCGTAATCAATGCCGGAGACAGCGTCATCGTTACCGGTACGGGTTCCGAGCTTTCCGGCATGGTGGAGGTGAACGCCGGCGACAAGATTGTGGTGAAGAACGATGCCAGTCTTGATATCGACGGTGGCGAGGACAGCGATGCCTCCGTGGATGCCGACACACTGGCCATCCGCGATGCGGCCGAGGACACGGCCACCATTTCCAATGCCGGTATCGCCTTGGACACAGCGCTTATATCCGATGAGCAGACTCTGGTGCTCAACCACGATACCGGAACTATCGGTGCTGTGGTGGAAGCCAACGATGGTGCTCCCGAGGTGAAGGGTGCCGGCATCGTGATTGATGATGCCTCCAATTTGGAAATCGGCACCTTCTACTCCCAGGACAGCGAAGACCCGACAAAGGCCGAGCATTATTTCGGCAATGCCGAAATCAAGGGCGGTTCCTCCGTGGTTGTTAGCGATGCCTCTTACATCAACAACTACCAGGAGAGCGGAGATGACACAAATGCCACTTTCCGGAACCAGGTCTCCATCATTGATGCTTCCATCACCGGAGATGCCACCACCCAGGCCCGGGCCGGAGCCCATGTGGGCACCATGCACCTGCAGGAGGGCGGCACTTTGACGGTGGGCGCGCCGAATAAGGCCACCCAGTCTTATATCGCCAATATCGATGCCGCTTCCGAGGGCACTCTCAATGTGATTGGCGGCACGCTGACCACTCCCGCCTTGAGCGATGAGAAGCTCAATCTCGGTCTCCACGGCGCCACGGTTGTGCTGGCGGAAGTTGCTGCGGCGGACGGTGCCACAGTGGCCTCTGCTGAGCACTCCCTCAATCCGCATGTGCTGCTGGATTCCATCACGAACCCCGGCGTTATGGGGGCACCCGCCAAGGATTCCACCATCATCACGGAACTTAACAGGTACGAGTACACCCCCGGCGAGGAGAAGACCTACGATGCATACACCTACTACTATGTGGCACGTATCAATGGCACGCTGGAAGATGGTACTGTCGTGACCGCCGGAGAGCTCGTTTTGCGCACTGATACTGCCGAAACAAAAATCTTGGCAAATGGCTCCGAGGTCAACAGCGGTGTGAATGAGGCCGCCTTCCTCGATGGCGTAGATCTCCAAATCCTGGACCGCGTCACCCAGCCCATGCTGGATGAGAACGAGGAGCTGCAGCGTATCATTGGTGACGACTACGAACTGCTGGAAACAGGCCAGATTTGCAAATCAACGGGGGAAACTATCACCTACTATGACGGTGTCTCCGACTCTGTCACCCCTGTGAGTGACGGTATTGCCTCCCTCACCCTCAAGGGCGACCTTTCCGCCAGCAAGGTCCACATCAACGCCTACAAGGTGGCCAACCTGATTTCTGGACCGGGTGTCACCCCCGAGGTATATGCCGAGGATATGGCCTCCGGCTACATCGCAATCGAGGGAGACATCTCCGGCTCGGACAACGTGCTGTATGCGGACCGTGACATGGACATCGCTTCCATGACCGGCCAGAACAGTGCGCTGACCGCCCAGGGCGACATCACCATCGGTGATATCGGCACGGAGGGTAGCGCTTCCTCCCATCACGTGATTGCCGCCACCAATGTGACGACCGGGGATATCTACGGTTCCTCCAGCACAATCATCGCTGAAGAAGACATCAAGACAGGTGACATCACCGGTGACGAGAATGTCCTGACAGCAAACAACATTGAGACCGGGAACATCACCGGCAACTCCAATGAGTTCACTGCCGCAGAGGACATCAAGACCCTCGATATCACCGGCGACACCAACGTGTTGATGGCTGGCGGCAGCATTATCGCCGGAGTTGTCGAGGGCGCGCAGAACACACTCATCGCTGAGGGCAGCGTGACTGCCGACGGTGTGGATGGCAATTTGAATGTCCTGCAGTCCAACACCGACTCGGTGCGCGTGCTCGGCGATGTCGAGGGCGATGAGAACAGCCTGACTGCTGCCGTGGACGTAACCGTGGGCGGCTCCGTGATGGGAGACAGCAATACCCTCACCGCTCTTGCAGGTGACGTGACCGTTGGTCAGGATGTTGTTGGCAATGAAAATGTGCTGACCGCCGAAGGCAATGTCTACGTTGGAGGCAATGTAGATGGGGACGGCAACAGCCT
>JAZLFB010000034.1:0-1758 GCA_045615585.1 Akkermansia sp.
CCTTGGGGGACTTCTCCCTCAAGCGGGCGGCGGAGCAGGGCACGCCCTGCCAGCCCCCCGTGCGCCGCACCGGCGGCACACACGCCGCAGCAAGCTATCCCCAGTGGCACGGCACCCCCGCCATCGTCTTCGGCGTCCCCACCCGCTACATCCACTCCCACAACGGCATCCTGGACGACCGCGACCTCGATGCCTGCGTCGACCTCACCTGCGCCCTCGTCAAGGCCGTCACCAAAGACCTTCTCTCCTCCCTGCAGGATTAACGGCCCCGCGCCCCCGCAGCCCCAAATTGCCACCCGCTTCCCGGCATGCCCCGTGCATGCGCGGCATGGCCCGGAAGTACACCCGGTAACCAACCGCTCCAAGCGGTTTATCTTTGCTTTAGGTGCACAAGTGCGGCAATTTGTCTTCGCTTTAGGTGCAACTGACGCATCATTTATCTTTGCTTTAGGACACTTTTCTCTTGCAAGTTACTTATAATGATGATAAAACATTTCAGGCATGAAGCGAAGCATTTTTCATAAGCTCAAGGAGTGGAAAAACAATCCCCGCCGCAAGCCTCTCATCCTGATGGGGGCACGGCAAGTGGGGAAGACCTGGGCTATGCGCGAATTCGGGCGGCAGGAGTTCGCCAAGGTGGCTTATGTGCGTTTTGACGAAGACCTGGAACTCCGCAGGTCCTTCGAGGAGGATTTCAACATTCCGCGCCTGCTGGATACTATTCAGCTGCGAGCCAAATGCCAGCTGACTCCGCAGGATACGCTCATCATCTTGGATGAGATTCAGGAATGCCCTGCCGCCATCACGGCGCTGAAATACTTTTGCGAGGAGGCGGGCGAATACGCCGTTATGTCGGCAGGTTCACTGCTGGGTATTGCGGAACGCCGCGGAACCGGCTTTCCCGTGGGAAAGGTGAACCGCCTCTACATGCACCCCATGTCCTTCACCGAGTACTTGGAGGGCACGGGCGACGAGCAATACGCCGAGCTGGTTCGCCATGGCGAATGGCAGCAGATCAACATCTTTGAGCGCGAACTCATCAACAGGCTCCGCCGTTACTACTATGTGGGCGGTATGCCCGGCGTGGTGGCGGAATATGTGGAATCGCACAACCTGCGCAGCGTACGCGATATGCAGCTCGATATCCTCCATGACTACAAGGACGATTTCAGCAAGCACGCATCCATGGAAACCGCGCAGCGCATCGCCTTGCTCTGGGATTCCATCCCCGCGCAGCTGGCGCGGGAAGACAAGCGTTTTGTCTACAACCAAATCCGCGAGGGCACGCACGCCAGGCAAATGAAGATGCCGCAGCATTGGCTGGAGGATGCCGGCCTGGTAACCCCTGTTCCGCGCGCCACCACGCCCCAGTACCCGCTGGAGGCCTTCAAGGATGCCGCTTTCAAGCTCTATTTCCTGGACGTGGGTCTGCTGGCCGCCAAGTGCCGCCTGAATGCGGAGCTTCTGCTGGACCGCTCTGCCGTCTTCACCCAGTACAAAGGTGCGCTCACAGAGCAGTATGTGCAGCAGCAACTACGCGCCGAATGCAACATGCAGCCCTACTACTGGACTGCGGAGCGCGCCCAGGCAGAAGTGGATTTCCTGCTCCCTACAGATAACGGCATCTTCCCCATGGAGGTGAAGGCGGAGCGCAACCTCAAGGCACGCAGTCTCCAGAGCTTCTGCCGCCGCTACCGCCAGCCGCTCGCCGTACGCTGCTCCATGTCACCCTACTCCGTCCAGCGCGTGGATATCCCG
>JAZLFB010000035.1:0-18853 GCA_045615585.1 Akkermansia sp.
CCCGCAGGAAACCGCACAACCCGCTGCCGCCGACCTTTCCGCCGAATACAAGGGCATTGTGAAAATTGAGGTAGCCGTGCACCTGCCCGACTTCCAAAAGCCGTGGCAGAGCGGCAAGTTCGGCATGGGGAACGGCACAGGCTTCATGGTCTCCCCCGGCGTGTTCCTGACCAACGCCCATGTAGTCGCCAATGCCGAGCGCATCCACATCTCCCCCTTTGCTGATTCCCGCAAAATCCCCGCTACCGTGCGCCATGTGGCACATGATGCCGACCTTGCGCTGGTGGAAATTGAGGACAAATCCGCCTTTGCCGATGTACCCTGTCTGCAACTGAGCAACGAACTGCCGCAGTTGGAGGAAAGCGTGCGCGCCATTGGCTACCCCATCGGCGGCAAGCGACTCTCCGTGACGCGCGGCATTGTCTCGCGCATCGACACCATCTCCTACTCCCACCCCCGCAACGCCTCGCACCTCGCCCTGCAAATTGATGCCGCCATCAACCCCGGCAACAGCGGCGGTCCCGTGCTGAAGGGTGACAAGGTGGTGGGTGTGGCCTTCCAAGGTCTGTTGCAGGCCAACTCCACGGGCTACGTCATCCCCGCGCCCGTGATTGCCCACTTCCTGAAAGATGTGGAGGACGGTCACTATGACGGCTATGTGGACTTGGGTGTCGATTTCATGGATGCCGAAAACCCCGCCCTGCGCCGCCGTTACAACCTGCCCGATAATGCCCGCGGCTGTCTGGTGGCGGATGTGGTGAAAGGCAGCAGCAGCGACGGTCAGCTGCAGCCCGGCGACATTGTGCTGGCGGTGAACGGTCACCCCGTGGACAGCTCCGCCATGATTGAGCTGGACGGCGTGCGCGTCAACCTGCAAGAGCTGGCGGAACGCTCGTTCAACGGCGACACCATGACCTTCACCCTGCTGCGCGACGGCAAGGAGACAAGCGCGGAGGTCGCACTCAAGCCCCTCCCCGCGTCCGACATCATGGCTCTCAGCTACGATAATCAGCCGCGTTATATCCACTTCGGCGGGCTGGTGTTCCAACCGCTCAATATCGATGTCATCAACGCCCACAAGCTGGCCATGCGCAACTTCATTGTGCCGTTGGATGACTACATGCACGGCGGCGAGTTCCGCGAAAAAGAGGACATTGTGGCGCTCACCCAAGTGCTGCCTGATGAAATCAACGCCCGCAGCAACCCCGCTGCAGGGGTGGTTGTCACCAAGGTAAACGGCACGGAGGTCAAGGGGCTTTCCCACCTCTACAGTCTGCTGTACCCCGCCGAGGGGCAGGAGCGCCCCGCCTACACCGTGATTGAGCTGGCGGGGCAGAACCGCCCGCTGGTGTTCGACAACGCCGCCATTGATGCCGCCAACACGCGCATCATGAACCACTACAACATCCCCGAGTCCGCCCGTCTGAACCCCTGAACCCCTTCCCTTTCGGCCATGATTCGCCCCCACTACATTCTCACCCTTGCCGCCCTGCTGCCTGTGGCCTGTAAGCCCACGCAGCGCACGGCACTTGTCCCCAAGCTGCCGCAGCAACAACAGCAGACCGCCCCCGCCGAAACAACACCCGCAGCCGAGACGGAGAAACCCGCCCCCGCGCCGCGCGTGGTGCCGTCGGAAGCGATTGTCGGGGTCAACGCCGTCATTCAGAACTTCAACCCCGTGCAGCCTTGGGAGAAAGAGGAAGCCAAGCGCGTTTCCGCCCTGGGTGTGTATCTGGGCAACGGCCGCGTGCTGACGACGAGCAACGTGGCGGATGCCGCCACCTACACAGAGTTCTCCCTGCCCGATGCCTCGCGCACGGCGACGGCCCGCGTGCTCCGCAAAGATGCCGAGCTGGGGCTGGCATTGCTGGTGCTGGAGCACCCCGAAGAGCGCGATTTCTTTGCCACCCGCACGCCCCTGCTGCTGGGTGACCCGCTTTCCCTCGGCGACCAAGCGGAGGTGGCGGGTCTTGTGCGCGGGCTGACCCCCGTCAACATTCCGCTGGAGGCCGCCGCCGTCGAGAACGGCAGCGTGCCGCGCCTGAGTCTGCGCCTTGCCGCACCCCTGCCCGACGGTCACGCCATGGGTGCGCCCATTGTGAAAGGCGGGCGTCTGGTGGGGCTCAGCACGGGGTATCACGACATGCAGCTCACCTCCATTAACGCAGAGCAGCTGGCGCGTTTCCTGAGTCAGAAGAGCGATGACGGTCTGCCGCTGCTCGGCGTGCAGCTCTCTGCCATGGACGACCCCGCGTTCTGCGCCTACCTCAAGGCCGATACAGGGCTCTACATCGGCAAGGTGTTGCCCGGCAGCGCGGCGGAACAGGCGGGTCTGCAAGTGGGCGATGTGCTCACCAAGGTGGAGGACATGCCCATCGACAACCGCGGTCGCTGCCGCCACCCCCTCTACGGTCTGTTCAGCGCGTCTGCCCTCATGAAGACGCTCAAACCGCTGGGCGAAACGCTTTCCGCCACGGTCGTCCGCAACGGCGAGACGGTGGAAGTCTCCATCCCCCTGAACCGAGATGCGGCAGACAACGCCCTGTTCGGCACGGATAAGCCGGGCGTGCAGCCCCGCTACGCGATTTGGGGCGGCTTGCTCTTCCAACCGCTCACGGAGACGTATCTGAACGCCGTGCGCAACCGCAACAACGGCAACCTGCCCATGGAGATTCAGCGCCTCACGGAAACGGAAAAAGAGGTGCGCGAGCGCGGCTACAACGAGCCTGTCGCCCTCACGATGGTGATTCCCACCCCCGCCACGATGGGCTACGACAACTGCCGTTTCTGCATGGTAGAGGCGGTGAACGGCAAGCCCGCCCGCGACTTCACGGAGTTCCTGCGCCTGTTGGATGAACCCACGCCCGACGGCTTGGTGCGCTTCACCCTCAACAAAGCCCCCTTCAACATCTACCTCGACCGCGCCGCTGCCGAAGCCGCCAACGAGCAGATTCGCGCCCGCAGCATCCCCAAACTGCGTGCGGAGTGAACGGGATGTACAAATCTATAAGTACCGCGCGGCTCTGCCGCGCCGAGTAAGCAAGAACGCATCTGACACACTGTCAGATGCGTTCTGTTGTCTCCGGCAGAGACATTGCCCCATCAGCACACAATTATTGACCTCAAAGTGCATTCCGGCATTACTCGTGTCGGTCTTCCCCACATAGAAACGGAATTGGTTAGCGCCCTTGGGATGCTGGTAAATATCAGTACCATTACCGCACCCAATAACAGCGGTACCATAGTGGTTAGCCCACGAGGTTGGCGGTCTGTTCTACCTGCAGCGTGAAAGATTCATTGTTTGTAATGGCAAGGAAGTCAAACAGCGAGACATCAAATCCACCTTCGATGGCAATGGAATAGGTTGCTGTACCATCACCATTATCCTTCATGGTCCATGCACCGGGCGCGGGTGTTGCGGTTTCTGCCAGAGCAGACCCGGCATGAATGAACATCGTGATAAGCGTTTTTTTCATGGTTATAATTTCAGTTTTAATGTTTTGTGCGCGTTTTTACCTCTTGCGCATTGAAGTAGCCTCGCGCACCCGCGGGTGGGTGTACAGCATTTAGAATGCTGTATGTAGTGAGAAATCATCTTTTGTTATTTGTATTCAGTATCTTGCAGTTAAACTGCTTATCTTGCTGTTCTCGTTATAGCGGAAATAAAATTTTAATAATTGCACCATTTTCAAATAATTAGCTTGCTACAGCATTCTAAATACTGTACACTCCCCGCAAGCGCGTGTGGCGGTTTCATTGCGCAAGAGACAAGAGCACGCCGCTTACAAACTCATTATCAGTCAATAAGATGAAAAAGACTCTATTCCTCACAGTTCTTCTCGGCTTTATCGCTGTAGCATCGACAGCCGTGGCAGACACCGTTGTACTCATTCCGAGCGAATCGGCTGAGACTGACACGCTTGAAGCCAACGCTGAGCGTCTCCTCTTCACCCCCGGACAAGAGACAACGTACAACGGCACGGTAAATCTGCAACGCACAAGCGGCTCCATCTGGATTGGGCCCTCCAATGACGCCGGCACCGGCACCGTCCAGGCCACGGCCCACTCCGTTGTGAATTTGACCGGCAATCTGACCGGTAGCTCCAATGCCTCTTGGAATGAATACAGCAATGCCGCAGGGGCCAACGCCATACTGACACTCTCCGGCACGGCCAGCACCTACAGCGGCACCCTGTCCATCGGTCACGGCAGTGGGGCCAATTCCATTTCACAGATTTCTTTGCTGAATGGTGCCTCTTTGGCTAGCGCCACCATCTCTACGACCGACAACAAGCAGAAATGCATCCTTTCCGTTGAAGGCACTGCCACCATCGGCGGTCTTAGCTCTGCCGGGAACAATGCCATTACCACTTCCTCCGCAGCTTCGAATACGCTGACACTTGCGGGTTCCGGAACTTATACTTACGGTGGTAAGATCGGTGCTGCTAACACCTCCTATTACGGTCACACGTTAGAAACCGCAGCAACGGCTACCGGCAGCACCGCCTTGAGCATCACCAAAATCGGCACGGGCACGCAGACCTTGAACGGTGCCGCCAATCTCAATGTACTGACACTCAATAACGGCACGTTGGTATTCGGCGAAAGTTCCTCCGCTTCCAAGCTGGAGATGAGCGGCGGTACGCTGACCATCAACACCGGCAAGACACTGACCGTTAACGCCAACAACGCTAACATGGTTCTACTGACGGGCGGCACGGTGGGCGGCGGCGGCAAGCTCTACATCAACGCCGGTCAGTACTCCGGCAACTCCACGATTGACCTTTCCAAGGTTGCTGAGGGCACGACCATCAGCCTGAAACAGGCGAAGGGCACGCTAAAAGCGGCAACGGATAACACCGTGGCGGCCAATATCGAGCTGACAAACGGCAACTGGGCTGCTGCTGAGTGGACCACCATTGAAGGAAATGACTACACATTTACAGGCGCTATCTCCGGCAGCGGCAACTTTGCCATCAGCCAGAATAAGACCGTGGCTCTCACGTTCAGCGGTGATCTTTCGGGTTGGACGAGCGGCAGCGACCAGTGGTCCGGTCTGCGCGTTAACAACAGTGCGACTGTCAATGCCGTTCTGAACGGCTCCCCCACGAACGCTGCTGTTGGCAACGCTTTCAATCGCGGCGGTGGTACGCTCAATCTCACGATTGACCGTGATACCACCCTGTCGAACCGCCTCGACATTTCTTCCTTGACGGTGAGCAGCGGCAAGACGGTCACCACAACCGGAAGTTTCGTCAAGTCTGCTGAAAAAGTGGAATTGGGGAGTAACGCTTCGCTGACCATTAAGAACGCTACGGATACGAACGTGGGCACTTATGTGGGGCTCGGCGACAATGCCCATCTTACCCTCAGCGGCACAACCAACCTCAAGGTTACTGACAGTGCTTCCAATCTGGGCGTGTGGATTAACGAGAATGCCGATGTGACCATTCAGGACAGTGCTCAGATTAACGTTGCAAACGGCGCACTGACCATTAGCAAGGCAGACGGCACTGAGGTTGCTAAGATTTCCCGACTCAACGCGAAAGCTACCGCCAAGCTGGGTGTTACCAAGAACTCCGACGCATCTCCTGTTTTCCTCAAGAATATTGAGGTCAGCAACGCCATTGTCAACTACGAGGGTTCGGACATCCTCTACCTTGGTAAGATGAACGGCGGTAAGCTGAATGCCAACGGTCACAATATTGAGTTTGCCGAGGTGGATTCTTCCATCGGCACTCTGACGCTTAATGGCAACAGCATCACGCTGGGTACGGTTGAGTCTCACAACGCTACGCTGACGCTGAACAACCTGACGGTGACAGCCGCCGATTCCGCCATCAACGCCGATTTGGTCGTGAGTGACAGCGGTACCCTCACCATGAGTAATGCTGTTACTATGGGTTGCAGCGTGACTATCGGCAACGGCGAAACGCTGGTGCTGACAAACGCCGACTACACAGACAATGTGTTGCAGAACTACACCCTCTTTACTGGTGTGGACAGTCTGACGTTGGGCAGCGGTAACCCCGTTGCCCAGGGTTGGTACGATGCCTCTGTGGTGCTGGACAGTCTGAGCATCAACGGCGGCGAGGCCATCACGAGCAATCTCGACAACTACGTGATCGGCTACTGGAACGGTACGGTGAGCATTGCAGACAAGTCTGTCCCCGAGCCCGCCACCGCCACGCTTTCCCTGCTGGCTCTGGCCGGTCTCTGTGTGCGCCGCAAGCGCCACTAAGAGATGTACAATGTACAAATTCTAAAATAAAGGACAGCTTAACGTTCAAGCACCCATCCGTGATAAGCGGATGGGTGTTTTCGTGTCTACGCCGTGGCGAATTTTCAAAGATACCGTCTGCGAATTCAAGTTCAACACTTTTCCTTGCACCCCTCGGCGGGTTGTGCTACGATGGGGGCATGAAATCCTTTGTTTCACGTCTGTGTGCTTCTCTGGCGGTGCTGGCCTGTGCAGCGCTGCCCTCGTTCTCCGTGGAAAAGAAAGCCCCCGTGCCGCCCACTGATTTGGGTAAGGTGATGTTTGTGGGTGACTCCATCACGCACGGTGTGAATGCCCCCTCTTGGCGGTGGGCGTTCCACAAGATTTTGGTAGACAACGGTATCAAGTATGAATCCGTGGGCTACCGCACAGGCAATTTCTCCAACGGTGTGGCACCGGGGACGGAGTACGGCGGCGTAGAGTTCAACAACATCCACAGCGCACAGAGCAGCGCGCGCGCTTGGGAGCTGGCGGGGCGCAAGGCGGGCGGTCGTTTCGATAACACGAATCTGCTCAACTGGCTCGGCCTCTCCGACAAGACCAACAACGGCGGCACCTACACGGGGCAGACGTGGAAGCCCGACACCTTCATCATGCTCATTGGCACGAACGATTTGCTCTCCGATGCGCCCGCGGGTGTGAACCCCGACAAGGTGAAGAATCTGCTGGGTGCCGACCTGAAAGGCGGCGACATGAAGACGATTCTCAACGCCATGCAAACCTGCAACCCCAAGGCAAAGATTTATGTGATGAGCGTGCCCTGCTGGACACGCCATGCCAACAACAACGATGCCGCCGTGCACAAGGGGGTAGCGGACTATAATTGGGAACTGAAAAAAGCCCTAAATGGGTACAAGGGCAAGGGTGTTCACTATGTGGAAATCAATGACGGTCTGTTGGATTCCAAGAACGCCACGCCTTTCTACGGCTGCGAAAACATGTTCAACCGCCCCGGGGCGGACGGTCTGCACCCCTCCCGCCAAGGCGACCTCATCATGGCGAATAATCTGGCTAAGGCCATGGGCATTCCCGGGCGCACGGCGGGTCTGGAGCGCAAGGCTCTCAATGTCGCGATGGGCAAAAAGCTCGCACCGGCCAAGGCGAAAGTTCCGATGGAGGCGCCCGCCGCTTCCGGTTTCTGTGCGGAATTCGTTGTGCCGAAAGAGGATGCAAGCGTGACGCTGGCAGACGGCACACAGGGTATCACCCTGCAATTCTGCGACGGCAAGGTGCTGTACGGCGAATCTACCGTCTTGCAGGGGAACACCGCGCCGCGTGTTCAGATGAAAGCCGCGAAAGCGAAATTCCCTGTCTGCCGCATTGCCTACACGCCCGGCAATGAGGCACAGGGGGTGCAGGGCGGCTTCTATGTCTGGTGCGATGATAGGCTCATCGGTGAAGCCTTGCAGCCCAACGCGCAGGATGCCGCTTTCTGCGGGCTGAAGAGCAGCGCACCTCTCGTTGGTGCCGCCGTCTGTGCCGAGGCTGCCTACGCCCCCGCCGTGCAGAATGCGCCCAAGGGCGGGTTTCGCCTGAGCCAAGATACCGCCGCCGCCACGCCCGACCACGAAACGGCGGACGGCGTGCTGACTATCCACAAGGCTAAGAAAGTAGAGCTGCAGAAGACGGATGCCCCCGCCGTGGCGTTGGAGACAGGTGCCATCCTCACGCTGGCGGATGCCGCGGGCATCAGCAACATCCGCATGGCGGAGAATGCCACCCTCACCCTCCCCGCCGCCGCTGCGCAGCAGGAAATCGCCATCGAGGTAGGCAAGGCTTTCACCCTGATTATCGCGGGCGGCACCGAGGGCATGGACATCTCTAAGTGGCACATCACCCGCAACGGCACCCCCGTCTCCGTTCAAGCCACCATCCCCGACCGACAGGCCGGCACCGTGGTGGCGAGTGAACAGTAAAGTTGGAAGTTGGAGGTTGGAAGTTGGAAGTATAAAATTCGCGTGGCTGCGCCACGGCGAGAAGAAACGCAAAGCGTTTGCAAAGGTTTCTGACAATATCAAACTGAAACCGTTGTGTAAACTTTTTCCCGCTTTTCGGACTCGTCTGCGCAGGATTTTGAAATGGTGCATGGCATTTAGCTTCGCGTTCGGCGATATCGCGCGGCGCAGACGCGCCTAACTTGATACTTCCAACCTCCAACTTCCAACCTTCAACTTTCCTTCCGCTGTCGCTTATTATGCTTGCTTTATGGGGGCGAAAGGGTATCATGTAGGGCGTTCCATGTCTTTCGCCTCCACCTGCACTGCTGCTGTTCTCTGCGCCTTGGCTTTCACGGTTGTGATGCCTCTTTCGGCGCAGACGTTGCAGTCGGGCAGTACGGTGCGTACCGAGAATGACCCTGCCACCCTCTACTTACAGGCGTACAGCTACTGCAAGACCTCGGAGGAACAAGCGGCAAAGAAGGACTACAACGCAGCTATCAAGAGCGGTAACGCCGCCGAGAAGGTGCTGGCACGCATTGTGAAAGATTTCCCCGGTTGGAAGGAGAATTTGGTGTCGACCCGCCGCAAGATTCTGGCAGAAAATCTGGCCAACTACCGCAAGCTGGCCAAGGAAGCCCCCATCCCCACGGGGCGTCAACCCGGTCGCCCCGTTACCACCGTGGTGGAGCTGCCCGAAACCGCTTTGCCGAATCCCGATGCAGGGGCTACGTTCGACCCCGCCACCGCCGATAAAAAGCTGCTCAACGAGCTGTCGGTGAAGAAGGAGGAACTGCGCCGCATGGTGGCCGACTACAAGGATTTACGCGCCAAGTACGAGGCCACGCAGGAGGAGCTGACCAAGGCGCAGCTCGAAAAGAAGATGTACAAGGAGCGCTACGACACCTTGCAGGAGCAGGTGGCAGCGGAGCGCGCGGGCAGTAACAGCGTGTTTGCCTCGCTCAATCAGCGTTTGGCGGACATGGAAGCCCGCTACCACGCCTCGGAAGAAGCCCGCAAGGCTGCCGAGAGCCGCGTGGTGGAGTTGGAGAAGAGCTTGGCGGAAACCCAGGCGGAGTTGGAACGCGTGACGCGTGAACGCGATGCCCTGAAAGCCGAAAACGAGCAGCTGCGCGCCATTGTGGAGCTGAACAGCCCCGAAAAGACCAAGGCGTTGCTCGACCAAAACCTTTCCCTTGACCAAAAGCTGCGCGAAGCCGAAGCCCGCATTGCCGAGCTGGAAGCCCAACAGGCAGGCTCGGATGACCAACAGAACGTTCTGGCCCAACAGTTGGATGAAGCCCGCAGCGAGGCCGACCGTCTGCGCGACGAAATGGGCGGCATTGTGGATGAAAACATCGGCTACCGCCGCCGCGTGTCCGAGCTGACGGAACGCCTGAACAACTTGGATGCCGAGTTGGAAGCCAGCGCCGAACGCCCCGTGGTAGACCCCGCGCTGGCAGAGGAAAACAAGATTCTGCGCGAGGTGATTGCCAAGCAGAAGCGTACGCTCGCCATGCAGGAGGAGGGGCGCAAGCTGCTGATTGAGACGTACAAGCAAATCAAGAACCAAGACCCCGCCACCCTCTCTGCCCTGCAAAAGCTGGATGAAGAGAGCAGTCTCGACCTGACGGATGCCGAACGCCGCCTGATGGAGTCCGTAAAAGGCTCGGAAAAAGGTGAAGCGGAAGCCGCCGATGCCGTGCGCACAAGCTTAGAGGTGGAAGCCCTTGCCAAACTTGCCGCCAAAGCCTTTGCCAAGGAGCGTTACACCGCCGCCGAACAGCTGTACCGCACGCTCTACGAATCCCAGCCCAACCATGTGGCGGGCTTGGTGAATCTGGGCACCATTCTGCTGTACCGCAACAAGTGTGAAGAAGCGGTGGAATACCTGAACCGAGCCTCGCGTCTTGCGCCAGATTTGGCCATTTCGTACTACCTGACAGGTATCAGCCTGTACCGCCTTGACCGCATGCCCGAAGCACGCCGCATGTTTGCCCGCACGGTACAGCTGGACCCCGCCAATGCCGAAGCGTTCTTCTATCTGGCCAACATCGAAGGCTTAGAGAATGATTTCGACCAAGCGCTCAAACACTTTGCCGCCGCCGTGAAGCTGAACCCAGCGCTGGGTGATGCCCACTACAACATGGCGCGTCTGTATGCCGAGCTGAACAAGATTGCCGATGCCGCCCGCGCCTATGACCGTGCGGTGCAGAACGGTGCCGAACCCGACCCCGAGTTCGAGGATTTCCTGCGCAACCACCCCGCCAATGCACAAAAACCGGGTGAAGATTTGGTGGAAAGCGTCAACCCCGAAGACGAAGCCGCCACCTTGCTCAAAGATGACCCCGAGATGGAGGCCATCATCAACGCACGCGACAACGACCTGCCCGATATGGATGTCGACGGCAGCGAACCGACAGAAGGCGAAACGAGCACCGATGATACACCCGACACGGCAGATGATTCTCAGGGTACGGGCGGCGAATTCCCGCCTGATGATACAACGGAAGCAACGCCCGAATCGACGACGGGAACCTCTGCAGAGACTGCTGACGGCGGCGATTTCCTGACCGGACTGAGCAAAATTCAAAAAAAGATTTCGGCTGTAACCACCCCCTCTCCCGCAGGGAAAGTTCATGAGGTGGACGCTAAACGTTTCAGCACGAAGACCGTCACTTCGCGGATAGACGGCAAGCGCGTTACGGTCAAACTGCGTCTCAAAAAACCCGCGCCGCAGCGTTTGCGTGAGCGCGGCGGTGACATCCGCGAGCTGAAAAAATGATTTCCCCTGTTACTGTCATTCGGAACCATGCACCGCTGCTATCTCCCCACGGCTGATTTCACCGCCTCTGCCCTGCGTGTGGAGGGGGATGAAGCCCACCACGCCTTACGCGTGCTGCGTCTGCGTGCGGGAGAGGAGTGCGAGGTGTTTGACGGGCGCGGCAACGCTGCCCGCTGCCGCGTGACGGACACCGGCGGCTGCCTGACACTGGGCGACATCCGTCCGCTGCCGCCCATGCCCCCTGTGGCGGGTATCACGCTGGCGCTGGCCATCCCCAAGGGCGGCAATATGGAGCTGATTGTGCAGAAGGCGGTGGAGATGGGTGTTTCCCGCATCATCCCCCTCATCACCGAGCGCACCATTGTGCGGCTGAACGCCAAAGAAGCCCGCAGCAAAGCAGACAAATGGCGCCGCACGGTTCTGGAAGCCTGCAAACAATGCGGCGTGAGCCTGTTGCCTGTGGTGGAAGAACCGCAGCCTTACAGTACCCTCTTGCAGCGCAGCGATTTGCCCGCGCTGAAACTGACCTGCGCCATTGTTCCCCACGCCAAGCCCCTGCGCGAGGTCTTGGAAGCCGCCCGCACCGCGGGGCAGCACGACTGTCTGCTCCTCATCGGGCCGGAGGGCGACCTCTCCCCCGCCGAATACGCCGCTGCCGAAACCGCGGGCTTTGCCCCCGTGTCGCTGGGTCCCATCATTCTGCGTGTAGAAACCGCCGTGTTCCTCTCCGTGGCAGCCGTTCGCTACGCTTTGGATTAATTCTGCAACTTTTGCGCTTGACTTTCGGTGGTTTTGCTGTATTATAGCCGCTCACCAAACCCAATATTACTGAGTTATGGCTAACATGAAAGTTATTCTCGCTACGAAAATCGACGGTCTGGGCTGTGAAGCCGACCTCGTTACCGTGAAGGCCGGTTATGGTCGCAACTACCTGATTCCTCAGGGTCTTGCGTTCGAGGCTACGCCCGCCAACCAGCGTTTCATCAACATGCTCCAGAAGAAGCGCGCTGAGCGCGAGGCCGCCGAGCTGGCCAACTTCCAGGAGATTGCCGCCAAGATTGCTGCCGTCACGGTCAACCTGACCCTCGAAGCCGGTGAGAATGGCAAGGTGTTCGGCGCCATCACCAACCAGCAGATTGCTGAAGGTCTGGCCGCCCAGGGCATCGAAATCGACCGTCACGCTGTGGAGCTGGAGAAGCCCCTCAAGAAGTCCGGCACCTACGAGGTGGCTGCCAAGCTGCATCCCCAGGTCACCGCTACCATCAAGGTGGTGCTCGTGGTCAAGGGCGAAGTGGCCGAAGCCCCCGCTGCCGAAGAAGCTCCCGCCGAGGCCTAAATTGCCCGCGGAGAGTGATTATCTCTTCAACAAAAACCACGCTGTCCCAAAGGCAGCGCGGTTTTTTCTGTTCAAGGACTGTCTGATTACAGGGTTCAGGATTGTTCGGGTGAGAAAATAACGCGCAGACAAGCGCGCAGCGGATGCGCTTCCTGATTTCTCCCTTGCATCGGGCGACGGCAGATGGTAGAATGCAGGGCGTATGAAACGCTTTTTTCTTTTAACCGCGTTGAGTGCGCTGAGCTGCGCTGCCATCGACTTTGATACCGTATTCGGTGATCACATGGTATTGCAGCAGGGGCGTGAAATTACCCTGCACGGCACCGTAGGCAAAGGGGGCGAAGTCACACTGACTTTCGGCGGGCATAAGGAACCCGCTGTCATCAAGGGCAAAACATGGCATGCCAAGCTGCCCGCAATGGCTGCCGATGCCGAGGGCAAGGAAATCACCGTGACGCAGGGCGAGGAATCCGCCACGCTGTCCGATGTGGTGGTGGGTGAAGTGTGGGTGGCCAGCGGGCAGTCTAACATGCTCTTCCGCATGAACCAGACCGACACGGGTAAGGCCGCCATTGCCGAGTCCGCCAACGGCAATCTGCGTTTCTTCCACTCTGAACCGCAGGTGCACACCAACAACGCCGTGTATGGCGAAAAAGAGCTGACCAAGCTGAAGGAGGAAAAGATGTACGAGGGTCGTTGGGCGGTGAGTGCCCCCGAAACCTCGCCCCGCATGTCCGCCGTGGGTTACTACTTCGGCAAGGAGCTGCAACAGCAGCTGGGGGTGCCCGTGGGCATCATCCACGCCTCGCTGGGCGGCTCGGAAATGATGGCTTGGTTCCCCGAAAAACTGCTCAAGAAAAAGTACCCCGAATGCACCACCGCCAAGTGGCTGGACAGCAGCTATATCACGGAGTGGGTGCGCGGTCGCGCGAGCAAGAACATGGGGGCGGATAAGAATGCCCACCACCCCTACCAGCCCGGGTTTCTGTTCCGCACGGGGATTCAGCCGTGGGTGAACTTCCCCGTGGCGGGGGTGATTTGGTATCAGGGTGAGTCCGATGCCGAGTATCAGGACATGAAGCAGAACGGCAAGTTGCTGCATGATTTGATTACCTCTTGGCGCCATGAGTTCAAGAACGAAAAACTGCCCTTTGTGATGGTGCAGCTGCCCCGCATTAACGACAAGACCCCGCTGCGCGCCTACTGGCCGGAGTTCCGCTTGGTGCAGGCCGATGCCGCGCAGAAGATGGACGGCGTGGAATGCGTGACCACCATTGACCTCGGCTCGAAAAACAGCGATGTACACCCCAACCGCAAGGTGGAGGTGGGGCAGCGCCTTGCCCTGACCGCCGCCGCCAAAGTGTACGGCAAGGAGGTGCCCTACACCGGACCCGTCATCACCGCCGTAAAACCGCAGGGCGGCAGCATTACCGTGAGCTTCGACCATGCCGAGGGGCTGAAAACCACCGACGGTGCCGCCCCCGTGGGCTTCGAGGTGGCGGGTACCAACGGCAAGTTCTCCCCTGCTGCGGCGGAAATCAGGGGGAACGAGGTAGAGCTTTCCAGCCCCGAGGTGAAGAAGCCTGTTGCCGTGCGTTACGGCTGGGCAACCTACATGGAGCCGAATTTGGTGAACGAGGCGAATCTGCCCACCGTTCCGTACCCCATGGAGCTTGACGGCAAGAAGAAGTAAGCCGTTTCCGCTGATTTTTCGAAAAAGAACACATCACAGCCCCCGACCTGTAGAGGTCGGGGGCTGCTTTTCTCTCTCATCTCAACTCAACTCCTGTCTCCCAACAGAAGACTTTTTGCTTACCGCGCCGCTCACTCACGCCCAAAGGCCAAGCGGTCGTACTGCTCGTTGGCGTAGCGGTGCTGCGGGTGGCTGGTGCGCATGTACGCATCGTGCAGGGGGTGCGTGGGGTCGTGCGCAATGCGGTGGGCTTCGCGGCGGGTGTCGGCGGCGCGCCCCTCGTGCAGGGGTGCTTCGTGCATCAGCCCTGCGGCGGCCAGCATCAGCTTGGCAAAATCAGGGTTGGCGCGCAGGGCGGGGTTCTCCAACAACCCCTCTACCTCCACGCCCGCGCGCTGCCCCATCGTGTGCAGAAAGTTGCCCACACGCTCCATGTTCGACTCATAGCGGGTGCCCCATGCCTCCTGCAAGGCGGCATCGGCATCCTCCACGGCTTCCTCCTCGCGGCGGCGGCATTCGGCCATGAAACGGCGACCTTCCTCTGCATAGCGGGCGGAGAGCGCCTGCAAGGCGCGGGGCGGCACACCGTAGTCGTAGGCCACGCGCGTCAGGCTCTTCACCAGTTCGGGGTTCCACACCTCGTCAGGCGTGTCGGCGGGGCGTTCCAGCACAAAGTCCTCCGCCGTTTCGGGTAGCCCCACCGCCGCGCGGAAAGCGGCCATGCGGGTTTCATCCTCCTGCGCGGGGTAGCCCTTCATGCGCTCCAAATGGGCGTAGCTCTTGGCCAACGCCTCGGGGCGGCGGAACTTCGCCAGCGAGGCGGCGTAAGGCTCCAGCTCCGCAAAGCGGCGGTACCAATCGGGTGCAAAAGCGCCGTCCTCCGCCAGCAGAGCGGGTGCCGTTTCAGGCGTTTCCGCCGTATCGGCGGGGGCGGGTTCGGCGGCGGCATCATCAACGGGGAGTTCCCGTTCCTCATCATCGTGATTGTGATTCATCATTATGTTCGTTGGGTGTGGCTTCCTGTCGCGCCAAATCCAGTTGGCGGCGAATCAGCAGGAAAACTTCTCGGTGGGCATCGCGGCGCATGGCATCCAGCGGGTCGTAGCCGCCCGCCTTGCCCTGAAACACAGGCAGGTCAGTCTCAAAACGGCTCTCCAGCTCGGCCAGCACGGCGGCTCCTTCGGGCGTGCCGAACACCGCCAACAGGCGGCGGCGTTTTTGGCGCGCTTCATCTCTCAGGGTTTCGTAAACGCGGTTCATGACTGCGGGGCATTGGGTTGTTGCACGGCTTGGGCGGCTGCCTGTGCCGCTTGGGCTGCCTGTTGAGCCTGTTCGGCGGCTTCCGTCTCACGCTTGCGGCGCAGGCGGCGCACCGCCCAGTCGGGGCGCAGAATCTCCTCCGGCACGCCGTCCAAGCGGGCGGAAAGTCGGAAGGTGCGGTCAAGGTCCACATGGTCCAGCAGCGTGCCGTCCATGCCGCCCATGGCCTGCAAGCGTTGCAGCGTGCGGGCAATACCCTCTGCCTGAATGCGGCGCATAACCATGGCAATGCGGCCTTGGTACACCACATGCGGCGCATCCAGCACAGGCTCGCCGCGGCGGTCGGCGCGCTGCACGGCGGCGGGCGGCTTGGGGAAACGCCCCATGCGGAACAGCAGGGCAAAAATGCGCTCCATCATCGGGCGGAAATCACAGGTGAACAGCGTGAACGACGGCGAAAAGAGCATCACGCGCTCATTCTCCCGCGCCGTCACCTCGGTGGCGCTCATCTGCGGGCGTTGGTCGCCCCACAGCTCCAGCATGGGCAGGAAGAACGCACGGTTGATACTCTCCTGCTTCTGCCGCAGGCGGTCCATGCCCACATCGTAACGCCCCTGTGTCGCCCATTCGCGAGGGAAACCCAGCCCCGCGCTCTCCGGCGAAATAAGCGTGCGACCGCCCGCCCGCAAATCGACCTCGCCCACTTGGTTGGCCAGCTCCAAAATGCGGGGGAACGCCGCCACCTCGCCCAGCATATCCAGAATGCGGTTCAGGAACTGCGCCTGTCGGATATCCGGGTACACCAGCCGCGCAGGTGCCAAGCCGTACACGCCCGCGCCCCACTTCAGGAAACGCGTCACCATGTAGGGCATTTCGCGGTAGCCGCCCTCCTCAATGGTGCAGTTGTCATCCAAGCTGTAGTACAGGCTCTCAAAAGGCATGTTGCGGGCATCATCGCGGTTGCGGCGGCGTTTCACCCGCGGGCGCACCACATGCAGAAAGCGCAGCGCACCCTCATGCGGGTTGCGACCAGAATCCAGCAACGCCCGACCGCGCGGCCCCAAGGCCTTGCGCCCGAACTGACATTCCGCCTGGTGCGGGGTAAAGACAAACTCGCGCATGAAGGTGTCCACCGCGCCCTCATCATTCTCGGCACACACAAACTGCCCGCAGGGAATGTGGCGGAACAGCAAATGCCCGCTGCGCGACGTGCTGCAAAACAGGCACCCCGTGCCCAGACCCACGCGGTCGAGAAAGCACTCATGCAGCTCGGTGTAAAAATTGCTCAACGACAGCTCGCGGTTGGCGATTTCGGAGCAGAGGTTGTACCACGACTCCGCTTCATCGCCCGCATCGGGGTCGGGGCTGCCCCACTTAAACCACAGCTCGTGCGCGGGGGTCATGTAGCTCATGTGCCCGCTGGCCAGCTTTTGGCAAGCCTCCACCGCCGTGGTATCGCGCAGCCGCACAGGGGTGGCGGCAGAGGAGGCAGAGGAAAAATCCTCCTCCTGCTCCGCACGGCGGGCGGGCAGCACATAGGTGCGCAGGGTATCCCACCAGCTCTCCCACGGGGCGCGCGCCGCTTTCAGCGTGTTGTAGGCGTTCAGTACGGTGTCCATCAGCCCAAAGTGGTGTTGCTGCCGGGGGTATCCTGCCCCGCCGCACGCCCTTTATCGGCAATAATGCTGGCCAGCAGCCCCTTTTTCTTGCTGTTCTGCTGCTGATAGGCAGCTTCGGTTTCTTCCGTTGCGCTTTCCGTCACCACGGGAATGGAAGTGGTGGGCGGAGAGGCAGGTTTCTTGGCGAATCCCATCGGTATCGGTTTCCTTTCTTGGTTCAATGTGTTGTGACAGGGCACCGCGCGGCGCAGACGTGCCCAAGGGTAACAGTGCAGATGCGCGTGGCGACACCCCCGCTGAAAGCAGAGCCAACGCCGCGGCGGCAGCAGGGTCGCCAGCCGCAGCGCCAACGACAAGTCACCCGCCAACAGGTGGATGTACCACGCCTCCGCCCCCGCAGGGCTGTGCGCCAAATCCGCCCACGGCATGCGGTCTGCCGCCGCTGCGGGCTTGGCCAGCACCACCAGCTGCGGCAGAAAGAGGACGACCCCCTGCGGGTTGCGGGAGAGCGCCGCCATATCCGCCGCCATGCTGCGGTCGCTGTTGCGGTAATAAGCCGCCGCCATTGCCCGTGCATCCGAACTCATGCCCCCATCGTAGAACCAAAATTGCGCCTTGACCAGCATGTCGTACAGGGTCGCAAATGCTTTTCACCCCTCAAAACGCGCCGCCGTGCCTGATTCTCGGTTGCTGAACGCCGCCGATTGTGAGATGGTGTCAACGTGCGCCACAACAGGCGTGCACCAACAATTCTATGAGTGACACACCCCCCAACCGACCGCTTTGCGCGTTGGATATTTGTAACCTTGCCCTCAGTAAACTGGGGGAATCGCCGCTGGACGGCATTGACCCTAACGGCTCCCCCGCCGCCCGCATGTGCTACATGCACTACCACCCTGTGCGCCGCGAGGTGCTGTGCGCCAGCCGATGGTCGTTCGCCACGGTAGCCGCCACCCTGGACAGCAGCGAGAGCGACGCGAGCGGCACCGCCGCCCTGCCCCACACCCTGCCCGCCGACTGTCTGCGCGTGCTGCGGGTAGACAGCCCCAACTGGAGCATGCGCGGGCGCAGCATCTTCTGCCCCGGTGAGAGCGTCAACATCCTCTACACCACCGATGCGGAGGACGTGACCGCCTTTGACCCGCTGTTCATCGAGGCGATGGCCACGCGCCTGGCCTGTAAGCTGTGCATCCCGCTTATCAACAGCAACACCGTGCGGCAAGCCTTGACGGATGAATACCAACGCCTTGCCCTGCCGCAGGCGGCCCATTTCAATGCGGTGCAAAGCGCCTCCAACGATACCCACCCGCTGTACCGCCTGTGGCGGCAGAGCCTGACAGGCGGCGAATAAACCCGACATACCGACCCATGAGAGCGATTGATTTTGCCTGTCGTCTGCTGGTGAATCTGGCAACGGATGCCATGTCACCCGCCGCCCGTTTGGTGATGCTGTGCGTGGCGGCGGGGTTAGAGAACGCCGAGGATATCGCCCGCCTGACGGGCATCACCCCCGGCACCTGTACCAATTTGCTGCGGCTGTTGGCCAAGCGGCAGGTGCTGCACTGCGTGCACGGCAAGTGCGACCTGTACGTCTTAGCCCCCGACGGCAAGGAGCATGTGCGGCAGCTGCTCACTTTCCCCCCACTTCCCCCTGTCCATGCGAAAGAAACGGCACCTGACGATTGATGAGAAGCGCGACTGGCTCGCCACCGTGTTCCGCGATGACAGCGGCGAGTTCAGCCAGGCAGACAAGTTCAAGGCGATGGTGGAGGACACGAAACTGGCCACCCTGCTGGCGGAAGAAGAACAGCAAAAAGCCGCCCCGCCCCCACCGCCGCAAGACCCCGCCGACACCGTCCGCTGGGATTTGCTGGAACACCTGCCGCCGGCACCCCCCGAATGGGGGTAAATAATTTATAATTTTTAATTTATAATTTATAAAG
>JAZLFB010000036.1:0-87763 GCA_045615585.1 Akkermansia sp.
GGTGCCGCCGTGGGTGTGGAACACACGGCAGGCAAGAACAGCACGCTCGGCTTGGCGGTGGGTCACACGTGGAGCCGTATCGGTGCCACAGGCATGCAGCATCTGCGTCAGGACACGGCCCACGTTGCCCTGTACGGACAGACCAAGCTGCCGCACGGCTCCACCGCCGAATGGTCCGCCGCCTATGGTGACACGGACAGCAAGGGTACCTTCAACGGCCCCCGCGAAACGTGGAGCCAAAAGAGTACCGCTCTCTCCGCCCGACTGAACAAGACGCACGAGCTGACCGATAGCACCGCCGTGCGCGGCTTTGCGGGATTGTCCTACGATGCCACGGATGCCGCTTCTATCCACGGCATGCACACGGGCAGCATTCAACGTTTGCAGGGTGAAGTGGGTGCGGGAATCACCCACCGCGCGGACAAGCTGACGACCTACGCGGAGGCATCCGTGACGACCGACCTTGCCCGTAACACCCCCGCCGTGGACTTCGGCACATGGCGACAGAACGGTGCCACTCCCGGTCGCACCGGTCTCAACCTGACCCTCGGTGCCGCCTACGAGCTGACGGACAAGTGGAGCATCAACGCCGCCTTCCACGTGGAAGCAGCGGAACGCGCCACGCAGTACAGCTTCAACGTGGGGGCGGGAATGAAGTTCTGATAAGATTGTCGGATTGCTCCGATTCAAGCTAAAAAGCGAACTCCGTCTGACCAACAGACGGAGTTCGCTTTGTTTTGGTGTGAGGAAAATTCTTGTTAGCTCATCGATGATTTTTTTAGCCATATTTGGGCAGTGAAACAGATTTTGCTTGCCAAAAGGCGCAAAACGTGTAAAATCGGCACGTCCTACAATATTATCGAGCTGTAGCGCAGGCTGGTAGCGCGCTTCGTTCGGGACGAAGAGGTCGCAGGTTCGAATCCTGTCAGCTCGATTTCCCTTTTCTCCTTGCAAACCGCTGTGGCGGTTTCGCGGTCGGGGTTGACCCCGAAGATGGCGATAGGCACCGCGCGTGCCGCAAGGTTTGACCCGCACCGCCCTTGGGCGGACTCTTTTTCGCACAGGGCGGGTGGCTAAGGGGTAGCACATCTTCATCCACCCAATCCAGATTCTTATGTCCGGTCATAACAAATGGTCCAAGATTAAGTTCACGAAGGCTGCTGCCGACGCGAAGAAGGGCAAGATTTTCGCCCGTTACTCCCACGAAATCACCCTTGCCGCCAAGAGCGGCGGCGGCGATGTTGATACCAACCCCCGCCTGCGTGCCGCCATTGAAGGTGCCAAGGCTGCCTCCATGCCCAAGGATAACATTGACCGCGCTGTCAAGAAGGGTACGGGCGAGTTGCAGGGCGCTGCCATTCAGGAAGTGACCTACGAGGGTTACGGTCCCGCCGGTACCGCTATCATTGTGGAGACGGCCACTGACAACACCAACCGCTGCTCCTCCGAAATCCGCACCATCTTCTCCCGCAACGGCGGTAACATGGGTACGCCCGGTTCCGTGTCTTACCAGTTTGACCGCAAGGGTCAGGTGAGCATTGTGGACGAGACGCTCGATGAGGATGCCGCTATGGAACTGGCCATGGACTGCGGTGCCGACGAGTTTGAAGAAGGCGAAAACGAGAACGAGTGGAACTTCATCTGCGGTCCCACCGATGTGAACGAAGTTTCCGCCGCCCTTGCCGCTGCGGGCAAGAATATCACGGGTATGAAGCTCATCTCCGTGGCGCAGAACCCCACCACCATTTCCGATGTGGAGACCGCCCGCAAGGTCACGAAGCTCTACGAGCTGCTCGATGACTACGATGACACGATGAACGTGTTCACCAACTTTGAGATTGACGAAGCCATTTTGGAACAGCTCTGATAGCTGTAGGCTTCATCTCATTACTTCCTTTTGCAGAACAGCGGGCGGCAACGCCCCATTCGTCCGCCCGCTGTTCTCCTCCTTTTTCCCCCTCTTTTGATTTCACGCCATGAGTGAAGAAAACTCCGGTACGTCCCGCCACCACTATGCCCGCACCCGATTTGTGCGCCGCAACCGTGATGATGCCGCCCGCTCTGCCGATGCCCCCGCCGCGCAGCAGCAGGAGGGGCGTCGCCACCGTGAATTCAACAAGAAAGAGAACAACCACGGCGGCCAACAACAAGGCAACCGTAACAACAATAAGAAACATTTCAACAAGCAGGGCAAGGGCAATAACAAGCAGCGCAAGCCGCAGGTGCAGGAACAGGCACCCGGTCGCGCCTATGTGCCTGTGGGTGAGCCTGAACCGTTGAAAGGTATTTTGGAAATCACGCCCAAGGGTTTCGGCTTTGTTCGCACGCCCGACAACAACTGGGCGCCCTCTGACACCGCCGTCTATGTGCCGGAGGATATCATCGCCCGCCATCACTTGCGCCCCTATGTGGAAATATCAGGCATGGCGCAGCGTTACGAGCGCGGTCACCAGCTGATTTCCGTGGAGACGGTGAACGGACAAACGCCCGAAGAAGCCGCAGCCAACCCCCATTTTGAAGATTTGAAGGCGGTGAACCCCACGCACCGCTTGGCGTTTGAGACAACGCCCTCACGCTTTACCACCCGCACGTTGGATTTGATGGCCCCCGTGGCACGCGGGCAGCGCGGTCTGATTGTGGCACCGCCCCGCACAGGTAAGACAACCCTTTTGATGCACATTGCCGAGGGTGCTATGGAAAACTACAGCGAGGATTTGCACCTGATGATTCTGCTGGTGGATGAACGTCCCGAAGAGGTGACGGAGTTCCGCCGCAGCCTGCCCGGTGCGGAGATTTTTGCCAGCAGCAACGACAGCGGCGTGCGCGAGCATTGCCGTATTGCCGAAATGTGCATTGAACGCGCCAAGCGATTGGTGGAGGCAGGGCGGCACGTCCTCATTCTCATGGATTCCATCACCCGCCTGGCCCGCGCCTACAACAATGCCGAGCGCGGCAGCGGTCGCACCATGAGCGGCGGTATCGACGCCCGCGCCTTGGAGACGCCCCGCCGCCTGTTTGCCGCCGCCCGCAATACCCGCAACGCGGGGTCGCTGACGATTCTTGCCACGGCGTTGATTGAAACCAACAGCCGCATGGATGAACTCATCTTCCAAGAGTTCAAGGGTACAGGCAATATGGAGCTGGTGCTCAACCGCCGCATTGCGGAAATGTACATCTACCCCGCCGTGGATATTCTGAAATCTGGCACCCGCCGAGAGGAGCTGATTATGCCCGAAATGATGCTGGAGAAGGTGCGCCTTATCCGCCGCGGTCTGGCCAACTACAAGCCGCAGGATGCGATGGAGCGTCTGCTCTTCTTCCTGCGCCGCTGCCCCGGCAACGCCCAGCTGCTGCTGGATATCAAGCAGCGCTGACCTTCGGCGAACGGTGTAACAGACCCTTGCTTCGGTGCTTGCCCGGGCGGTTGTGCAGAGCAAGGGGGCAGGTCGTTCCTCCTTTCTCTTTCGCCTGTGTGGGGTGGTCTGTTTTTGGCGGCTGCCGTTTTGTTCGTATCAATGCTTGCGATTGTGAAAAAATCTGTTGCCAAGATTTGAGCATGCGGGTATAATGTCCGCACATGCTGGAGAACATTTTGTACATTGTTGCTGCGTACCTCATCGGTTCTATTCCGTTCGGCTATTTGGC
The DNA here is from genome assembly GCA_045615585.1 of Akkermansia sp. Lineage (GTDB taxonomy): Bacteria > Verrucomicrobiota > Verrucomicrobiia > Verrucomicrobiales > Akkermansiaceae > Akkermansia. The sequence continues at coordinate 3,646 of JAZLFB010000036.1, forward strand.
AGGGCGCATAAACGGTATTGATTTGCGTGAGCATGGCTCGCATAACATCGGCGCCACCAACGCCGTGCGCGTGCTGGGCAAAAAGTGGGGTATCCCGGTGTTTATCTGTGATTTCCTGAAAGGTTTTCTGCCCCTGTTGTTCGTGAAGGAACAGCTGGGCGGCACGGTAGAAGGGTTTGATGTTGACCAGATGGCTTGGCTGTTGGGTGTGTTGGCTGCGCTGATTCTGGGACACACCTACACTTGTTTCTTAGGTTTCAAGGGCGGTAAGGGCGTGGCAACCACAGCCGGCTGCCTGTTTGCCCTGTCGCTGCCCATCGGCTTGGCGGTGTTGGTAACGTGGGTGGTGGGCATGCTGATTACCCGCTACGTCTCCCTTTCCAGCATGTTGGCTGCCGTGGCGATGGTGACGGCTGCCGTGCAGGTGTTCTGGCTGGAGGACGGCGATTTTGCCGCCGCCGATGCCATGGTGATTACACTTCTTTTCCTTGTCTGTATACTGGTGGTGTTTAAGCACCGCAGCAATATCACCCGCCTCTGCAATGGGACGGAACCGAAAGCCTTTTCCAAGAAAAACTGAATTATGGAACGCATTTTTACCAAGACTGCTGTTATCGGGTCGGGTGCATGGGGTACAGCCCTTGCCCTGACTGCCGCTCAAAAGGGCGGTCCCGTGGTGCTCTGGACGTATAAAGAGGAGGAAGCCTCCATTATCCGAGACACCCGCCAAAGCCTTTGCCCTGTTCCCGGTGCCAAGCCCTTGCCGGAGAACGTGTTGGTGACCAGCAACTGGGCCGATGTAGCCGGTGCCGATTTGGTGCTGGTGGTGGTACCCAGCGTGGTGATGCGCAGCGTGGCGCAACATCTTGCCGAGGTGGGGTTGAAAGAACATGCCGTTATTGTGACTTGCTCCAAGGGTATTGAAAAGGATACCAACCTGCTGATGAGCGAGATTATTGCTGCTCATGTCAAGTTCCCCGTGGGTGCGCTGTCCGGTCCCAACCATGCGGAGGATATCGTGCTCGGTCTGCCCAGCCTGACCCTGATTGGTTTTGAGGATAAAGAGATTGCCACCGCCGTGCAGAAACATCTGGCAACGGAAAACCTGCGCATCTACACCACGACCGATGTGGTAGGCATGCAGCTGGGCGGTGCTCTGAAAAACATTTTTGCCCTTGCCAGCGGCATTTGCGCGGGCTTGGGGCTGGGTGACAACGCCCGCGCCGCTATGGCGACGCGCGCCTTGGCAGAGATGACCCGCATCGGTCTTGCCCGCGGCGGTCACATGGAGACGTTCATGGGGCTGTCCGGCATGGGCGATTTGGTGGTGACTTGCTATTCTGAGCACAGCCGCAACCTGACGGCGGGGCGCATGATTGCCCGCGGTGTGCCTGCCATGGATTGTCAGGAGCGCGTGGGGCAGGTGGTGGAGGGGATTCCCAACACATTGTCGGCTTATCAGCTGGCACACAAGTTGGGCGTGCGCACCCCCATGACAGATGCCATGTACGACATCATCTACAACAACAAGCCTGCCCATGTGGCGTTGAAGGAGCTGATGACCCGCGGTCTGCGCGAAGAAAACCCCGTCGACTGATTTTATCTTTGTAGAAAAAGACGCCCACTCGTCGTTCTTAACAGTGATTCATCATGACAACGACACCTGAAAACCTGTGGTTGGCCGAAGTTTGGCTGGAGTACCGTGATAATATTCTGCGTTTGCTCGCTTTGCGCATGCCCGATGTGTTGAATCGCCGCATGAGTGCAGAAGATTTGTTGCAGGAAACCTATCTTGCCTGCGGTCGCCGCATGGCGTTCCTTCAGGAACATCCGGAGGTGCCTATTTATGCCAAACTGCGTAAAATTGCGTTGCAGACCTTGGCTGATGTCGAGCGCCACCACTTGGGTGCCGGTAAGCGCGATGCCATGCGCGAAAGCAGCGCAGAGGAGCAATCGGTGATGGATCATTGGACACGCTTTGCCGATTCTCTTACCAGCCCCCGTTCGCACATGGTGCGCTTGGAACGCCAGGCCGCTGTGCGCCGCGTTTTGGAGCAGCTTGACCCCATTGATCGCACGATTATTGAATTGCGCCATTTTGAGGACTTGGGCAATAACGAATGTGCCGCCGTGTTGGAGATTGCCCCCAAGGCGGCCAGCATTCGTTATGTGCGTGCTCTTAAGCGCTTTAAAGAATTGGTGGTGAATGAATTGGAGGTGTGATGACCGAAGCGGAGAAGGAGGAACTCGTCGCCGGCTTAGTCGATGAGTTTTTGGAGCGGTTGCGCCGCAACTCGCGCCTGACTCCTGCTGACTTTGCAGCCGAACACCCCGAGTGTGCCGATGAATTGGCAGAGTTGCTGCCCATGATGATGGAGGTGGAAGGCATAGGCCGAGCCACCACACAGCCGATTGTGGCTAAACTTGCCACTTTTCCTGATTCTCTGGGTGATTACCGCTTGCTCGACAAGTTGGGCAGCGGCGGCATGGGCACGGTGTTTCGCGCCATGCAGGAATCACTGCAACGCGAGGTGGCGGTGAAAATCCTCTCACCTGCGTGGAGCTCCGATGCCTGCCATTGTGAGGCGTTTGCCAACGAATCGCGGGTGATTGCGGGGCTGCGCCACACCAACATTGTCGAAGTATTCGGTGCGGGTCAAGAGGGGGATATCCGCTACTATGTGATGAGCTTGGTGAAGGGGCAGGGGGTGACCCCCGCTGCCATTCACGATATTTACCGCGGCGTTCCCTATGCGCGGGCTGTGGCAGATGTGGGTGTGCAGGCCGCCCGTGCCTTGGCCTATGCCCATGCCCGCAACGTGTTGCACCGCGATGTAAAGCCGGGCAATCTGCTGTTGGATGATGAGCGGGTGCTGCATGTGAGCGATTTCGGTCTTGCCACCGTGCTGAACAGCGGCGAGGCCGCCCCCTTGGTGACTCAGAGCCAGGACGGCACCCTGCACTACATGGCACCCGAACGTTTGATTAAGGGTGAGAATTCTTTTGCCGGCGATCAGTACAGCCTGGGGTTGACGTTGTATGAACTGCTCACCAAGCGCTCTGCCTTTCGAGAGGTAGAACCGGGGCAGCTGATACGCCGTATCTGTGATAGCCCCGTCGACCGCTTGCGTGATGAAGGTGAGCTGGGTGCCATTATCAATAAGGCTGTCAGTTATGACCCCGCCGACCGCTACCCGAGCATGGACGCCATGGCAGACGACCTGCAACGTTTCTTGGACGGCAAACCGGTAAAGGCTCGCTCTGCTTCATTCCTGCGGCGTTATGCCATGTGGTTCCGCCGCCGACCCGCCGTGGCGGTGTGGAGCCATGTGGCCCTTCTGTCGGTGGTGATGCTCTTCGCCTCCATCTGCTGGGCCTATGCAAGTGAAAAAGATTCGCTGGTCCGCGAAAATACACACCGCAAACAGGCAGAACACAATGCCGAAATTGCCGTTAAAGCGTTGCGCAGTACCTTTGAGGGAATGATGAAACGCCGTGCCGGCAACGAGAAACCTACGGAAGAAGATACTCGTCTGCTGAAGTACCTGATGCCCTATTATAAAGAGGTTTCCACGTTGTCAAAAGATGACGGGTCGAAAATCGCACTGGCATCGGCCAATATGATATTGGCTGACATTGCCATGAAAACGGAAGATTATTTGACGGCGGAAAAAAATTACCAAGAAGCGGTAAACCTGCTTCCCCGCAATTCTGCCCAACGTGCTAAGGCGGTGAATGGTGAGGCGCGCGCCTTGTTGGCACAGGAGGGCGAAATGAAGCGTTATCAGGCGGAAAAGCTGTTGCGAAAAAACGTCGATGAATTTTCGGCTTCTCCGGTCCCGGAGGTGCGAGCCAACATCGTGCACTCTCTGTTGCTGCTGTCGGCACCGCGTTCCGGCCCGGATGGTACGCCTTCGGTACGAGCCGGAGAAGAACGACGCCCCGCTAACGGAAAATCGGTGCGGCGGGTACAGCCTGCTGACAAAACAGGTAAGGCTGGCGCAGAGCCGCGCGAAATAATGTATCGCCGAGATTTGCTGAGGGCTGCAGAACTGTTAAAGCCGTTGTTGCAGACCTCTCCGAAGAATGAAGAATTGCGGTTGATGCAGCTGGAACTGTTGCGGGCTGTGCCGACGCGTGCCATGGCTGAAGCTTTGGGATGTGCCGAGTTGTCACAGGCAGCCGTGTTGCAGCAGTTGATTGAGGAGTCTCCTGACAGCGAGGCTTATCGCTCGGCCTATATTCGCATGGTTATCCGTGCCGAACGAAGCTCGGGCAATGCTTTCGGGTTGCCCGAATACGAGCGTGCTGCCGGTTTTGCCCGCGATTTGCTGGCTGCAGACCTCACATCTCCCGAGGTGCTGTCTCTCTATTTGGCTGCAAACAATTTCCGCGTTGCGGCTATGGCTCGAAACGGAGAGTCGGACAAAGCAGCCGCCGAACGCAGTAAAACGCTGGGCGTGCTGGGTTTGCTGACTTCTCGCCGGGAATTTTCTGAAGAGATGCTCAAGCGTCTGGTGATACGGCTTTATTTGTTGCCGTCCGATTCGGAGATTGATGCCTTGAAAGAGGAAGAAATCAGTCTTCTGTTAAAGGACTGCAACGAAGCACAGCGGCAGGAAATCATTCAGCGCGCAGAACGCCGCCGCGCACAATGGTACGGACCCCACCGCGGGGGGCGGAGATAAAAGTTAGACATCATCTTTTACTTCACTCTTTATGAAGGCTTGACAAACGGCATGCATGCCGCTAATCTGTTTTCATGGCACAGCACGGTAAATATTGGTCTGATGAATTGGTGGAGCTTCGCGATTGGTTGAAAGAAACGAAAACCAGCCGTAAGTTCATTGCAACGAAACTGGGTGTAACCCTTGGTACGGTGAACAACTGGCTGTGCGGGCACAAACCCATCCCCCAGCGTGTGCGCGTGCGTATTCTGGCACACAAGCGCTACATTGCCACCGAGGGTAAGCCGCTGAAAGAACGTTCCCGCGCCGTAGCCGCCCCTCTCACGGGTGCAGAGTATGCCGAGGTGCTGTCCGCCTGTATGCAGACCAACTACACGGTGGAAGAACTGGCCAGCGCGGGGCTTATGAGCTTGGTTCACAGCATTCTGAGCGGAGCCGTGCGCTTGGCTCCCCCCACGCGCAAGACCGTGCAGTAAACCAACTTCACAAAAAAAGCCGGGTCCGACACTCATCGGACCCGGCCCCAATCTCTCGCGCCGTCTCCCGACGGCGCTTTTCTCTTCTGTCTCTCTGACAGGGGAAAATTATGCGGCCTGCGCGGCGGGCGCGGCATCGTGCAGATACTGCTTGCACTCGGCGTAGGCATTTTCGGGGGGGGTGGGGTGTTCCAGCAAACAGGCGTTCAGCACCTCGCGGGCTTTCAGTGTGGCTTCCAGCGCTGCCTCTTCGCTGCCGTAGGTCAGGTCGGAGAAGTAGTGGGTGAACACGCGCCCCTTGCGGCAGACCGTCAGGCGCCAGCCCTGAAAAGCGGTGAATTCGTAGGTGTAGCGGGTGATGTTTTTAAGCGTTTGCATGGTCGTGAAGTATTGGTGGTTTGAAGATAGCTTTGGTGCGCTCAACGGCGGAGGTATCATACCGTTTCGCGTTACAGGTATGTTGTAGCATGACTTTTGGGGCGGTGCAAGAAGGAATAAAACGAACCTCACCGTCTTTTTCATAAACGATGATGTTTCGACTTTGCTTGACAAAGCAAAGTTTAACAGTTTTGACAATGAACTAAATATCTTTCTAATAATCAGAATGAGAGTTGTTTAGAAAAATGTCAGAAAGGGGTTTTTGTGCCGCTGTTCGGTCGTGTATTTCTACTTGTTTGGAGCAGGGACCCATGGTGAACATTTTGTCTGATTTCACGCCGTAAAAGATAGCCCTCAAAAGCCCTTTTACCCCCGATTGTCGGGGAGACGGACAAAAAACGGTCTGATGCTTGGGGCATCAGACCGTGTGAAAAAGGGTGGCTGCTTTAGGTTAGCTGAACCAGGGGCGGAAGAAATCCGCCGCAGACTGTCCCGCCTCTAAGTGGCGGAGCAGGGCGGTGCCGATGATGGCGGCATCGGGCTGGGCGTCGGCGGGCAGCTCCTCCAGCTGGGCGGGCTCTTTCAGACCAAAGCCGAGGGCAATCGCCGCATGCGGGAAAGCCTTGCGGGCGCGGCGCATGGTGTCCGCCACGGCGGCAAGGTGGTCGTTCTTGCTGCCCGTGGTGCCGAGCAGGGAAACGACGTACACGTATTCCTTGGTGAAGGGGGCGTAGGCCTGCATGCGCTCCAACGTGGTGTTGGGACCCACCAGCGTCACGATGGTCAGACCGTACTTGTCAAACACTTCGCGGAATTCGGGCGTTTCCTCCAGCGGCATATCGGGGATAATGAAGCCCGATACGCCCGCCTCTACGCAGTCCTGCGCCAGACGCTCCAAGCCGTATTGCAGGAAGGGGTTGGCATAGCCCATGAGCACCAGCTTGGCTCGGAACTGCCCCTTGCGCTCCTTCAACCCCGCCAGCGTACCCGCCAGCGTAACACCCGCCGCCAAGGCCTTGCGGCTGGTTGCCTCAATCACGGGACCGTCTGCCACAGGGTCGGAGAAGGGAATGCCCAACTCAATAATATCCACGCCCGCGGCATCCAGCTCCGCCAGCTTCTCCCAAAAGGTTTCGGGGGTGGGGAAGCCGGAGGTGATGAAGGGGATGATGGCCTTGCGGCCTTCGCGGTTGGCTTTTAAAATCGTTTCTTTCATATCGGAAAAGGGGGCGTTAATTCAGTCAAGCGTAATGTGTTGCAGGGCGTGGGCAAGGTCTTTATCGCCGCGACCGGAGAGGTTGACCAGCACGTTGCAGCCCTTGGGGAACTCGTCGGCGTGCTCCAGCACCCAAGCCACGGCGTGGCTGGATTCCAGCGCGGGGATGATGCCCTCCTCGCGGGAGAGGGTCTTAAAGGCGCGCAGGGCTTCATCGTCGTACACCACGCCGTAGCGGGCGCGGCCGATGCTGTGCAGGTACACGTGTTCGGGACCCACGCCGGGGTAGTCCAAGCCCGCGGAGATGGAGGAGGATTCCTCAATCTGCCCGTGTTCGTCCTGCAAGAGCAGCGTCAGCTCGCCGTGCAGAATACCGGGCTTGCCGAGATTGATGGCGGCGGAGTTCTCACAGCCGGGTTCCCCCGTGCCGCCCGCTTCTACGCCGATGAGCTTCACGCCCTCATCCTCCACAAAGGGGTAGAGCATGCCGATGGCGTTGGAGCCGCCGCCCACGGCGGCAATCACGTAGTCGGGCAGACGCCCTGTCTTTTCCTGCATCTGGCGGCGCGCCTCGGTGCCGATAACCTTTTGCAGGTTGCGCACCAGCGTGGGGAAGGGGTGGGGACCCGCCGCCGTGCCGAAGATGTAGAGCGTGTCGTGCTGGTGAGAAATCCAGTAGCGCAGCGCCTCGTTAATGGCATCTTTCAGCGTGCAGGAGCCGTTTTGCACCGGCACCACGGTGGCACCCATCAGCTTCATGCGCTGTACGTTGGGGGCTTGGCGTTCCACATCCTTGGCACCCATGAACACCGTGCACTGCAGCCCGAACTTGGCGGCGGCGGTGGCGGTGGCAACACCGTGCTGCCCCGCGCCTGTTTCGGCAATCACGCGCGTTTTGCCCATCATGCGGGCGAGCAGGCATTGGCCGATGGCGTTGTTGATTTTGTGGGCGCCCGTGTGCAGCAAATCCTCGCGCTTCAGGTAGAGGTTGAAACCCAGCTTGGCGGAAAGATTTTCGCAGAGCGTGACAGGCGTTTCGCGCCCGCAGTAGTCTTTGAGCAGGGCATTGAGCGTGTCCTGATACTCCGCCGTGGGCATAATGCGTTCAATGGCTTCCTCCAACTCCGTCAGCGGGGGCATCAGCGTTTCGGGGACGTAGCGGCCGCCGTACGGACCGAAGTAGCCGGGGCGCGTCGTGTTCTCAAGTGTTTTCATGTGGTGAATCGTGTTGTTTGAAATGGTTAGCGGTGAAATGAAAAACGCCCTCGGCTTCGGCGGGAAGCGCGGGGCGAAACATCTTGTTCTTGTATCTATTTGTTAGCGTGCGCGGCGGGCGCACACATCGGCTTCCCTTTGTGTCTTCAGCGGCGTCGCCAGCTCCAAGCCTCCATGGGGAATCGCATATTCATAACAGATTTTATTCTACACGCGGCGCGCCTTGCTGCAAGTTCGTGTTTTGTCATAACTGACGGAAAATCAGAAGGGCAGCGGCGACATATCCAACAGACGCAGCAACCACAGGCTCAGCGACAGGGTTGCCGTCAGCAGCCAGAACACCAGCCAAGGCGCGCTCACATAGCGGCGTTGGCGGTTGCCGAGGTTAGAGATAACCTTTTTGGTCTGAACATCTACAACGATATCCTCGTTCGGTGGAAGGTCTGCTTTCATGAATCGCGCACAGACACTCTAGCACAGAGCCTCGCCGTGTGCAATCTCTTTCTGCCACATACGGCTCTTTAGGGTGGACATGTGTCGGCAGACAGGGTAAGATAGGCGGCATGAAGCACTTGCTGTCTCTTTTTGCCCTGTCTCTTGCCGCTCTTCCCATGGTTGCCCAAGAGTCGGAAGCCCCCGCCGCCGTTTCAGAACAAGCGCCTGCCGTGATGCGCGATGCCGCCTGCGGGCAGGTGCTCGTGATGGTTACGGCGGACGGTACGCCCCTGCGCCTGTTGTTGGATACAGGCGCCACCCATACAGTGATTGATGCCAAGGCCGCCCAAACCAAACTGCCCCAAGCCCAAAAGCTCGATACCACGGGCATGCAGTTCAACAGCTCCTCCTCTCAGGTGCGCCCCGAAATTTTGCTTGTCTCGCTGGCTGCGGGCGGGCGTACCTTTGAAAAGCAACCTGTGCTGGTGTTGCCGCTGGATGGTGTGACGGCTATGCTCAAAACGCCCGTGGACGGTATTTTGGGCATGGACGTGTTGAAATACCTGACCTTTACGCTGGATTTCCGCGATGGTAATGCCGGCGAATGGAGCACCCCGCAGGATGGCGAGGTGTTTCCCCTGAAAGCCCGTCCCGATGCGGGATTCTGCCCGCTGCTCACCCTGAAAGCGGGAGAGAAGGAGCTGCACAACATACTGTTGGATTCGGGCAGCTCTCTCACCGTGTTGACGGTGTCGGACTGGTCCGCAGGGGTGGCGGAGACACGCACCGCCCATGTGGCAGATGTGAACGGTGCCCGCGCTCAAGGTATCAGCGTGGGAACGCCCGGACCCGTGGAACTGGCTCCCGGTCTTTCCGTTACTGTGCGCCCGCAGCTGTCGGAAACACGCCGCCCCGATGTGAACGGTCTGTTGGGCGTGGATGCTTTGCGCGGGTTGCGCTTGGTTTACACCCCCGAACGAGGCTTTTATCTGGTGAAGTAAGAGCTTTCCATTGACAGAATGCCCGCGTGAGAGTATGCTTGCCCGCGTTATGAGATTCCTGCGTGTATTGTTTGCTGCCGCTCTGTTGTCCTGCTGCGCTCTGTCTCCTGCGGCAGAGGTGATTCTGACGGGCGGTGTGGCGTTGCGCTCGTGGGAGAATTTTCGCGGTCCTGCCGCCCATGATAACTGGTGGGCCAACTTTGTGCGCGCCTCGACGGTGGAAATCGGGCTGATGAAGCAGAAGAACCCGAACGCCGACATCGTGTGGATTGTCTACCGCCCCTCTTACGTGACCCGCAGCAAGGAGAATCAGATTGACTACGTTCCCAAAATTCAGGAAACCGCCAAAAAGCTGGGTGTGAAACTGGTGTATGTGGACTCTGCCGATGCTGCTTGCAAAGCTATTTCCGCTGCGGGCAAAAAGTCACCCATCACCTCGTTCTACTACTTCGGTCATTCCAACCCTCACGCCTTCATGCTGGATTACAGCAACTTTATCATGGCTGCCTCTAAGGATTGGATTCATGAAAAGGATTTGGCTGTCAAGATTGACCGCACCATCTTTGCCCCCAATGCCGAATGCTGGAGCTACGGCTGCTACACGGGTCGCAGCATGAGCAAGTTCTGGAAAGAAGCCTTCGGTGTACCCATGTGGGGCAACTTGGAATCCACCCGCTACCAACCCGTGGGCGACGGCAAGCTGCCTGTCGGCGCGGGCAAATGGGTACAGTGAGGGATTTATAATTTTTAATTTATAATTTATAAAGTTTTCAGATAGGCACCCCTATCGGGGTGCGGGGTAACAAGAACGGTCTGACCTTGCGGGTCAGACCGTTCTCTGTTTTATGCACGCCGCAGGCGTGCCGAATTTTGTACTTTATAAATTATAAATTAAAAATTTTAAATTGGTCTCATTCTTCGCGCAGCATTTTATGGATGTCGGCGAAGAAGTCGTCGCATTCCTCCTGCGTGGCGGGGGCTTTCATCAGCTCTTCGTAATCCACGTATTCATACATCTGCATGGGGATTTCGTGGATGAACGAGGAGGGTTGGCAGCGTTCCTCGCTGCCGTAGCGGCGGCGTTTGGCGCAGTAGGTCATGGTCAGTCGCTCGCGGGCGCGGGTGATACCCACATAGAACAGGCGGCGCTCTTCATCCATGTTGCCCTCATCCACCGAGCGGGTGTGGGGCAGCAGACCTTCCTCCACCCCTACAATGTAGACGTGCGGGAACTCCAAGCCCTTGGCGGCGTGCATGGTAATCAGGCAAACGCCGCTCTTCTTTTCGATATCGTCGTCATCGCGGTCGTCATCCAGACAGATGCTCGACAGGAAATCCGTCAGCTTATGCCCCGGCAGCCAGAACTGGCGCAGCGCGTTCTTGATGTCGTCAATGGCAGCCAAGCGGCGTTGGCGTTCTTCCTCCGTTTTGCAGGTGCGGGAGATGTACTCCTCGTACTCCGTCTCTTTCAGGAAATCCGTCAGAATATCCACAAAGGGGCGTTCGCTGGCGGCAAACTCCGTGCCGTAGCGTGTGACCAGCTCCGTAAACGCCCCGATGCTGTTCTGCGAGCGCGTGGAGCATTCGGAGAGGAAGGACAAATCCAACAGCGTGGCCCACACGCTCTTCTTGTTGTCGCGGCTCCAGTCAATCGCAAAGCTGGCCGTCGTCTCGCTGATACCGCGCGGCGGGGTGTTCAGCACGCGCAGCAGATGCAGGTCGGCATCGGGGTTGTCCATCATTTGCAGATACGAGATGAGGTCTTTCACCTCGCGGCGGTCAAAGAAGCTTTTGGTGCCCACCATGCGGTAGGGAATGTGCAGCTCGCGCAGCGCCATTTCCAACTGTCGGCTTTGGGCGTTGGCGCGGAAAAGCACGGCAAAGTCCTCCCACTGCATGTTGTTGCGGCGGCGCAAATCATCCACCTCGTTGGCCATAAAGGCGGCTTCTTCCTCCGCCCCCGGCATAGCCATCAGACGCACGGGGTAGGTCCCCTCTTTGTTGGTGCGCAGGGTCTTTTCGCGGCGACCCGCATTGTGCTTGATAAGGGCGTTGGCGCAGTCCAGCACTTGCTTGGTGCAGCGGTAGTTCTCCTCCAGCTTAATGACGGTGGGGTTGGGGAAAAAGCTTTCGAACTCCAGAATGTTGGAAATCTGCGCCCCGCGCCAACCGTAGATGGATTGGTCATCGTCACCCACCACGCACACGTTGTGTTCGGGACCCACCAGCTGACGCAGCAGACTCATTTGCAGCGAGTTCGTGTCTTGGAACTCATCCACCGTGATGTAGGAAAAACGCTTGTTCCACTTCTCATGGATGGTCGGGTAGCAGCGCAGCAGACGCTCGGTAAGAATCAGCAAATCATCGAAATCTACCGCGTTCTGCGCTTTCAGCTCGCGCAGATACGCCCCCGACACGGCAGAGATAAGGGTGTCCTCAATCTGCTCATGCCCCAAGCCCTGATTGCGCACGCGGGACAGCTCGGCGAGCACCTGTCCCGGCTCCAGCTTCTCGCGGCGCGCGCCGTATTCCATGATGAGGCGTTTCAGCAGCCCTGTCTGGTCGCTGCCGGTGTAGATGGAAAAGTTTTCCTTGTAACCCAACTTGCCGATATCCTGACGCAGAATGCGCACGCAGAGGGAGTGGAATGTACACACGGTCATGGCGCGGGCGGATTTCCTATCCACCAGCCCCGCCACGCGGTCGGCCATTTCGTTGGCGGCCTTGTTGGTGAAGGTGAGGGCGAGAATGCCGCGCGGGTTCACGCCTTTGGCAATCATGTTGGCAATGCGGCAGGTCACGGTGCGGGTTTTGCCTGTGCCCGCGCCCGCCAGAATCAGCACGGGACCGTTCAGCGTTTGAACCGCCTGTCGTTGGGCGGTGTTCAGGGAGTTAATGTCAAATTTTTCAGCCATAGGCGCGGGGGCAGGGTAGCAGATTCGGCACTTTGTTTCAAGATAAATCTATGCTGTGTGCGGCGTATTCGGCGGCAGTGTTGCCACCATTCAGGGGTAAGAAAGGCGGTCTGATTCCATAGATGAATCAGACCGCTCATAACCGCGGCACCAGACCGCTGTGGCGAATACATCATTTACGCCATCGTGGCGCGGTCGGCTTTGTGAATCAGCTCGGCCTCCTGCTTCACGCGCACTTGCAGGTCGGCAAGGGCGTTCATGTAGTAGATGTACGCATCGTAGGGAGAGGGGTAGGGCGTGAAGCCGTTGCTCTTCTCCATGTAGTGGAAATGGTCGGCGCTTTGCAGCTTGCGCCAAACGTGAATCATGTCGCGGTCTTCGCTGGCTTTCACGGCGGCTTCCAAGTCGTAAATCTTCTTGATGGCTTCCTGCTGCATCACGTTGCCGTTCCACAGGGTCGTGGTGCCGAATGTGGAGCAGGTGAGCGGGGCGGGGCAGTCCATCGTACCCGTGGAGGGGAAGGTGCGAACCACCTCCGTGGGCGTCATGAAGGTGTTGCCTTGGAAGAGCGCGGCGGAAATCATGGTGCGCCAGAACTCGAACACACCCGTGGTGTCGGGCTGGCGTTCGCCCAGCGTTTCGTAGTCCATGGAGATGTTGACCACCTGACCCTCCTGCTGCGTCAGCCAATCGGCATAGGTGTAGGGGGAGAGGGGGTACTCGCTCCAGCTGGGGTCCACACGGCGGTTGGCCAAGTCGTTGGACAGGTGTCGGTTGCGGACGATGGTCTTGGTCTTGGCAATCAGCGGGGCGCACTGCAGATTGTTCATGTGCAGGTTGTTCATGGCGCGGTGGTTGCCGTCTGCCATGATACCCTCAAAACCCATGTCGTAGGCCTGTGCCGCAATGGCGTTAGAGTAGAGCATGCCTGTGTTCCACAGCACCTTGGGGCGCTGCCCGAACAGCTTTTCAATGAGGTCGCAGTGCTCCTCCACCTGCTCGGCGAATTCACCCGCCGAGTACAGGGAAGCCAGCGAGGCGTAGTAGGGCATGGCAAGGAACTCCACACAGCCTGTCTCCGCCAGCTCGCGGAAAGATTCAATGAGGTCGGGGCGGTGGTAGTGTGCCTGCTCCAGAATCACGCCCGAAAGCGCAAGGGCAAAGTGGAACTTGCCGTCCGACAGCTCAATGAGCTGCTTCATCATGCGGTTGGCGGGCAGGTAGCAGCGTTCCGCCACCTCGCTGAGCACGCGGCCGTTCATGAGGTCGTCCTCGTAGAACGCGTGCTCGCCGATTTTGAAGAAGTCATACGGAATCAGTCGGTTGGGCTGATGCGCGTGAAAAGTAAGGGAAATGTTCATCTTGTCGTTGGGTAGGGTTAAATGTTTACCAACCGAGCACGTGGTGATAGACGCGAATCATCTTGTCCGCCGCCGTCTCCCAGCTCGAATTCTTGATATCCTGCTCGCCCTGTGCAGCAACGCGCTTGTACAGGTCTTCGTCGGTAATGAGGTCGATGATGTGCTTGGCCATCATGTTCACATCCCAGAAATCGGCTTTGAGAGCGCCTTTCATCACCTCTGCCACGCCGCTCTGCTTGGAGATAACGGCGGGGATGTTGAACTGGGCGGCCTCCAGCGCGGACAGACCGAACGGCTCGGAGACGGAGGGCATGCAGTACACATCCGTCATAGACAGCAGCTCGTTCACCTTCTGCTTGTTCAGGAAGCCCGTGAAGTGGAACTTATCGCCCACGCCGTGGAAAGCGCCTGTCTCAATCAGCTGGCGCAGCTTCTCACCCGTGCCCGCCATCACAAAGCGCACGTTGTCCGTCTGCTCCAGCACCTTGGCGGCAATTTCAAGGAAGAATTCGGGACCTTTCTGTGCCGTGAGACGACCCAGGAAGAGTACCAGCTTTTCGGGGAACTTCTTCTTGCTGTGGAAGACGTGGACAGGGTCGGCACCATTATGCACGGGGAAGATTTTCGCGGGGTCAATGCCGTAGTGACCTGCCGCCACCGTGCCTGTGTACTTCGAGACGGGAATCACGGCATCGGCCTGTTCCATGCCGTATTTTTCGATATCGTAAATCCAGCCGCGGGCGTCGGCACCCGCGCGGTCAAACTGCGAGGCGTGCAGATGCACCACCAAGGGCTTGCCTGTGGCTTTCTTCACCTCCACACCCGCCAGATAGGTCATCCAGTCGTGGGCATGTACCACATCGAAATCATAGCTGCGGGCCATGACGGCGCAGATTTTCGAGAACTCAATCACCTTGCGGGCAAGGTCGCCCGCATACAGGTCTTCCTTGCCGGTGAACAGGTCGAGGTCCGCCTTGTGCACGCGGGAGAAGAGCAGCTTACCCTCTTTGGTGAAGGTGATATTGCCGGGCGTGCCTTCGGGACAGGCGTAGGGGTCGAGATTCACAGGGGCTTTGCCCACCACGGTGAAACTTTCGTAAGTGTAACCCTCGTCAATGGTTTCCATCTGCTCGTATTGCAGATTGTTGATGCCCGTCAGACCGAAGCCGTCATACTTGGCATCGGGGGCAGCCTTGGGAACAATCACCGACAAATCCACCTTCTTAGCGAGCGCCTTGGAGATGCCCATACAGGCCACGCCCAAGCCGCCGTTAATCAGGGGAGGGAACTCCCAGCCTAATTCCAAGACCTTGATTCTTCTCGTCATAATGCTTCTTTTGGTATATGTTGGAATGCTGAAATGCTTCTTGCTCAGTATCGGTTGTATTAAACCCTAACAAAAGCCGAATGTCCAGCGAAAAGTCTGTCCTGATAGGGAAAATGCCGAGAAATAACAACCGCTAAATCCGGACGCAGGGAGAACTCTGCGCAAAAATGTCGATGAACAATAATATAGCGTTGAGTCTTTGGCAGCTTGATTACTCGGGGCATTTTCAGGGCTGCATGGTTAGAAAGTCAGGCTCTGCGGGGTACAGCGCCCGATCGCCTATGCTTTGGAGAATTCGGAGTGTTTACTCGGGACTTGGTCTTGGACGATGATTTTTCGAGTTGTCGCTTTATTTCTTGAACCCTCCTCAGTCTTTCTGCTGTTTGTTGGCTCTGTATTGAAGGGACCACTATGTTTCTGACAACATAATAATCTTTTGGGCCGTGCGTTATCGTTGTACGATGAGGAAGCCCCACACGCAAATGGTCGGGGGTATCTATAGGGTGATGTTCCTCGTTGTAGAGCGCGCTTGGTTTGATCAGGAAAACGATAGGTGTGACGGCAATACACACACCTGTGCCGATGGCAGACAGAGACGCATCAATAGGGAAGCCGAACAGCACATAGAACGGAATATTTTTCCCTGTGTGGACATCGGGATTCGTTGATTGGTAAAATAGTGTTACTGAATGTTGAGGCGTCCGCACGACTTCTCCGCATGAACGCAGCTTGTCGGAGGTCTTTTTAGGGGCCATCCACGTGGGTACGGATGAGCCTTCGTTACCTAATAGGTATTGGGCGAAAGAAGCCGGAATTTGTACGATTTCCTGATCGTCAATATCACCCACCTGAGGCCTTTGAGCATAAGCTGCGGGGAAGGAATGCGTATAGTGCGGACCTTCGTATCTTAAACGACGATTTAACTCAACGTAGAATCCCTGCGAATCACGATAAACGGACTGCCCTTTATTTAAATCGCCGGTCTTAACATAACAGTCAATCGTCTTTTGAGGGAAACTGTTGTTCCAAACAATCCTACTGATGCACCCGCTGGTGAGCAGCGTTGCACACAAAAGTAAAAGAACCGAGAACAGGGAAGAGATGCGTTTCATGGACGTGCGGGTTACTGCCAGTATATCTACAGCAGTCTGATAAAATCAAGGAAAAAGTAACATTTTAACGCACAGAAGGCGAAATTGCCTCAGATTTGGAGGAACGGACAGTCGGGATGCCATTCTCGGCTTGACCTGACGCCGCTCGCCGTGTACCATGTCGGGCGTGAGTTCTCCCTTGTTACAGGTCCGGCATCTGAGTGTTTCCTTCCGCATGCGCGGCAGTGTTACCTATGCCGTGAATGATGTGAGTTTTGACCTGTCGGCAGGGGAGACGCTGGGCATTGTCGGCGAGTCGGGCAGCGGTAAGTCCGTCACCTGCTCCACCTTGATGGGGCTGGTGCCGCGCCCCCCTGCCGAGATTCCGCAGGAGAGCCGCGCCCTGTATGCGGGGCGTGACTTGCTGAAGCAGTCCGAAAAAGAATTCTCCACCCTGCGGGGGCGCCGCATTTCGATGATTTTTCAGGACCCGTTGACCAGCCTGAATCCCTGCATGTGCATCGGCGACCAGGTGGCCGAGCCGTTGGTGATTCACCAAGGTCTTTCATGGCGCGAAGCCCGCCGTTTGGCGGTGGAGGAGCTGGCGCGCACGGGTATTCCCGACCCCGAGCAGCGCGCTAAAGCCTACCCCCATGAGTTCAGCGGCGGCATGCGCCAGCGTGTGATGATTGCCATGGCGCTCATCACCCGCCCTGAAATCCTGATTGCCGATGAACCCACAACGGCACTCGATGTTACCGTGCAGAAACAGGTGCTGGATTTGCTGAAATCCCGACAGCAGGAGCTGGGTACCGCCGTCATCCTCATCACCCATGA
This sequence comes from Akkermansia sp., assembly GCA_045615585.1. Lineage (GTDB taxonomy): Bacteria > Verrucomicrobiota > Verrucomicrobiia > Verrucomicrobiales > Akkermansiaceae > Akkermansia. The sequence goes on from JAZLFB010000036.1 coordinate 20,586, forward strand.
TTTGGGTGTGGTGAAACAATATGCCCACCGCATTCAGGTGATGTATGCGGGCAGCATTGTGGAGAGCGCCGCTACGGAAGAGCTGCTCGCCCACCCCCGCCACGCCTACACGCGGTCGCTCATGGCCTCCATTCCCGGTACCCACGCCAAGGGGGAGCATCTGCCCACCATCCCCGGCTTGCCGCCCACACTCAAACAGCCTGTCTGCGGCTGTGCCTTCCGCCCCCGAAACATCATCGGTAACAGCGCGCTGTGCCTGACCGACCGCACGCCGGATTTGGTGGAAATAGCCCCCGGTCACATGGTGCGGAACTGCCCCGGCTGCCTGGCCTGAAGCCGCATAGAAACGAAAACGGCGAATAATCTTACCGCACTGCGCTTGGCTACCCGCCCTTATAGCCGTCGGGTGTGTTGTCGGTGGCTTTGAAAGTCAATTACAAAGTGTGGCTCGATGGCGCGTGTAGACTTCAACTTCCTTTTTTCAACACGTCAGCAAGCGCACCACGCGGTCGGCGCGGGGCAGGGTGATGGTGACGGTGGTGCCTTGCCCCTCTTTGGAGGCAAAGCCCAGCGTGCCGCCGTGGTCTTTGATGATGCGGCGCACAATGAGCAGCCCCAGACCGTTGCCCTTTTTCTTGGTGGTGCGGAACGGTTCGTACATGTTGCCCATTACCTCGTGCGAAATGCCTGTGCCGGTGTCGCTCAGAATGATGCGGACATCGTTGTCGTTGGCATCGGTCTGAATGTAGATGCCGCCCTCCGTTCCGGGGATGGATTGGTAGGCGTTGCGGATGAGGTTGTAGAACACTTGGAAGAGCTGCGAACCGTCCGCATCCAATTCGGGTAAGTTGTCATGCAGTTGCAGATGCACGGCAATGCCGCGCGGGGCGATTTCGGGTTCCAGTACCTCCAGCACGCGCTGAATCAGCTCGTTCACCTGCACCTTGTCGCGCTCCAAGGTCTTGGGGCGCATGGATTGCAGGAAGTTCCGCAGCAGCGTGTCCAAGCGGTGCGTCTCATCCAAGGCGCTCTCCAGCAGGGGCATCAGCTTGTTGCGGTCAGGTTCGGAAAGATTGTTCAGCTTGCGTTGCAGCAGTTGCAGATTCAGCCCCAGCGAATTGAGCGGGTTGCCGATTTCATGTGCCACCGCCCCCGCCATGAACGAGAGCAGATTCATCTGCTCCGCCTCGGCGTTCTCCTCCGTGCGGGTGACTTTTTCGGTGTCATCGTGCACTAAGAGCAGGTACTCGCTGCCGCCCGCAATGGGGCTCATCAGGAAATTGTAGTGGCGCCGTTCGGGGTAATTCACCTGTAAATCGCGGGTCAGGGCAATGCCGCTGTCTTTCAGCTCCTCCCACAGACAGGTGTGCCCCGTCAGCACCTCGAACGGCACGCTCAACAGCTCGTGGAGCGGGCGGGCGTAGATGGCGGCGGCGGCCTTGTTGGCAAAGCGCGCCTGCCCCTCGGAATCAAAGAGGATGATGCCGTCGCGCAGCGTGTCAAATACCTCCTGCAACAGCCCCTTGTCGGCGGCAAGGCGCATGAACACCTGCCGCAGTTCTCCCGGTTCCAGCGTGTCGAGTCGGTTGACGATTTTATCCAGCGTTTGACGGTTCATAACTGCACCTCCAAGGTCTTGAACAGGGCGGGGATTTCGGCGCGGTACACGCGCTGCGTTTCATCGAAGCTCATCTCCGCCGCCTTGCCGTCCGCCGTCAGCGTGGGCGTGGCGTTCAGCGGCAGGGCATGCAGGGCCAGCGTGACGGTGGCGTGCGGGCAGGGGCGTGTTCCCTCGTGTTCGGCGGTGAGGGTGAACCCGCGCAGCCCCGATTCGTAACGGAAGCGGTGCAGCAGGTAATCGCCGCCGCGGTATTCGCTGCCGTCGCCCGCGTCCTCGTAGTGGCTGCTGGTTGCGGCGGCTTCGGGTGCCCACCACAGGTCGTAGGTGACAGGCGGGTCGGGCAGCTCGCCCACATATTGCTGCACAGGCCAGCGAGGGATGATGTAACCGCCGCGCACAAAGGCGGGGATATGGCTCATGGGCGTAGAGACCCACATCTCCTCTCCTGTGGCGGCCACAGGCTGATCGGTGCGGAAGGAGTACCACGCTCCCGGCGGCATGTAGAGGAAACGCCCCGCCTCGCCGGGGTGGTGGACAGGCACAATGTAGAGCGCATCGCCCAAAAAGAACTCGCTGCTGCGCCAGTACATGTCGGGGTTGTCGGGGTACATCACGGGCAGGGAGCGGATGATGGGCGTACCCTCGGTATGGTAACGGTAGAACTGGGTGTAGAGGTAGGGGAGCAGGCGGTAACGCTCCTCGATGGCTTGGCGGGTAATCGACTCGGTCGTGGCACCGAAGCACCAAGGCTCCTGCCCGCCGAACTCGCCGTTGTTGTGGTTGCGGAAAAAGACGTGGAACGCGGCCATCTGCATCCAGCGGCAAAACAGCTCTGCCGTGGGGCGACCCAGGAAACCGCCCGTGTCCGCCCCGCAGAAGGAGACACCGCTGGTGGAGAGACGCTGCACCATGAGGTTGGCCATTTTCAGGTTCTCCCAGTCGGATGTGTTGTCGCCTGTCCATGTGGCCGCCCAGCGTTGCAGCCCCGCAAAGCCCGAACGGCTTAACACGAAGGGGCGGCGGTTCGGTGCACTCTGTTCCATCCCCATGCGCGTGGCGCGCGCCATGCACTGACCATACACGTTGTGCGCTTTCAGGTGAGAGCACGACCAGCCGTCGTACACGTGGCGCGTGTCATCCGGAAACGTCTTGTCGGGGAAGATGACAGGCTCGTTCATGTCCGTCCAAACGCCGCGCACGCCGTACTCCGCAATCTGGCGTTCAAACAGACCCGCCCACCATGTGCGCGTGGCGGGGTTGGTGAAATCGGGGAAGGTACACTTGCCCGGCCACACATCGCCCTGCAACAAGGCGCCGTCGTGGCGGCGGCAGTAGACGTTGCGCTCAAACCCGCTGCGCCAAACGTAGTTGTCGGGGTTGATTTTGATACCGGGGTCAATGATGGTCACCACCTTGAAACCCTGCTCGCCCAGCCGCTGAATCATGCCGGGCGGGTCGGGAAAGAACTCGCGGTTCCATGTGAGCGCTTGGTAGTTCTTCATGTGGTGGATATCCAGATGAATCGCGTCACAGGGTATCTTCTTTTCGCGGAAACGCTCGGCCAGCTCGTTGACCGCGCTTTCGGGGTAATAACTCCACTTGCTTTGGTGGTAGCCCAGCGACCACAGCGGGGGCAGGGGCGGCAGACCTGTCAGGCGGGTGTAGGTGCCCACGGTGTCCAGCGCATCCGCACCCATGATGAAGTAGTAATCCATGATGCCGCCGTCCGCCCCGAACAACAGGCGGTCTTTGCGGCTCTTGCCGAAATCGAAGTACGAGCGCATGGTGTTGTCGAAAAACACACCGTACTGCATGCCTTCGTTCAGGCACAGGAAAAAGGGAATGCTCTTGTAGAGCGGGTCGCTGTCGGGGTGGAACTTGTAGTGGTCGGAGCCCCACATCTCCAAGCGCCGCCCGCGCATGTTCAGCGCGCAGGGCTTGTCACCCAGCCCGAAGAAATGCGCCTTTTCGGGCATGTTTTTGAGCACCCACACCAAGTCGTCGCCCGTGCGGTCGTTGCGGCGGTGGCCCATGCCCTCGGCATCGGCACACAGCATGCGGCGGGTGCCGCGCTCCAGGAACTCCAAGCCGCCGTCAGCCTTGCGGATACGCAGAATCAGCCGCGGCGTGCAGATGATGTGGGCATCGGGCGTTTCCGTCTCCTCCAACTTGGGCGGGGCGGCTTGGTATTCGGGGCAAACGCCGTAGCTGGGTACATTCTCAAACACCGCCGTCACCACATAGCGACAGCGCACCATGCCCGACTCCAAAAAGTAGAGGCGGAGCATCACATCCCCGAACTCCAGCTGCAGGGTGTGCAGATTCACCCATTCATAGCTGCGGATACAGGATTCCTGCGGCGCGTGGTTCACGGCGGTAACAGCGGCGGTTTCAAAAAGCGGTCATGCCGCCGTATCCTAGCCCGGAGGCCATTGCAGTGAACGCCCGCCGATGATGTGGATGTGCAGATGCGGCACGGTCTGCCCGCCGTCCGCCCCCGTGTTGAGCACGGTGCGGAAACCGCCTTCGGCAATACCCTCGGCGCGGGCAATGTCACCCACTTTCAGCATCAGGTGGGCCAGCAGGGCGGCATCCTCCGCCGTGGCGGCGGCGATATCGGGAATCGGCTTGCGCGGTATCAGCAGAACATGCGTGGGTGCCGCGGGGGAAATATCGCGGAACGCCACGCAAAGCTCGTCCTCATACACGATAGCAGCGGGGATTTCCTTGTCAGCTATCTTCTGGAAGAGTGTCTTTTCCATTGCACCAAACTATTTACCACAGACCGCCCCCGCATGCAACAAAAAACGGCCTGTTTGTGTGAATGCAATGGCTGCAAGGCAACTTCTCCGTAAAGTTGCTGTAAAATGTTGCGCACCGAATGGAACTCTTTGCTCATTGCTTGTATTTTGTTGGGTCCTGTGATAGCATCGGTGTGCCGCCGCTTTTGTTAGCAGCGGCGGTTCCAACACAATGCTGGAATATACAGTACGAATGTGGCTACACATCTGCGACTTGCTTGCTGTGGTCATAAGCTTCGTTGAAATGATATAAACGAAGCAACCCCGCAGGTGTTGCGCCACCTGCGGGGTTTTCGGTTCCCAGAAGGAATATACAGTAATGTAGCTTTTTAAGCTCGCGTTCATTATAGCATGCAAAAGCACATCGTCAAGTGTCTTCTCTGCTTTTTCTGCGAACGCTGAAAAGCAAAAAACGCCCGATATGGGGTAGACGAGACAGAAAATCGGAAGCCCGCGGCTTTCTTTCGTGAAAATATCACCCCGCATCGGGCGCGGTGTCGGGCCAGTTGTGGCGGGGGTAACGCCCCGCAAGGTCCTTTTTCATCTGCGGGTAGCCGTTGCGCCAGAACGAGGGCAGGTCGCTCGTGGTTTGATAGGGGCGTTGGTTGGGTGCCAGCACCTCTACCAGACATTTCACGCGCCCCTCGGCAATGGTCGGGGTTTCGGGAACGCCGAACAGCAGCTGGCATTTCAGCCCGAAGGTGGGTGTGCCGTCCTCGCGGTACAGCAGCTTCACTTCGCGTCCGTTCGCCAGCTTGACAGCCTTGGGCGCATAGCGGTTCAGGCATTGGCGTTGCCAGTCCGACAGCCATTCGCCCAGAATCGGCAGCACGGGGCGGGCGGCAATCTCTTTGTAGCTCACCGCGCCTTCGCACAGCATGGTGATGGCGACCAGCCTGTCCTCTTCCTCAAAGGTGGGTAGCTCCAGTTCGGGCATGGCTTGGCGCAGACAGGTCAGGCGGTGCAGCCATTGCAGCACATGACCGTCCCAGCCCTCCAAGCGCAGATTGCCGCGCACCACCTGTTCCGCCAGCAGCGGGGCGGCCTGTTCGGGGGCGGCATCGCCTGTCTCCTTTTCAGAGAGCACCAAATCGCGGTACAACAGGCGGTGGTGGTTCAGCACACGCTTGCGGGCGGGGTCGTACACCGCCACATCATCTTCCGTTGTCGGCAAGTCGGCGGGGTTCAGCAGTGTGCAGCGGGAGAGTCGCGTCTCCACCCCCTTGCCGCCGATTTCGGTGATTTCGCCCGCCAGAAACACGGCGGCGTTGCGGGCAACGGAGCTGCCCTCTATCTTGCCGCCGCGGCGGGCGGTGAGACGTGCCGTAGCGGTGGCAGTGCTGTTGGCGGCGCACACGTTGTCGGGGAAAGAACCCAGCAGCGCGCGTGTCAGTTCGGCGCGGCGGGCGGTAAAATCAGGCTCTTCCGCATGGGGCATGAGCTGACGGAAGCTCGTGGCAATTTCACGCGCGGCACGCGCCATGATACCCAGCTTGCTGCAAACAGCGGTATCGTAGCGGGCGCGGACGGCGGTCTGCACGGCATGCCATTCGGCCTGAAAATCGGTGTAATCGTCCTCTTGCCGCAGGGAGTCGGACAGCCCGCTGTTCAGCGCGATACTCTCCCCCTGCAACAGGGCGGCAACGGCGGCGGCTTCGGCGCGGCAGCCGCTCTCCTCACCCGCCACCAACAGGCGCGACAGCACGGGCGGCAGCGGGTAGCCCATCATGCGGCGCCCGATGTCGGACAGCCCGTGTTCATCCACCGCGCCCAGTTGCTCCAGCAACGCCCATGCTCGCTGTGTTTCGGCTTCCGCAGGGGCATCGGGCCACGGGAAGCGGCGGATATCGCTCAACGAGCGCGCGCCCCACGCCAGCAGATACAGGAAGGCGGAGGAGATGTCGGCGCGGTGGACTTCGGGTGCAGGGAAGGGGTCGCGTCTCTTGTGTTCCTGCTCGCTCCACAGGCGGATGCAGCGACCCGGTCCCAGACGCCCCGCGCGCCCGCTGCGTTGTTCCGCTTGGGCTTGCGAGATGGGCACGATGTGCAGGGTGGAGATACCGCGTGCGGCATCCCAGCGGGCTTCGCGGGCGGTGCCGCTGTCCACCACGGAGCGCACGCCCTCAATGGTGAGCGAGGTTTCCGCAATGTTGGTGGAGACGATGACGCGGGGTGTGTCCCCCTTGTCTACGGCGGCGGCCTGTTGGTCGGGTGTCATTTGACCGTGCAGGGCGTAGACTTCGCGCCCGCGCATCCACGACATTTGCTCCAGCAGCTCGACCGTGCGGCGGATTTCATACGCCCCCGGCAGAAAGACCAGCACGTCGCCCGCATCAGGTTCGGCCACAAGGGTGCGGACGGCCTCCGCACATTGCTCCCACACGGGCGGGGGAACGACGTAGCCGAACTTGTTGCGGCGCGGCACAGGCGGACAGTAGGAGACGGACACGGGGAACAAACGCCCCTCCGCCCGCAGCACGGTGGCTTGCGGCAGATAGCCCTGTAGCTTATCCAGCTCCAGCGTGGCAGACATGACAAACACGCCGATGTCGGGTCGCGCCCCCTGTTGCAGCTGCAACACGCGCGCCAAGCACAAATCACCCGACAGGCGGCGTTCGTGAACCTCATCGAACACCACGGCAGAAACACCCTGCAACTGCGGGTCTTCGGTGAGTCGGCGTTCCAGAATACCGTCCGTCACATAGAGAATCTTGGTGGCGGCGCTGCGGCGGGCATCAAAACGCACCACATAGCCCACCTCCTGACCGAGCACACAGGGGTATTGCCGCGCCACATAACCCGCTAGCAGACGTGCCGCCAGACGGCGGGGTTGCACCACCAGAATGGTGCCGCGCGCGCCGTAGCCCGCCTCATCCAGCATCAACGGAATGCGCGTGGATTTGCCCGAGCCAGTGGGCGCACTCAACAGCACGCAGAAGCCCGGCTCCCGCACGGCGGCAAGCACATCCCCGCGTATCTGTTCAATCGGCAGCACGGCAGAGATGCTACCATGCCCCAGCAAGCGTGTCAATGACGGATGGACAATGTATTTTAATAATGCCGCGGCTTGATAGGCTCTTCGATGCAGGGGCAGACAAGAAAGGTCTGACAAAATGTCAGACCTTTCTCTTTTAATTCGCACGCTGATAAGCGTGCCTAACTAAGAGATTTGTACCTTGTACTTTGTACATCTTTACCACCGCTGCGCGAGACGCTTGAGCTTCTTGGTCAGCGTCAGGCGGGCGGCGGAGGACACGCGGTCCACAAAGAGGAAACCGTCCAGATGGTCGCATTCGTGTTGCAGACAGCGGGCGAGCAAGCCGCCGCAGTCAATCTCCAGCACGCTGCCGTCCAACTGGGGCAGGGTGGCTTTTACGCGTTCGGGACGGGAGACATTGGCGCGGATGTTGTGTACGCTCAGGCAGCCCTCGGTAAAGAGGTATTGCTTGCCGTAGGGCTCAATCTGCGGGTTGATGAACACCAGCGGCATGATGTCGTTGACAGCCTTCACCTCACCGTTCACGGTCAGCGTTTCAGGCTCGCCGCCCTCTTCCTCGTCCTCCTCATCGGTGGACACGTCAATGACCACCATGCGGATGTTGCGACCGATTTGCGGGGCGGCCAGACCGACACCGTTGGCATCGGCCATCGTTTCCAGCATGTCATCCGCCAGCTTGCGAAGCTCGTCCGTCACCTCGGTGACAGGCTCGCTCTTGGCGCGCAGAACGGCATCGCCGTATTGATTGATGGGTAACAGCATGGCGTGAAAAATTATTCGGCGGCAGGTGTTTCGGCAGGAGCCGCGGCAGGGGCTTCAGCGGGCGTTTCGGCAGCCTTGGCGGGCTTGTCTTTCTTGGCAGCGGGCTTCTTGGCGGGCTTGCGCTTGCCCTTGCCGGCGGTCTTGGCGGGTTCGGGGGCGGTTTCACCCTTGGGGAACCACACGGCGTTGTCGGAGGTCACCACAATGAAACCCTGTTCCAGCAGCCAAATCATGTCGGCCACATAGGGGGCGTAGGCATCGGCGGCGACCTGCTTGGTCGTTTCATCCGTACCGGCGGGTACACCCGACAGCGCGGCAAACATCTCGTCCGCCTTCTTGCCGGAGTTCTCCTTGCTCCAGTTCACCATGGCCATCATGCGGTCGGCCAGCACCGTATCGGCGGGGATGGCGCGCACGCGGCTGGGACCCGTGTAGTGGTTGCCGTGCCACTTGTAGATGGGCATGTGGTGGCGGGCCATGCCGTGGCAGAGGTTCGGGATGAGCATCTGCGGGAAGCGGCGGGTCTTGTCCGCCAGAATCGCCACATGGGCGGCCAGACCGGGGGAAAGTACCTTGCGCTCCGTCGCGCCGTTGATGAACACCTTGTCCACCGTCTCGTACACGTCATCGAAGTGATGGGCGATAAAATCCTGCTCCACGGCGTGAGCGTCCTCCAGCACCACCTCGGCGGCGCCTTCGCGCACGGGCTTCCACACTGTCTTGTGCGAGGCCTGTTCCATCCAAGCAGCCACTGCGTCGTTGTCCTTCTCCAGCTTGGTACGGCTCTTAAAGACCTCCAGCGGCATATTGGCGTACTTGCTGCGGTACAGGGACATGAGGGCGCTCTGGTAGCCGTGCCAGTTCACGGGACCGATGACCTCCCCGCCCATTGTGCAGACAGCCACGCCGGAGAATGTACCCTTGGGGGCTTCCGTCTCCACCTGTTCGGTGGTGTACAGCTCGCCGAACCAGGGGGCGGTGTGCATGTAGGCAACGGCTTCCTCCTTGGTCAGCCAGCAAGCGCCGTCCGCCTTGCGGGAGTGGATGAGCTTGGCGGCGTTCTCCTGCTGCATGAACACGATGTCGTAGCGGTCTTTCCCCGCCATCACTACGCGGGCGAGGTCAAGCAAGGGCAGGGCGCGCTTCTGTTCCGCCACCTTGGCGGCAAAAATTTCAAGAATGTTGTTGGCGGGGCGAAGCTCCACGCGGTAGCCCTCTGCGGGCTGCGGCAGTTCGCGCGGCTGGCGGCGTTCACCGCGGAAATCTCCGTTGCGGCGGTTGTCGCGGCGTTCCCCGCGTTCGGAGCGTTCACCGCGGGGGGCGCGGCGTTCGCGGTTGTCTCGGTTAAAGGGGCGGCGTTCGCCATCCTGCCTGCGCGGGCGGTCGTCTCTGCCGCCGCGGCGTTCGCGGGGCAATTCGGTGTATGTAGGCTTGGCGGCTTCGGCACGCGCCCAGGCGGGGCCGAACTGGAAGTCTGTCAACTCAGACAGATTGATGGTGTTCTCGGAAGCGTCCATAATAATCGAGACTTTAACTGCCCCCAGATTACCCCGAAATGCCCGCCATTGCAACTATTTTTTGCTGTCAGAACGCGGAAAATGCCCCAAACCCCGCCCATTTCCCCGCCCAATCATCTAACAAATTTTCTGATTTGTACTTTTCCCTCACTTGCCTTTCTTCCCCTGTTTCCCTTTTGCGGGTTTGGCTTCTGCCTTGGCGGCTTTGGGCTTGGGGGCGGCTTGGCTGCGCTTTTCGGAGAGTGTGCCGTGGCGGAAATCGGGTGTGGACCATACGCGCACGGAGGCTACCTCCAGCACCGCTCCACGGCGGGAGAGGGTGTCTTTGTCAATGCCCTTTTTGCCGCTGCCCTCAACCCATCCGCCGCCGATTTGCTGGTCGATGATGAGGTGGAAGGTCTTGCAGCCCTCCCCGAAGGTGTTGCGCGTTTCAGCGGCGGTGCGCGTGGCAGTGGTCACGCCGTCAATGGTGAAGGTGATGCCCTCGGGCGTCCACTCCATGCCGTAGGTGTGCCAGGCGGAGGAATCGGCCAGTTTCAGCTCATCGAAACTCTTGTGGCTCGTTCGGGAGGTGGCACCGCCGCCCTCGTTGCAGAAATGGACGGTTTGGTAGACGCTGTTATCATCGTTCAGGTGTTCCATCAGGTCAATCTCGCCCGATTTCGGCCAGCTTTCGCCGTTCGTCGGCATCAGCCAGATGGCGGGCCAACAGCCCTGCACGCCGTCGAAACGCGCCTTTACCTCCACCTTGCCGAAGCGGAAAGAAAAGGTATCGCGCGACCAAATGCCGCCGCTGGCGTAGGTCGGCTGCGGGGCATCGGGGTTGTTCTGACTGCGGTGCTGCCCGAACTCCCCGCGCAGTTGCAGCGATTTGCCCGTGAAGCGGTACAGCTTGGCATCCTGAGATTGGTAACGCTTCCAAGCAATATGTGCCGTGCCGTTCTCATAGGGAATCACGCTCCACTTCTTCGTGTTGAGCTTGTCGCCCTTAAAATTGTCCTCAAACACCAACACCCAATCCGGCGACACCGCCGCCAAAGCAGAGGTGGCAAAAAAAGAACAGCAAAGGAAAGTGCGTAACAACATCTCCTCACATTCTAGCCGCTACCCTCGGCGATAGCAAGAAAAATCGGTCGGTAAGCGCCGTCAGTTGGCTTCATCGTCGAAGTCGATAGCGCCGTGAGCCAAAGCCCATGCCACGGCTTCTTCGGTGCCGTATAATCGAGCCGTTGCCAGAGGAGTGTCACACGCTTCATTACCGCAGTTGATGTCGTTGCCCAGTTGCAGCATCAATTCGGCAACGGCGGGATTGAAGGGGTTGGCACATAAAGCACCGCCGATGGCTTGCTGTCCGTCAAAATCTGCCGCCGATGGGTCAGCCCCGGCGTTCAACAACAGCTGCACCAATTCCAAATTGCCTGATGCACATGCGCTCCATAAAACAGGTCCGGAAGCGCAACCTTTCCCTGTGTTTGCGGAAATACCCCATGCCAGCATCCGTTCTGCGGCGTGAAGATTGCCGTAAGAACATGCTTTTTTGAGGGCAGCCCCGCCGCCGCCTGTTGATTCCTCCTGCGGCAAATCGGAAAAGGGTGCCAGTAAATCCACCAGTTCGGGAGAATCATGGTGAGCCGCGTAGTACAACGCGCGATCCCCTTCGATACTTTCGGCATAGGCATTGGCTCCCTTTGCCAACAGCAGACGGATGAGAGCGATATTGCCCGACTGACAGGCGGCAAGGAACGCCGTGGTGTTCCAATCGCTGTAAGCATCCAACTCCGCCCCGCGTTGCAGCAGCAATTCCACGGTAGCAAGATGCCCCTTTCTTGCGGCTTGTATGAGAGGGGTGTTTTCATACTTGTCACGGCAGTCCACCGCCGTGCCTTGCTCCAGTAAAGCCCGTACCTGTTCGGTGTTGCCGCCCTCGGCAGCTTCAAACAATGCCCGCTCCTGCGGAGATAAAGAATCATCATTCATAAAGGCAGAAAAAGGGAAGTTGCGGTGAACGTATCAAAATATCCGCCCAAGGTCAAGGGGAATGTGTGGCACCACAATCGCCGCGCGCGGATATTGATAATCGAAAAAGTGCGCCTATCAGGTTGCATGCAACCTGCAAAAACGGCAAATGGCGGCGTATGGCGTTTTTGTAGGCTGAATGTTGAAAATACTTGCCATTGTAGCACTCAATATGCTACAAGTGGTGTAGGATGTTCAGACGCAACCTCACAGCACCTGAAGCCCTGCGCTACTATGCAGACAAACGGACCCGCTATTTGGGGAAGACGGCAGATTGTCTTGATTCGGCTCGCAGATATACTCTTGCTTATCGCAAATACTATGCCCGCCTTGCCGTTCGCATGGCTCAAAAGCTCATCACCACGCTGGAATTTCTGCTGGGACATGCGGATGAACTGCCGACGGATGCTGCCACGATTGAGGTGTTGCGGAATGATTTGGCTGACATGAAGCTCGTGGTAGAAGAGGCGGAACTGTACATAGCATAAAACCCCTTTGCGTCATTTTCCAAGTAAAAAACTCTGCTTTCTTCTCTGAGCCATCACTGACAGAGCGGCACAAAAAAAGTGCCTGACAGGCCCCTTGTTACAGCAGCTGTTTCAGCCTCTCTGCAATGCAGTCTTGCTGTGCTGCACGGTCTTCGGGCAGCCAGTACCTTACCCATTGGTAGGGATGGAATTCCTGTATGTTTTGGTATTCCTCCTGCGTGAGCGGCATCATTTGCAGCACGGAGACATCTTTCTCCCCCGCTTTCAGGGTGAAGCCGGGGGTTCTGCAATCGGGCAGGGGGGAGGTCAGGACAAAGGCAACAAAGTCCGAACCGGGGCGGATGGCTTTCTTTCCCTGTGTGAGGGTCATGCTGAACGAATGCCATGTATCGCTCAGCACCATGAGGCTGGCATAAGTTTTGAGGGTGATAACCGGCCATACTTTCACAGCATCGGGCACATCCTCTTTCTGCCACTGCTCACCCCACTCGGCAGGCATGTACATCAGCAGCTCGCTGCGCTCCCATCCGGGGAACATCAGACTACGCGCGGAGATATCTGCTTTTGCCATTTCTTCTATGACCTGTTTTTCCACATTCATGAGGTGTGCCCCCAGCCCCATGGTGCAGAAGGTGTAGAACGGGCAGCGGTCGCTCGGCGGGAAGACGAGTATATCAAGGTGGACAGCGGGGAATTCGCCGCTATCGTGGGTGACGATACATTTCTCACCGAATGCGGCGCGGGCGGATTCCAGAAACCCCGCCTTTTCTTCATCGGTGTAAAACTCTTGGCGTTGTTGTCTGCCGGAACGGGAAGAGAAACACCGCCGGATAACATAAAACAGCGAGACAGCTATGAGCAGAATGGTGAGGCTGTTCGACACCGTCAGTCGGGAAAAGAAATCAGAAAATAAGTTCATGGCGGAACGAAAGGAAAAAGCGCTAGGTTACAGTTGCGGCTTGCATGAAGCCTCAGTAAACAGGAACAGATCTGACAGCATGTCAGACCTGTTCCTATCATCACGCGCGGGCAACGCCCGCGCCTAACTTTAAAAATCGTACCTCGTACATTTTTTAGTGGGGCACCGCGATGGTCTGTTCGCGGTCGGGGCCTACGCCCACGGAACCCACAGGGCAGCCGATGACTTCACCGAAGCGCTTGACGTAGGCCTTGCAGTTTTCGGGCAGCTCGTCCCACGTGGTGCACTTGGTGGTGTCCTGCTTCCAACCGGGCAGCTCTTCGTAAATCGGCTCGCACTTCTCCCATTCCTCGATGAGGGCAGGGGGGAACTCAAGAATTTCATCACCCATCTTGTAGGCGGTGCAAATCTTGATGGTGTCGCGCTCGTCGAGACCGTCCAGATTCGTCATGGCCATCTCGTTGAAGCCGTTGAACATGGCGGAGAAGCGCAGCACTACGCCGTCCGTCCAGCCGCAGCGGCGGGGGCGACCCGTGGTGGCACCGAATTCACGACCGAGACCGTGCAGGTAGTCGGCAATGTCGGCATCCTCCGTCACGAAGGGACCGGCACCCACGCGGGTGGTGTAGGCCTTGCACACGCCGATAACCTTGTCGATGGAGGTGGGGGGAACGCCCGAACCCGTGCAGCAACCGCCCGCGCTGGTGTTGGAGCTGGTCACGAAGGGATACGTGCCGAAGTCGATATCGAGCATGGCACCCTGAGCACCTTCAAAGAGAATCGTCTTGCCTTCCTTCACCGCCTTGTTCAGCACGGGGATGGTGTTGGTGATGTGGGGGCGCAGCACATCGGCGGCGGCCATCACGGCATCCAGCGTCACCTTGGGGTCGGCGGCGGGCCAGCCGAGGCGCACCAGCTCCTCGTTGGCGGTCTTGATGCGGGCTTCCAGCACCTTCTTCAGGCGGTCGGCATCCTTGAAATCAACCATGCGGATGCCGATGCGGCGGGCCTTGTCGGCGTAGGTCGGGCCGATGCCCTGCTTAGTGGTGCCGATTTTCTGGTCGCCCAGGGCTTCCTCCTGCGCGGCATCAATCTCCTTGTGGATGGGCAGCACCACATGGGCGCGGTCGGAAATGAGCAGTTTTTCGGGCGTCACCTCAACACCGAGGTTGTGCAGGTATTCCATTTCCTCCACCAGAGAGGTGGGGTTAATCACCACGCCGTTGCCGATGACGTTCACCTTGCCGTCCCACAGAATGCCGGAGGGCACAAGGTGCAGCACGTATTTCTTGCCTTTGGCAATCACGGTGTGACCCGCATTGCTGCCGCCCTGACTGCGGACGACGAAATCTGCCGATTCGGTGAGGAAGTCGATGACCTTGCCTTTGCCTTCATCGCCCCACTGGGAGCCGATAACTAACGTATTACTCATGATTGGAATCAGTTAAAAATCTTTTACTCTCGCGCCGTTGTTCAGTTGTTGTACTTGCCGGCTTTGAAATCCTGAATCAGACCGATGAACTCACCGAAGAAGTATTCGGCGTCCTTGGGACCGGGGGCGGCTTCCGGGTGGTACTGCACGCAGAAGATGGGCAGCTTGGTGTGGCGGATGCCCTCTACCGTGCCGTCGTTCAGGTTGATGTGCGTCACTTCCACATCGGCGGGCAGGGAATCGGGGTCCACCGCAAAGCCGTGGTTCTGGGAGGTGATGGCCACCTTGCCCGTGCGGAGGTCCTTCACGGGCTGGTTGCCGCCGCGGTGACCGAACTTGAGCTTGAAGGTCTTGCCGCCGAAGGCGTGACCCAGCAGCTGGTGACCGAGGCAGATACCGAAGATGGGCAGCTTGCCCAGCAGTTTACGCAGCTCGGCATGGATGCGGGGCAGGGCGGAGGGGTCGCCGGGACCGTTGGAGAGGAAGATGCCGTCCGGGTTCATGGCCAGCACTTCTTCTGCGGTCGTGTAGGCGTTCACCACCGTTACATCGAAACCGTCGCGGCGCAGACAGCGCAGAATGTTGCGCTTGATACCGAAGTCGAACGCCACCACTTTGTACTGCACGGGGGGCAGTTCTTTGTACAGGGAAAGGTCGCCCGTGGTCTTGTTGGGCAGCTTCCATTCGCGGGATTCGGCTTCCCAATGATAGTTGGCGGGGGTGGAAACTTCCGTCACGAAGTCGCTGCCGCTCATGGGGGCGGAGTTCTTGGCGGCTTCCACGGCCTGTTCGGCGGTCAGCTCGGTGGTCAGACACGCGCGCTGGGCACCTTTCGTGCGCAGCAGCTTGGTGAGCTTGCGGGTGTCGATACCCTCGATACCGGGGATGCCGTGGCGGGCCATCCAGTCGCCCAGCGGCTCGTTGGCGCGCCAGTTGGAATGAAGGCGGGCCAGCTCCTCTACGGCAAAGCCGCGCACCTGCGGCTTATCGCTCTCGTTGTCCTCTTCACAGACACCGTAGTTGCCGATGAGGGGGTAGGTCATGGTGACAATCTGTCCGCGGTAGGAGGGGTCGGTCAGTACTTCCTGATAACCCGTCATGGACGTGTTGAAGCAAGCCTCACCGGTCACCGTACCGGTGGCACCGAAAGAGGTGCCCTCGAAAATCGTTCCGTCTTCTAGTGCAAGAATCGCGTTCATTCCGTTAGTTTAAGCCGTGAGATACTAGCACGTCTTTCGGGTAAAGGCAAGCCAATAATAATTGAAGCAGCGAAAAAGAGACGGCATCGGCGGCAATTGCGTGTTATTTGCGGTAGTTGCAGCCGCAGAAAATGCCTCGCGACGATTCTCTTTGCTGCTCAGGGAAGGTGTTTTTTCTTGATTTGGCGTGGCGTTTCGCTATAATGCCCCCATGGAATGGAATGACCGTTTTATGATGCTGTTTCGTGAGGGTGTGGAGCGCTATTTGCAGAACACCCGCATTCCCGCAGACCGCTTCTTTCTGCCCGAAGAATTGGAATTTTTGTCATCTATCGGCTATCAGGCGGCGGAAATGCACGGTTACGTTCAGGATTATGCCGTATTGGGTGAACCCAGCCCCTCGACTACGCTTTTGATTGCCGCCATGCGCCGTTCCTATTTCCTGATTTCTCAACGCGGCATTATCGGCAATACCAATCCCGTTCGCTCCGGTGACCTGCCTGCTGAGACGGATGAGTTTCAGGAAATTCCCTACCTGCCGCGCATTATTCGCAAGGCAGAGGCCAAGATGTACGGCACGCTTGACCCTACCATCATGTTCGGGGATGAAAAAGACCGCCGTTTCCTGAAAGAACACGGTAATATTCACCCCGCCGATTTTCTTTACTGGGCATGGATTTTCCGCGGAGATCGCCAGAAGATGGTGACCGCCGTGCTCAATGCCATCCGCACGGCTGCTCCTGCCGAACAACCCGGTGAAACAGCCTCTGCCGAAACGGCTTCCGCAGCGCCCGAACAAACGGAGCTTAATTTGGACTAACGCCATGAAAGACTACACCCCGACTAACCCCGATGAAGAATCGCCCGATTTGGCGAAGCAGCGCCGCTCGCTGGATGTGATGTCGGCTCAGCTCACGCACAATCTCAACAAGATGATTGCGGAGCAGGAGCAGCGAGTGCGCGAGTTTGCCTCACAGCACCCCACGGCTCCCGTTCCCGGTGCGCCCAAACAGTCGGTCACATGGCAGCGCCCTGCGGAGCCCGCACCCGCGCAGCATCCTCATCCCGTTGCGGCTCCGACAACAACATGGCAGCCACCGACACCCCCCACGCAGCCTCGCCCATCGGTGCCGACACAGCAGACCCCGCCGCCGCTGCCCAAGAAAAAGAAGGCATCACCGCTGCCGCAGGACTTCACCCCGCCGACCTCACCCGACCGTTGGCGCAAGTCGGAGAAGAAAGAAGGAGAAATCGGCCCCGGCTGCATCATTACCATCATTGTCGTGGTTCTCATTATGCTGCGCGCCTGTACATAACAGATGCCGAAAGACGGACAGCCCCGCCGGCAGCGATAACAAATTGACAACACTTCTTTATCCCTTTATACATTAACGACAAGTTTCCATGAACAGAAATACTCTTCTACTTCTTGCGTTAGGTTCCTGCACGCTGGCGGGGCTTACCGCTTCCTGCGACCGTCTGACGGGCGGCAAGGCTCCTGCCGAGGCGGCAGAGGCCAAAGCCCCCGCCGTTAAAGTTTTCCCCCTCCTGCAACAGGAGGTCACGGAGCATCACTCTTGGTTCGGCTATCTGCGCGGTGAAAAGGATACCGATATCCACCCCCGCGTGTCGGGCATCATTGCCGCACAGGAGTACACGGACGGTGCCTATGTGAAGGAGGGAGACGTGCTGTTCCGCATTGATGATTCTCTGTTCAAGGCGCAGTTGCAACAGGCGGAGGCCAATCTGGCCGCAGCCAAGGCCTCTGTGGAGTCCGCCCGCGCCGCCCGCGAAATGGCCGAGCTGGATGTGCAGCGCTTTGAGGGCATGGGTGCCAAAGTGGTGTCCGAAAAGACGATTTCCGATGCCCGCCAACATTTGAAATCCGCTTTGGCGGGTGAAAACGCCGCTGCCGCTGCGGTGGAGCAGGCTACCGCCGCCGTAGATAACGCCCGCATTCAGCTGGATTACACCGTTGTCCGCGCCCCTTACAGCGGTGTGGTCGGCACCTCCGATGTCTCTATCGGCGATTTTGTCAGCCCTGCCTCTAAACTGTCCAATATCAGCGCTGTGGACAACATGCGCGTGCTTTTCTCCATCAACGGCGCGAGCATGATTAATGTTTACCGCAAATACGGAGATGTCTCCGACCCTGCCGCCAACACGGTCAAGGTGCCGATCTATCTGGATTTGGAGGACGGTACGACCTACCCCATCCCCGGTGAGTTTGCCGCGTTGGAAAGCATTGTGGAACCCAACGGCGTGATTAACGTGGAAGCCTGCTGTGCCAACCCCACGCACACCCTGCGCAGCGGCATGCCCGTGCGCGTGCGTATCCCCGCCCATAAGTTTGAGCCGCTGCTGGTGCCGAAAGCTGCCGTGCAGACCCAGTTGCGCAACCGCTTCATCATCTTCATGGCCAAGGACGGCACGCCGCACATGGCCCCGGTGAAGGTGCTGGGTGAGTTCCCTGTAGAGGTGCACGAGGCAGACGGCTATGTCTCCACCCCGACGATGGTGGCGGTGGGTGATGCCGGGGTGCCGCTGGCCGATATTTTCAAAGAGCAGGGGTATGACAGCCCTGTGGGCGTACCCGTGGTGTCTGACAGCGATAACGGCGTTATCGCCATGAAAACGTCCTCCTCCAACAGCCGTTTGGAGAAGGGCGAAAAACCTGCCACTATTGAGACGATGCCCTTTACCTTCAAGCCCGCCATTGACCCTGCATTGCAGGCGGCGGTGAAGGCTGAAGGGAAGAAAACCGCCCCCGCGCCCGATGCCAAGCCCACTATGTCCCCTGTTTCGGTGAAGGTAACGCCCATGATTCTGCGCGACGTGCAGATACCGGGTGAATGGTTCGGCACCCTGCGCGGTGTGGAGGAAACCGAAATTCGCCCGCAGGTGAGCGGCTTCCTGACCTCGCAGGAGATGCAGGACGGTCTGCGCGTGAAGAAGGGAGATGTGCTTTTCACCATCGACCCCGCCCCCTATCAGGCTGCGTTGGATGAAGCCCGCGCCAATGTCTCCGTGGCCAAGGCCGCCTTGGCCCAGCAGGAAGCGGCGTTGGAAATGAACCGCACCAACAGCGAACGCTACGAGCGTCTGAGCCGTGAAACCCCCGGTTCCGTTTCCGCCAAATCGGTGACGGATGCCGCCACCGCCGTCAAGACCGCCCACGCCGCCGTGTTGAAGGCCCGCGCCGCCGTGGCCCAGGCCGAGGCTGCCGCCCGCATGGCGGAAATCAATCTGGGCTACACCACCATCACCGCTCCCTTTGACGGGCGCGTGGGTATTCACAAACCCTCGGTGGGTGCCTTGGTCAGCCCGCAGGACCCGCAGCCGCTGGTCACGATTTCGTCCATGGACCCCATCCGCGTTGATTTCAATATCAGCGGTAAGGATGCTCTGGCTACCTTTGCCTATGTTAACCAAGCCCGCCGCAAGGGCAGGGATGTGTTGTCCGAAATCACGCTGGATGTGCTGTTGGAGGACGGCTCGCTGTACCCCGCCAAGGGGCACATCAACAACATGGATAACTCGCTGGATACCGCCACGGGTACACTGAAAGTGAGCGGCTTGTTGGCGAACACCGACGGCGGTCTGCGCAGCGGCATGCCCGTGCGTGTACGCGCTTTCCTCTCCGCGCCGGAGGCGAATGTGCTGGTGCCCGCCCGCGCCCCGCTCTCTGCGCAGGGGCGTGATGTGCTGGTGCTGCTGAAACCCGACGGTTCGCCCGAAATGCTGCCCATCAAGAAGCTGGATATGGTGAATATCCCCCTGCCTGATGCCGAGGGTAAAGAGGTGCTGCAACCCATGCAGTGCATTGATGTGGACCGTAATACCGTCGGCACGCTTATTCTGCTGAAAACGGGCGCTCTCACCTTGGAATCTCTGGTGCTCAAGGGTGCCGAGGCGGCGGACTGGGCCGACCTGCTGCTCAAGAAGGCGGGCGTGGCGGATTTCCGTGCGCTGGCGCAGAAAGCCGCAGGTGACAAGCCGTTGCCCGATGAGCTGCCCGCCACCATCGGCGCGGCGGATTGGAAGGAGTACATCCTCCGCAGCAGCGGTTGCGCCGACTTCCGCGAGCTGGTGCTGCAACAGGCCGATGCACAGGATGAGCTGGATTTGATTGCCCGCGGTCAGGGATTCGGTACCGTGTTTGAGATGGTACTGAAGCAAATGGGCTACGAGCGCTTGGAAGACACGCGCGTCGTGGTGGAAGGCACGATTATGGCCGCCCAGGCCTTCGGTGCCAATCAGGCGGCGGGGGCACCTGTCAACAAGCTGACGCCCGTGCCGTTTAAGTATGTGCAGCCCAAGACCGTGGTCGATTCCGTGACCGCCGAAAAACAGTAACCGCCCGCTTTTTAACCGACAACATTTTTACCGATTATGTCTCCGTTTTTCATTAAACACCCCATCATTGCGGCGGTAATCGCCATCATGACCACCCTGCTGGGTGTTATCAGTATGCTGTCTCTGCCCATTTCGCAGTACCCTGATATCTCCCCCATCACCATTGCCATGAGTGCCACCTACCCCGGTGCCGATGCCAAGCAGGTGGCGGAATCCGTGGCAACGCCCATTGAACAGCAGCTGTCGGGCATCGAGGGTATGGACTACATGTCCTCCACCTCCTCCAACAACGGCTCCTGCAGCATCAACGTGGTGTTTGAGCCGGGCATGGATGCCAACACCGCCCAGCAGCTCACCTACATGCGCTACAGTCAGGCCACGGCCTCGCTGCCCTCTGCCGTGGCGCAGATGGGCGTGACCATCAAGCAGTCATCGGGTCTGCCCCTCATGATTTACGCCATGGAATCGCCCAACGGCTTCTACGGACCCATCGACATGACGAACTACGCCTACCTCAACTTGGTGGATCCCATCAAGCGCGTCAAGGGCGTGGGCGATGTGATGGTGTTCGGCGGTCGTTTCGCTGTGCGCATCTGGCTCGATTCCGAAAAGATGGCACAAAAGGGGATTGCCGTGAACGAGGTCTATCAGGCTGTCAACACACAGAACGCCGTTAACCCCGGCGGTTCCGTGGGTGCCGAACCCATGCCCGACGGTCAGGAGTTCACCTACACCATCCGCAACCAAGGCCGCATGCAGAGCATTGCGGAGTTCGAGGACATCATCGTGCGCCAGAGCGGCACACAGGCGGTGCGCCTGCGTGATATTGCCCGCATTGAGCTGGGAACGCAGTCCTACTCCCTCGCTTCGCTCATGAACGGCAAACCGTCCTCCGCCTTGGCCGTGTACCAGAGTGCCGATGCCAACGCCATTGAAACCTCCGATGCCGTGCGCGCGCTGCTGGAGGAAAAATCCAAGGCGCTGCCGGAGGGCATCCGCGGCTATGTCGCCTTGGATACCACCACCCCTGTGCGTGACTCCATCGAGGAAATCATTCACACCCTGTTTGAGGCTATGGTGCTGGTGGCCATTGTGGTGTTCCTCTTCCTGCAGGGCTGGCGCGCCACCATCATCCCGCTGATTGCCGTGCCTGTGTCGCTGGTGACCACCTTCTGCTTCTTCCCCATGCTGGGCTTCTCGCTCAACACCATCTGTCTGCTCGGCATGGTGTTGGCCATCGGTCTGGTGGTGGATGACGCCATTGTGGTGGTGGAAGCCGTGGAAGCGCACATGGAAAACGGCATGAACGCCCGTGAGGCCACCTTTGCCGCCATGAAGGAAGTGAGCGGTCCCGTGGTGGCCATTGCCTTGGTGCTGACGGCCGTGTTCCTGCCCTCGGTGCTGCTGCCCGGTATCACGGGTACGCTGTTTCAGCAGTTCGCCGTCACCATTGCCGTGTCCATGTTGATTTCGGCGTTCAATGCGTTGACGCTCTCGCCCGCCCTGTCGGCGCTGCTGCTGAAACCCAAGTCGGGTCACAAGTCGTTGCTCACCCCCTTCTACAACGCATTCAACAAGGGGTATGATAAGTTGGCGGGCGGCTTTGCCTCTTCCTGTCGCTTCCTCTGCCGCTATCTCATCATTACCATCCCCATGCTCGGTTTGCTGTGCGCGGCGATTGTGCCTGTGTCCAAGGTGGTGCCCGGCGGCTTCCTGCCCGATGAAGACCAGGGCTTCCTGATTGCGGGTCTGATCATGACCCCCGGTACCTCGTTGCAGCGTTTGAAGGAGAATGTGGAGATTATCGACAAGACCATCCGTCAGGATGACGCGGTGGACCTCTCCGTCTCCATCATCGGCATGAACCTCATGATTGGTGTGCAGACCACCAACGCCGCCACCTTCTTCATCCCCCTGAAACCCTATGCCGACCGCCCTGTGTCCGCCACCGGCAACCCGCCCACGGCCGCCGAAGTGCAGAAACGTTTGTCGGGTGCGCTGATGCTTTGCGGGGCAGACGGTATCACCTTTACCTCCAGCCCGCCCGCCATCCCCGGTGTGGGTACGGGCAACGGTGTAGCCTTTGTGTTGGAGGATACCACCGGTCAGGGCGTTGCCGCGCTGTATGAACAGGTGCAGAAGCTGGAAGCTCTGTTGAAGGCCGACCCCGCCATTGCCAATGCGTCGGACATGATGCTGCCCGCCGTGCCGCAGAAGAGTGTCAGCATTGATAAGGACAAGTGCTTGGCACAGGGGGTCAACTACTCCGAAGCAAACGCCCTGCTGCAATGCTTCAACGGCTCCATGTTCGTGAACTACTACACCGAGTTCGGGCAGCAGTGGCAGGTCTACATGCAGGCAGAAGGGCAGGCGCGTGCCAACACGGACAATATTGCCAACTTCTATGTGAGTAACGCCGAGGGTAAATCCGTGCCGCTCAGCACGCTGGTGACCATCAAGGATATCGAAGATACCGAATTCGTTGCCCATAACAACAGCTACAACAGCGGCAAGATTACCGTGGTGCCCGCACCGGGGTACTCTACCGCACAGGCGATGGCCGCCATCGAAAAGGTGTTCGAGGCCAACATGGACCGCACGAAGTTCGACATGGAATACGTGGAAATGTCCTTGCAGGAAAAGAAGGTGCAGAACGGTCTCGGCCTTGGCGCCATCTTCACCCTGTCGGGCATCTGCGCCTTCCTCATCATGGTCGCTCTGTATGAGAAATGGACGCTCCCGCTCTCCATCTTCCTCTCCGTGCCCGTGGCTGTGCTGGGTGCCTTCCTCGGTTTGATGCTCTTCCACATCGAACTGAACCTCTACGCCCAAATCGGTCTTATCATGCTGGTGGGTCTGGCCGCCAAGAACGCCATTCTGATTGTGGAATTCGCCGTGTTGCAGATGGAGCGCGGGCAATCGCTGCTGGATGCTGCCGTAACCGCCGCCCGCATGCGTCTGCGCCCGATTCTGATGACCTCGTTCGCCTTCATTCTGGGCTGTGTGCCGCTGCTCACCGCCGAGGGCTCGGGGGCCTTGGCGCGTAACGCCATCGGCGTGGTGGTGGTGGTCGGCATGTCGTTGGCCTCCATCGTGGGTGTGTTCTTCATCCCGCCGTCATTCGTGTTCATCATGAAGCTCTTCCGCACCAAGATTGAGAAGAAGCACCACGGCGACGACCCCGACGAGGTGAGCGCTTACGCCAAGCTCGAAGCGGATAAGTAAAGCCACTTCCGAAAGTAAAAGCGGGACGATGAAAATCGCCCCGCTTTTTTTGCTTGAAAAATTAGGATTTGTCGGGGTCTTGCGCGGGCCTCAAGCCCGCGCTTTCGTTGAGCCTTTAGGCGATAAGAATTTTAGCCCAAGTCGTAAGACTTGGGGACAAGGTGGGTTGCATTACGCCCCCCATAACCCTGCCGAATGGCGGGGTGGTTGCAAGGGAACGGTGAATCTTTTCTTGTACGTGTTTCGCGCTCTGCGTTCAGGGCGGATTGCGGTGTATAGGTCTGACGCAGAGCGAGCAGCAACGGCATGAGTTGTGCAACGGTCGCGTGAATCCGGCCCGCCATTCGGGGGGCCTCTCTGGGGTGTAATGCAACCCACCTCAATCCCCACCCTTCCGGAGTGGGGCTAAAATTCGGACGGCATCTACATGCCTCCTCACCTTGCGTGCGCCCCGGCGCACGTTCTACACATCAACTTTTGACATCCTGTCAAAAGTTGGCCTACAATTCGGCGCGGCTATGCCGCGCATCTATGAACAAACACCTCGACAAATCCCCATTTAGCTATTTGCTCTATGGGATAGCGATAAACTTCTTGCGCTCTTGGCGCAGGCAATGTCAGCGGGCGTTCAGGTAGCGCACAATGCCGCGCCCCACGGCTTCGGCATAACGGACAGCGTTTTGCTTCTGGCCCAAGAACTTGGCGTGTTCGGGGTTGGAGAGGAAGGCCGCTTCCGTGATGGCGGCGGGTACGTAGCTCTCGTTACAGGTGTTCAGCCAGTCGCCGCCGCCGCGGCGTCCGTCGTTGCGGATGATGACGGTGCAGGGTACGCCGTGGTTGGGCATGCCGTGGTCAAAAATGCTCTCGTTCATCTCCTGCGCCATGGCATCGGCCAGTTGCTGCCCCTCCATGTTGCAGTACATGGCCCCCTTGTTGTAGACCTGCCAGTCATCCGTCATGCTGTTGTGGTGCAGAAACACCACACAGGCGGGCTTCTGATCCAGCGCGTAGTCGGCGCTCAGAATACCCACCGCCATGCGGTTGCTGTGGTGGCGGGAGCGGTAGACGGCATCGGGTTGCGGTGTGTTCACCTGGTACACCCCTATTTCGCGGGCAAGGGCTGCCAGCTCTTTATCCGTAGGGGTGGCGGCGCGGTTGCAGACGATGCAGGTGTAGCCCGCTTTCTCAATCACCGCTTTGGTGTAGCGGGCGTAGCGGTACCAGAACTCACATTCCTCAATGTTGCCGTAGCGGGCATCGGGCGTGCGGGCTCCCTGACCGCCGCGTTCGGGGTGATAGTAGTGACCGATATCAAGCACCACAACGTTGGAGTTGCGCGCCTGTGCCCGCAGGCGCATCTGCGTGCAACTGCCGCACAGCAGCGTGCCTGCAAACACCAGCGTGCAGGTCAGGGCGGTCATGAACGAAAATCGGGAAGCTGTCATGGCAGAAAAAGCGGAAATGTTGAAAGAAAAGGTGCTTACAGCGGCAGCTCGCCCTGACCGCTGCGGGTGAGGGGCGCGCCGATTTTGGCGTAGGCGGCGGGCATGGCCTCGCGCCCGCGCGGCGTGCGTTTGATGTAGCCCTGCATGATAAGGAAGGGTTCGTGGACGTCCTCGATGGTGGATTCATCCTCGCCCACAGCCACGGCCAGCGAAGCCAAGCCCACGGGACCGCCGCCGAACTTGTAAATCATCGTCTCCAACAAGCGCTTGTCCATTTCGTCCAAGCCGTCATCGTCAATATCAATCATGCCGAGGGCGGCCTGTGCCACCTCATCGGTGATATGTCCGTCTGCCTTGACTTGGGCGTAGTCGCGCACCCAGCGGAGCAGGGCGTTCGCCACGCGGGGTGTGCCGCGGGAACGGCGGGCAATCGCCATGGCACCTGCGGGGGAGAGGTCGATATCCAGCAGATCCGCCGAGCGGTGCAGGATTTGGCACAGCTCCTCCGCCGAGTAATAGTCAAGCCTGTTCACCAAGCCGAAGCGCGAGCGCAGCGGTCCCGTCAGCATGCCCGCGCGCGTGGTGGCACCCACCAGCGTAAACTTGGGCAGATTCAGCTGAATGGAGCGGGCATTGGGTCCTTGGTCAATGATGATGTCGAGGCGAAAATCCTCCATGGCGGGGTACAGGTACTCCTCAATCGCGGGGTGCAGGCGGTGGATTTCGTCAATGAACAGCACATCTCCCTTTTCCACATTGGTGAGAATACCCGCCAAATCGCCCGCCTTTTCAATCTGCGGGCCGCTGGTGGTGTGCAGCTTATGCCCCACCGCATTGGCAATGATATTGGCAAGGGTTGTCTTGCCCAGTCCGGGGGGACCGCTGAGCAGCACGTGGTCCAACACGTCGCCGCGCATCTTGGCGGCCTGTACCATCAGCATCAGACGCTCCTTCACCTTTTCCTGTCCGCAGAACTCGCTGAAAGCGGGCGGGCGCAGGGAGAGGTCGAAGCTCGAAACCGGTGTGTCGGCCATGCGGGTGTAGAGAGAATCTGCCATGGTGAGTTGTTACAGGCAGTCTAGCACAGACGGCCCCGCGCGTCAAGCAGCAGAAAAGCCGGTGCTCTTTCATGCAGTGTGACACAAAGAAATGTAAGGTTCGGGATGCTGCGAATCTTAAATTTCCGCGGAAGTCCAACACCCCCCCCGAGACAGGTTGCCTCGCATAATGCAAATCATATAAAGCAGCTAACCATCTCCTCAACGGACCTTACCTCGCTCTCGTAAGTGTGGCGGTACTGCCGCCTTTTTGGCTTGAAATGCCGTTTCCGTTTTGGTAGAATAGTAGAAATTCAGGTGCACCCCGCACCTCTATCTTATCCTAATCCATTATGAAAGCACGACATCTACTTCCTTTGCTCGCTATGGGCATGAGTGTTGCCTCTGCAGGAGATCGCGAAACGTTTGACTTCGGCTGGCAGTTTAAGTACTACGGCCCCGAATCCCCCGAAGAATACGGCTCGCCCGCTGTGGCTGACAGCCAGCAAAGCAACCACCCTGCGTGGTATGCGGTGGATGGCAATATGGACACACGCTGGTGTGCCCAGAATGCCAAGGAAGGTCATCAGATGATGGTGCGACCCGGCTTTAAGCAGCCCATCAAGTCGGTGCGCCTGTACTGGGAACGCCCCAACGACATGGAGCTGACCCTGCGCTGGCAGCTGGACGGCAAGAAGTATGAAAAGGTTGTTGCCGTGGGCGGCAAGGATATGACGGAAGTGCCGCTGGATATCAACAGGTCTCTCCGCGAGCTTTCCATTGAGTTCCACAAGACCGACCAAAAGTGCTGGCCGGGCATGAGGGAGATTGTCTTTATCGGTAAAGATGACAAGATTCAGAATGTAAAGCGTTTGCATAAGGCAACGGATGCCGCCCGGCCCGACTACAAGGCGGCGGGCTACAAGCCTGTGCAGCTGCCGCACGACTGGGCCATTGAAAGCCCCTTCCTGGCCGATGAACCCAACGAGACGGGTAAGCTGCCGTGGAACGGCTTCGGCTGGTATCGCAAGAACTTTGACGTGCCCGCGGATTTCTCTGCCGCGAACGACCGTTATTTCCTTGACTTTGACGGCGTGATGGCCTGTCCGCAGGTCTATGTGAACGGTCAGAAAGCGGGCGAATGGGCTTATGGTTATGCCTCTTTCCGCGTGGATATTACCCCCTTCCTGAAACCGGGTAAGAATCTGGTGGCGGTGATGGCGAGCAACAAGCCGCTTTCCACCCGCTGGTACCCCGGTGCGGGTATCTACCGCCATGTGTGGCTGGAGAAAACCGCCCCCACGCACCTGGCGCACTGGGGTGTCTACGTGACTACCCCCGAAATCACGGCGGATGCCGCCAAGGTGAAGATTGAAACCACGGTGGACAACGATTCCGATGCACCCAAGACTGTGACCGTGCAGCAGAGCGTGGGTGAGACCACGGCAGAAGCCAAGACGGTGGAGATTGCCCCCAAGAGCTCCGCCACGGTGGAGCAGGAGCTGACTATCTCCAATCCCAAGCTGTGGAGCTGCGAGAACCCCAACCTGTACGCCGTCAAGACCTCCGTGCGCGAGGGCGACAAGGAGATTGATGCCAAGGAAACGAGCTTCGGCGTTCGCACGATTGAATGGAAGGAGGACGGCTTCTACCTGAACGGCAAGCTTGTTCCCCTGAACGGCGTGTGCGAGCACCACGACCTCGGTGCGCTGGGTTCCGCTTTCCATGTCCGCGGCTACGAGCGCAAGATTGAGAAGCTCAAGGAGATGGGCTGCAACTCCATCCGCATGACGCACAACCCGCCCGCACCCGAAGTGCTGGAGCTGTGCGACAAGATGGGCATGCTGGTGATTGACGAGCTGTTTGACATCTGGCAGCACCAGAAGTACGACAAGGTGAACGGCTACCACGTGTTCTGGCCGCAGTGGTGGAAGAAGGATGTGAAGAATTTTGTGATGCGCGACCGCAACCACCCCTGCATCATTGCTTGGAGCGGCGGTAACGAAATCATTGAAATCGTCACTGAGGACGGCATTGACATCAGCAACAATCTGCGTGCCGAGATGAAGAAGTACGACACCACGCGCCCCTACACCGTGGGTACCAACGCCGTGGCGGGCATGAAGAACGGCTTTGCCGATACCGAGGACGTGTTCGGCTTCAACTACAAGCCGCACAGCTACGGCAAGTTCCACGAGCTGCACCCCGGCAAGCCGCTGTACGGCTCCGAAACGGCTTCGGGTGTGTCCACTCGCGATACCTACTTCTTCCCCATGACGTGGAGAATGAAGAATACCGACACCCGCAACTATCAGGTGAACAGCTACGGCACCTCCGCCGTGGGCTGGGGCAACATTGCGGATATCGACTTTGCCGCCCAGAAACGCGACGGTCGTGTGGCGGGTCAGTATGTGTGGACGGGTTTCGACTACATCGGCGAGCCCACCCCCTACAATCAGGACAAAACCAATGAAAACAATGAGATTGTGGGTATGAGCGCCGAGGAGAAGAAAGCCTACATGGCCATGATGGAGAAGATGGGCAACAAGGCTCCCAGCCGCAGCTCCTACTTCGGTCTCATTGACCTTGCGGGCTTCCCCAAGGATAATTTCTACCTGTACCAGAGCGAGTGGCGCCCCGACTTTAAGCACGCCCACATTCTGCCGCATTGGAACTGGGCGGGCCGCGAGGGCGAAGTGACCCCCGTGGTGGTCTACACGAGCGGTGATGAAGCCGAACTCTTTGTGAACGGCAAGAGCCAAGGCGTGCGCCGCCGCGGTGAGGGCGAGACTTTCAAGCAGAACCAGATTGAAGTCGGCAAGAACGATTACCGCTTCGTGTGGGAGGAAGTGAAGTACGAGCCCGGCAAGCTGGAAGTGCGCGTGAAGAAGAACGGCGAGCCTTGGACCACTGCTGCCCGCGTAACCACGGGCAAGACCGTGAAAGTGGGTGCCGAGCTTGACCGCCAAGCCATTGTGGGCGATGCCCGCGACCTCTGCCACATCGAGCTGGCACTCAAGGACAAGGACGGCAACGTCGTTCCCACCGATTCCCGCGACGTGGAGTTCAGCATCAGCGGCCCTGCGCAGCTGGTGGGCTTCTGCAACGGCAACCCCGTTGACCAAACCTGCATGAAGGACACGAAGCAGAAATTCTTCAACGGTCGTATTCTCGCCATTGTGCGCGGTAAGCGCGGCAAGAGCGGCAAGGCGACTGTCACCGTCAAGGCACAGGGGCTGCCGGAGCTGAAACTGGACGTGGATGTCACCAAGGCCACGCCTGAACAGCTGCGTAAGTAACGGTGTCTAAGCTGCGGTTCGGCGGCGGGGTAAAAAGCCGCCGAACCGCCGTTCCCTTTCGGTTGAATCAAAAAAATCTTCCTTTTATGTTCAGCGTCATTTCCTTTTTCCGTCATACCGATGACCCCGTGGGGCAGCAGGACACAGGCACGCGCCTGTTGATTGCCGCCACGCTGGTGGCTGCAGTGGTGTTCGGCTTTGTGGTGCCCTCCATCGTTCCCGGTCTGATGACGGCGGTGTACCGCACCTCGGTCATTGTGCTGGGTGCTGCGGCCTTGCTGCTCATGGGCTATGCGTTCCGTCTGCCCGTGCTGCTCAACTTCCGCCGCACCATGCTGCTGCTCACGGTGGTGGTGTTGGAAATGATGCTGCTGGTGGCCATGACCGCCTGTAAGGGGGTGATTCCCGGTTTCAACAACGACGGGCAGATGCTGCTGTGGATGCCCTATCTGCTGGCTCCCACCATTCTTGCCGTGATGATTGGGCGCCGTCTCGGTGCCTATGCCGCCCTGTGCTGCACGGTGTTCGGTCTGCCGCTGTTCCCCGACGGTACGCCGCTGCACGTCATTCTCTCTTTCGGCATCATCAACATGCTGGTCGGTTCCGCCTGCGCCCTGCTGTCGGGGCGCGTGCACAAGCGCGAGCAGATTCTGCGGACGGGTTTCCTGTCGGGCTGCATGGTGCTGATTTCCGTCTTTGTGCTGATGGTGTTGAAAACACAGGCTTCGGGGGAACAGGCACCGCTGTTGCTCAGCGCCCTGCAAAACGGCTTCCATTTCGGCAGCTTTGCGGCGGAAGTGGGGATTACTCTGGCGGTCAACTTCATTCTGGCGGCTCTCGTGGGCGGCATGATGCCCGCCTTGGAGCGCCTGTTCAACATTTCCACCCCCATCACATGGCTGGAGTGGGCGGACATGAACCACCCCCTGCTGCGTAAGTTGCAGATTGCCGCCCCCGGCACCTTCCACCACGCGCTGGTGGTGCAGCGTTTGTCCGAAGCGGCGGCGGAGGCCATCGGCGCCGATGTGACGCGCGCGGGTGTCTGCGGTCTGTATCACGACATCGGCAAAATCCCCAACCCGCAGTATTTTGCGGAAAACATTGTGGATTACACCACCAGCCCACACTCCGAACTGACCCCTGAGGCCAGCGCCCGCATTATCATCGGGCATGTGCAGAACGGTGTGGATTTGGCCATTGCTCACGGGCTGAACCAGCGCATCGTGAACGCCATCCGCGAGCATCACGGCGTGTCCACCGCCTATTTCTTCTACCGCAAGGCCACCGATTTGTATGAGTCGGAGAAAGCCAAGTTTGAGGAAGGTCTTATCGACACCTGTCCTGAGGAGGTGGACAAAGCCATCTTTACCTACAAAGGACCCATTCCGCAGACCCGCGAATCGGGCATTGTGAGCATGGCCGATGCCGTGGAAAGCGCCACGCGCTCCCTGCAACACCCCACGGAGGACGATATCCGCGCCATGATTAACGGCATTTTCAAGGGTCGTATTCTGGATGGTCACTTGCAGGACAGCGGGCTGACGCTGGGCGATATCGAGGTGATGAAAACATCATTCTTCAACACCATCCGCACCATGCACCACAACCGCATTGCCTACCCCAAGCCCAAGGATGAGGACGTGACGACCATCATTGCCGAAAAGCGTCAGACCGAGAAGAAAAGTTGAGGGTTGACAGACGATAGTTGAAAGCGTAAAATATCCGCGCGGCTTGACCGCGCGGTGTTTTTTTTATGATTGGTACGTTGTAAGCAGGCTGGTGCGTTAGGACGATGCGAAGTATTCTCATGGTTTTGGCCTTTGTGGTGGGTGGTTTGCTGCACGCGCAGTTGGCGCCGTGGCAGGGGTGGTTGCGCTACGGCATTGCCATCATGCTCACCATCAGCTTTATCGGGCTGGATGTCTCGCGCATGAAGCCGCGGCGGCTGCATTTGGTGCTGCTGGTGGCGCTGCAGTGTATCGGGCTGGGCTTTTGGGCGGTGGCTCGCGCGGCGGGCTACCCTGTTTTGGCGGAATCTCTGTACTACTGCGGCGCGGCTCCTGTGGCGGCGGCCATCCCTGTCATCATTAATCTGCTGCGGGCGGATGTAGAGTTTGCCACCACCGCCATGGTGCTCAGTCACGCCGTCTTTGCCGTCGTGACCCCCTTTGTGCTGCCGCTGGTGGTGCATGATGCGCAGCTGGAGTATACCGCTTTCATGTGGTTGGTGGCACAACAACTCTTCACCGTGTTGGCTGCCCCCGCCATCATCTCCGTGGTGCTGCGCTTGGTGTACCCCCGCTGCAAGGCGTGGGCACCGAAACTGCGCGATTTTTCGCTGGGGGTGTGGATTTTCAACCTCTCCATCATCTCGGCAAGCGGTACCGACCGCGTGGTGAAACTCGGTGTCTCGTGGCTGGATATGGCCCCCATGGCCCTCGGCGCGGGTGTCATTTGTCTGCTGGGCTTCCTGTTGGGGTATCGACTGGGCTACCCCGAACTCAAACGCGAATGTTCACAGGCGCTGGGGCAGAAGAATACCATCCTCACCCTCTACATTGCGGGGCAGCCCTACGCCTCGCCCATGGCTTACATCGGCCCCGTGTTCTACGTGTTCTGCCACAACTTTGCCAACGCCGTGCAACTGGCGCTGGCGGAGCGCGAACGCAAAAGGAGTGCGAAGGTCTGAAACGCTGTTCCTACTGAACCTTATGCCGACTCTGCGGTCAGCAGCATGCGGCAGAGATTCGCCAATGATTGGGCGGTGTCGCCCAGACGATAGGGGTAGGGGATGGTGTCGGGCAGGTCAGGGCGGTATGTGTTCCATTGCACCAGAGTGTCTGCCATGGCGGGCAGGTCTCCGGGCGAAACGCGCCCTTCGGGTAAAAAGGTGTTCAGCAATTCGCCCACGGCACCGTGGTCAAAACCCGCTACGGGACGCCCCAGCGAAAGTGCCTCCAAAATGGCTCGGTCATAGGTAGCGGGGCGGGTGGAAAGGGAAAGGGTGATATCGCATACGCCCATGATTTCGCGCATGCCTTGCCGCGGGTCCAGCCAGGTGACGGAGGACTCCATGTTCCTGTTGCGGAAATGCTTTTTGAGCTTGCCGACGTAGGAGGCATCCGCCCGTCGTACATCGCCCGCAAGGTAGGCATGGGAACGCACTCCCTGCGTGGCAAGGGCGTGCAATAAATCGGGCAGATATTCTAACCCGCGCACGGGGGAGATGCTGCCGGGAATGCACAGGGAAAGGCTGCGGTGAAATTGTGGGTGGCGGCGTTCCCAATCCTGTTTCCACGCATTGGAAACCTTGAAATGCGGGTGGCACAGCAGCTCGTCCACGCCGTAGGGAATCACCCAAATGTATTCGGCGGGTACTTTCAACTTCGGGTGCTTTTCCAGCAACATCTGCCGCTGCGTGCGCGAGTTCACCACAACGGCATCACAGAAATTGAGGGCTGTTTCCGCCAGAAAACCGCGGGCAATGCCCGGCAGAACGGCTATCATTTTGGGGCGCTTCTCGGCGGGGAGGCGGCGGCAGGCCAGCCACGCCAAACGTACGGCGGGCAGACCGTACAGCAACACCGCATGCACCCCGCTGCGGCGCACGTGGCGGGCAACGCGCTTGGCTTCATGAACATAGCGCAGCAGACGCAGACGCTGTGCGCGGCGGCAGGTGATGCCGTTTGCCACCAGCATGCTGCTTACGCTGCCGTTGGGGGCAAGCACCAGATTGTCGGCCATGCTCTCCATCTGCATGCAGCCCGCCACATCGGCTGCCATGCGGGACAGACCCGCCATACCCATGGAGGG
This sequence comes from Akkermansia sp., assembly GCA_045615585.1. Lineage (GTDB taxonomy): Bacteria > Verrucomicrobiota > Verrucomicrobiia > Verrucomicrobiales > Akkermansiaceae > Akkermansia. The sequence continues at coordinate 53,514 of JAZLFB010000036.1, forward strand.
ACTGTAGTGCAGCAACCGCAGCTTGTCCGTAGGGCGGGGCAGCGGTACCGTCTCAGTGAGCGCCAAGGTCTTCATACAGGGCGAGATGCGCATTAATCATGTCCTGACGGCGATAGGGGGCGGGTACGGGCAGTATGGGGGCAGGGGGGTTGCCGTACCATTCGGTCAGCTTCTCAGCCATGGCGGCAGGGTCGTTGGCGGGCACTTTGCCCTGCGGTAAAAAGACCTCTAACTGTTCTCCCACGCCGCCGTGTTCGTAACCCGCCACAGGGCGACCCAGAGCCAGGGCATCCAGCGTGGTCTTGCCGAAGGATTCGGGCTGAGTGGTCAGCGAGAGGGTGACATCGCACACGCAGAGAATATCGCGCAGGTCGCGGCGGTGTCCCGTCCACGATACGCAGTCAGACAGCCCTGCCTCGGCAAAGGCGCGTTTCACTTCCTCCTTAAAGGCTTCTTTGCCCGGTTTACACTCACCCACAATCACGGCGTGGGCGGGAATGCCGCGCGAACGGAGCGTTTTCAGAATCGGCACCAAATGCAACGCGCCTTTCAGACGCGTGATGCGCCCCGGCAGACAGAGCGTGTACTTGCCCGCCAGTTCGGGGTAATCCTGCCGCCACTGCTGCAACCATTCGGGCGCGGGGTGGTAATCGGCGCGGTTTGTCTCGGTATCCACCGAGTTGGGAATCACCACGATATCGTCTGCGGGCGTTTCGGGGTAATTCTCCAGAATATGCTGCTTCATGCAGCGGGAAACGGCAATCACCTTATCTCCCTTGGCCATGATGGCGCTGTAGAAGTTCACGGAATGGAACCCGTGGAAGGTGGTGACAAGGGCAGGGCGCTGCGGTTTTTGCAGACGCTTACATGCCAGATACCCCACCCACGCAGGCACGCGTGAGTGCAGATGCAGCACATCGGGCTGTTCCGCCTGAATCAGCTTTTTGAGCCGCCCCACCTGACCGAGAGTAAAGAGACTCTTCTTGCCGATAGGCATGGTGATGTGGCGTGCCCCCGCTTCTTCCACCAACGGCACCATGGCACCGCCCGCAGAGACAACAACGTTCTCTGCCCCGGCGGCACCCAGCCCCTGGCACAGCTCCAGCACAACCTGTTCTACCCCGCCCGAACTGAGGGAGGGGAGGAGATGCATCACCTTCATGGTAACAACGTGGGGAATTTCTCGACAATGTAGGCAGCGGCGCGGGCGGCCTCGTTGAGCGCCTTGTCGCTCTTGGGCAGCTCGTGCGTCTTGGCCCAAACCGTGAAGCGGCACACGCTGCCGTCTTCAATCAGCATGTTCAGGCCGCGGGCAATGCGCGAGGCATCGGGCTTGTGGGGACCGTCCTTGGCCGCCATCTCAATGATGCCCACGGGGGCACCGCAGGAAAGGGATTCATACACCATGGACACGCTGTCCTGCGTCACCCACACCTCTTTGGCCTTGGCCAAATGCTCTGCCACCCAGTTGGGACCTGTCTCCTCCACAGGAATCACGCGCATACTGGGGCAGACCACCGCTACATCAGAGGCAAAGTCCGCAGGCGTGCGGCGCGAAGTGGTGAGCACTATGGGCGTAGACGTGTGGCGGGCAATGGTGGAAAGCTGGTTGATGACCATCTCCGGTTCCCACTTGTAGCTCTTGCTGGGACCGCCGATGAGGATGAGCGTCTCCGTCTTGGGTACATCGGGCGCGGGTCGGATGCCGTTGATGGCACCGTTGGTGGCAAAGATGCGCGGGGAGACGGGCTTGCCGTCCTGCAAATCGTGGCGGGGGGTGATGCACAGGTCGAACAGACCGATGGGAAGACTGGGCTTCATGCACACCATGCACAGGCAGCGCAGGTGCCGCGCCAAGCTCAATGCCGCTAAGTGCGTGCCGTGACCCGCGCAGAGAATGAGGTGCGGGCGGGGTAAATCCAGCTCCTTGCCCTTGTAGAAAAGTTTAGAGAAAAAGCCCTTGCCCGACACATCAATCTCGTGGCAGGAGTGCTCTTGCTGCGGTGCGCGTTCGCGGGCCTGCTCCAGCAGAGCCTGTGCCAAACCGCGCGTCTGGGAAAGGTGACCTTTTTTGCCGTCGCTGACAATGTAGATAACCATAACGAAAGGAAAATGCTGTTGTTTCTGACAAACGCAACTGACGATTGCGTCTCAATCTTCAGTCATTATATTCTTTTTCTTTCGGAAATGCAAACTATTTTCTGCCGAAAGCCGTATTTTTGAAGCAGTTGGTTTGGGACGTGCTTTCCCCGAAAACAAGCCCCCGCCTGTCGAGTGACAGGCGGGGGAAAAAGTTCCGGCAGAGGGTGCGGGCGGTATCAGAACTTGTAGCGGAAGCCCGCGTGGTAAGCGGTGGACCAGCGTTGGCGGTCGTAGGCCTCGCCGTTGTGGCAGTGCTTACCGGTATCGCGCAGCAGCGTGGCCATACCGACAATGACACCGAGCTTGTTGCTGAACTGGTAGCCGTATTCCACGTTCAGGGTGGCGGAAACGCGCTGCCCCGTGGCGGAGGCATGGGCAAGTGCCAAATCAACCGTCACGCCCGAATTATCCGTCAGCTTGGTGTAGATACCGATGTCGCCGAAGCCCTCGATATCGTTGTTGCGCCCTTGGTCCACGGACTGCTGCATACCGAAGTCGAAGAAGGGGGTAAAGCGCTCCCCTTGGTGCATGTAGTAGCCTGTCAGCTCCAACTGGCTTTCATGTTCGTGCAGCGAGTTGCGGTTGTTGGCATAGTAAGTTTCAATGGACACGAAATCCTTATCGGATAACGCGCCGTTGAACATGATGGAGAATTCGTATTCCACCTCGCGGTAATGGGAGCGGATGTCGGACGAACCGGGATTTTTCATGCGACCGCGGTCCCAAGCCTCGTAGCCGCCCAAGGTCAGGGTCAGCCATTCGGCAATGCCGTAGTAGATGGTCTGGCTTGAACCGACAAAATTGTAGCGGGTTTGATTGGTCTTGCCTTGGGCGCGGACACCGAGCACTTCAAGGTACACCTCGTTGGCATCGGGGTTGAAGCAGGGGCTGATGAGGTTGTCATCGGCACAGGCAACGGCGGCGGACAGGGCGGTCAGCGCGGCGGTAAAGAGCGTCTTTTTCATCTTTTTCGGGGAGAAAAGGTCTTAGGTTGTGCGGCGGCATCAGAGCTTGAAGTCCACAAACTCATCCCACTGTTCGCAGGTGGTCAGGCGCAGGGTCTTGGCCTCCATATCGTACACGCAGTTGTAGGAGGTTTCCCACACCATCCAGGGGTTGTGCGTGTGGGAGCTGTGCTCGAACTGGCTGATGCTGGCGTTGAGGTACTTCAGGAACGCCTTGTCATCATGCGGCGTGCTGATGGAGAAGTTCATGCCCTTTTCGGGATTGTCGTAGAACTCGGAGTACCAGAAGGGGGTGGTGTTCCACGAGTAGGACTGAGAATAGGTCACGCGGCGCATGAGCCGGCGCATACCCTCCACCGAGGTGGCTTCGTTGTAGTGGCGGCGCAGAATGTCGGCGCGTTCGATACCGCAGGAGTGGGGCGTCAGTTCGGGAGTGGTGAGGTAGTAGTTGGTCATCACCTTGTGCTTGTCGGTCACAGCCATCTTGTCGTCCTTCACTTCCACCACAAAGGTGTGGTGCTTGTCGGAAATCATCCAATGCAGCGTGGGGCTGTGGTCGGCAAAGACGATGTTGGCGTTCTCCAGCAGCTGCACGGCGTGCTTGGCGCTGGTGGCGTGGGCAAGGATATAATTCACCACATGCACGGAATTGATGGTTGTCGCGGCACCGGGCTTAGTGCCCTTGTCGGTGATGTTGGAGTCCTGTGCATCAATCATGTTGATGTTGCAGGCAACGCCGTGTTCGTTCACGCCGTCCATCATATCGGCGGGCATGCTCATCAGCAGTTCCTTGTGCTTTTGCAGTTCGGGGATATCGGGTTTGCCGATGCTCATGTCGCTTGCCACACTCAGGTACAGCTGCGGAGAGGCGGTCACACCCATGTAGGCGGCGGTGCCCTCACCGCGGTCAACCCACATCACAAACACAGGGTGGTCGGAGCGGAAGTAATCCAGATTGCGCCCGTAGTAACGCCCGTTGGTAACGGCGGAACAGCCCATGCGCTGCGCGCGCTCGTTCACCGAGTTCTGCCCCAGCACGTTGCTCATGTCAATCTCCAGCGCTTTCACCTCGGCGGCTTGGGCACGCATGGTGTAAATGTGGTCGGTCACTTTGTGCAGGGTCAGGTAGTCCTGCGGCTTGGTAACATCGGCGGCAGAGGCGCTGAGCGCGGCAACGGCGGCGAGAACGGAAAGGAAATAACGTTTCATGGTATTGAAAATCTAACGGTTAGTTTGTACCGGTTGAGAGAAGAATATAACAGGAACCGCCCGAAAACAAGGAAATAATGAACAGAACGGTGCAAACCTCACCGTCCACCTCACCATTGATGAAGTTTTGGCACCTCCGCCATTTTCCTGCAAGAGGCAGAAATATAAACAACTTACGCCACGATAAAGCAGGGTATCGGCACAGTGCGGGCATGGTGAGCATTTTGTTAGACTCTCCCCCCCCCTGCGGCATGCGCCCCCAAGACGTGCGGCGGCTCAATAGCAATCCATCTCAACGCGCCAGTCGTTCTTCTCGGCGTTGTAGTAGAAATAGTAGCTACCGACATCGCCGATATTGAGTTCGGCGGCGACATCAGAGTGAATTTGCATCACATAGGGATAGCCGTCGGGGCTGTCCGGCGTATCCTGCCGATAGGTGGGATAGCCGCCAAATTTGTGGGTTTCAAAGACAGCGTACAAATCGCTGTTCGCTATATCAGCAGCAGAGACATCGGGCGTGGCACACGTCTCGTAATGGGCGTTGCACACCTGTGCCGCATAGTTATCGTACCCGAATTTCTTAAAGAAGGCAGCGTAGGCCTCCTGAGCCTCCCCCTTCTCATCGGAATCGATAATAAAGTCCGGCATATCATGTACCACGGACACGGGGGTGAGCAGACAGGTTTTCCAATGCGTTGACACGGCGTTGCAGGGGCGTAATCCCTCTAAGCTCGCATAGGTGCGGATGACACAGCCCATGCGCGGGTCTTCATCGGGGTCGACGTATTCTGCAAAGGGGGCGTAGATGGTGATGAGTGCCACCTTTTTCAGAGCATCGGGTACCGCGGGCAAATCAGGCACAAAGAGCGTTGCCAAGGGTTCCAAGCGCTTTCCCTCGGCATCCGTGGGCCATTCTTCCCCCGGCAGCTGCCACGCCACGCGCCCCAAACAGCTCACATAACCCGCAGGCAGCTCGTTGACTGCGGTGCTGCGCAGCACCACCGCAGGTTTACTGCAAAGGCGGCGGGCAGCGGCGATGTCTTCCTCACTCGGTGCGGGGTAAACTTTCTCTTGGTACTCCTCTCGGCACGACTCATCCTTCTCGCCGAACAGGCGGTGGTAGCCGTACACGCAGCCTCCCGCCAAGATCAGCATGGCCGCCAAATACACCGCTATCCAAACAGGGTGAGCCACCAGCCAATCCGGATGCGCCCGCAACCCGAACAGTCGTGATATCAGCTTAGAAAAAAGCAGCGCAAGCCCGATGACGGCAAACACATTCTGCGCAAGGAATATCCATTTCTGCATGCCGCCGATTGTAGAGGAAAAGGATTCGGCGTGCAAGGGGTAAATCTTCATGGCTGCTTAGGATTCGGGGCGTGCTCCCGAATAGTCCTTCAATCTTCAACTTTTCGCTAAAAATCTTTTGCGGACAGAATATAGGCTTGTTTTTAACAGGGAAAGCCTTTACAATACCCGCCGCGCATGACAGGTGAACCGTTACAAATTGGTCTTGCCGGGCTGGGAACCGTGGGTACGGGGGTGTATGAAACCCTGTGCCGCAACCACGCGTTGTTGGAAGCCCGCGTGCAGATGGCTTTCCGTGTGAAAAAGGTGGCCGTTCACAACCTGTCCCGCAAGCGCGAGGTGGAGATTGACCCCGCTCTGCTGACTGATGATTGGCATGAGCTGGTGGACGACCCGCAGATTGACATCATTATCGAGCTTATCGGCGGTACCACAGAGGCTTACGAGCTGGTGAAAGCGGCACTCAACGCGGGGAAACCCGTGGTGACAGGCAACAAGGCGTTATTGGCGGAATACGGCAGCGAACTCTTTGCCCTGTCCTCTGAAAAAGGCGTTCCGCTGTACTTCGAGGCCTCCTGCGGCGGCGGTATCCCCATCATTCAGAGCTTGCAGAACTCCCTTATCTGCAACAATGTGCAGGGTATTGCGGGCATTATCAACGGCACCAGCAATTACATTCTTTCCTCGATGGAGAAGAAGGGCGTTTCCTACGCTGATGCCTTGGCTGCCGCCCAGCGCAAGGGCTATGCGGAAGCCGACCCCACGCTCGATGTGAACGGTTGGGATGCCGCGCATAAAGCCCTCATCCTTGCCATGTTGGCCTACGGTACGCCTGTGGAGACGGACAAGATTTCCGTGTACGGCATTGAGCGTGTGGCCGCTATGGATTTCAAATTCGCCCACGACCTCGGCTATACCATCAAGCTGTTGGTGGTGATTAAGCGGCATGAGGAGTCCGACTCCCTCGAACTGCGCGTGCAGCCCAGCTTTGTGCCTAAGACGCACCTGTTGTCTAAGGTGGACGGCGTGTTCAACGCCATTGCCGTGAAGGGTGACATTGTGGGCGAAACCGTATTCTACGGTCGCGGCGCGGGTAAGAATCCCACGGCTTCTGCTGTCATTGGTGATGTGGTGCTGGCCATGCGCGAATGCCGCCACCCGCAGTACCACACGGGTTTCCACCCCTACACCAAGAAGCTGCGTATCATGGCGCAGGAGGACACGGTGACCCCCTACTATGTGCGTTTCCTGGTGAAAGACCGCCCCGGTGTGATTGCCGCCATTGCCACCGCGTTGGCCAAGCACGGCATCGGCATCTCCGGCACCACCTCCACCCCGCATGAGGAAGAGGATGCAGAAAGCACCGAGAGCAGCAACGATTTGGTGTTCAAGCTGCACGCCTGCCCATGGGGTACCCTGCGCGCTGCGCTGAAAGAACTTTCCGATAACGACAGCATTGACCCGCACCCCGTGGTCTTCCGCATCGAACAATTTAACAGATAACAACTATGGCACTCATCGTACAGAAATACGGCGGCTCCTCCGTGGGCACCATCGACCGCATCCGCAACGTGGCCCGCAGACTCATTGAGACGAAGCAGGGCGGCAATCAAGTGGTGGCGGTGATTTCCGCCATGAGCGGCGTGACCGACAAGCTTATCGGTCTGGCACATCAGGTGATGGATAACCCGCCCGAACGCGAGCTTGATATGCTGATGGCTACGGGTGAACAGCAGTCCATTGCGCTGCTCTGCATGGCCATTACCGACATGGGCCACAAGGCCAAGAGCTTCACGGGGCAGCAGGCGGGTATTCAGACCTACGGCAGCCACACGCGCGGCCGTGTTGAAACCATCACCGCCGAAGCCGTGAAAAAAGCCCTTTCGGAAGGCTACATTGTGGTGTGCGCCGGGTTCCAGGGCGTGACCGCAGAGGGTGAAATCCAGACCCTCGGTCGCGGCGGTTCCGACCTGTCCGCCATTGCCATGGCCGCCGCCGTCAAGGCGGATATCTGCCAGATTTACACGGATGTGGACGGCGTCTACACCTGTGACCCCCGCGTGGTGAAAAACGCCCGCAAGATTCCTGTGCTCTCTTACGAGGAGATGCTGGAGATGGCCTCCAGCGGCTCGAAGGTGATGCAGGCCCGTTCCGTCGAGTTCGCCAAGAAGTTCGGCGTTGTCTTTGAAGTTCGCAATTCCATGAACACTAACCCCGGTACTATCGTGCAAGAAGAAAACTCTGCTATGGAAAGTCTCGCCGTGCGCGGCGTGTCTATTGAACGCAATCAGGCTCGCGTCACCATCTCCCGCATCACGGCCCCCGTGCCTTACACCGCCCTTATCCTGACCGCCCTTGCCGAGGCGGAAATCAACGTGGATATGATTGTGGCCAACACCGCGCATGACGGCATGGCCCGCCAGTCGTTCACCATGAACATGAACGACCTCGGTAAGGCTCAGTCCGCCCTCAAGAAGATTCTGCCCAAGCTGGGTGAAAAGGCCTACATCGACACCGATTCCGGTCTTGCCAAGCTCTCGGTGGTGGGCGTGGGTATGCGCTCCAACGCCGGTGTGGCTGCCACGGTGTTCCAAGCCTTGGCCGATGCCCACATCGCTACGGGCATGATTGCCACCTCCGAAATCCGTATCTCCACCACGGTGGATGCGGGTGACATTGAGGAGGCTGCCCGCGTGGTGCATGCCGCTTTCCATCTTGATCAGGAACAAGCCTGAATCCGCCCCGTATGAACGGTGCTGATGAGAACCCCTCCGCCCCGAATAACGGGGCGGAAGAGGATGACCTTGAATTGAAGCCGTGGGTCAAGCCCGCCGCCTACATCGGCGTGGGTGGGTTGCTGATTCTCGGCATGGGCTTCTGGACCTTCCACCTCGGTCACAGCCAAGGCTATGCGGAGGGTGTAGCCAGCGGCAAGGTGGCGGAAGCCGTCAATGCCAAGGCGGTGGAGAACCTGACCCGCTTCATGCAGGCCGCCGCTGCCGATGATGCCACGCTGGAGTCCATGGCCGCCGATACCAACGCCTCACTGGCGTGGATTAAGGACGGTCGCATCCGCTTAGAGGCGGAGTGGCTGCTGGCAGAGACGCTGCTGGAGCGCGGCATGACGGAGCCCGCCGTGCGCCTGCTTGCCAAGATTTTTCCCAATGTTCCGCAGCAGCCGTTGTGGGTCAGCCGTGCCATGCAGGCGGCAGAGTCCTTGGCTGCCGCTCACGATAGGGGGGCAGCCCGCGCGTATTTCCGTTACGCTGCCGATACTTATGCTGCTTTGGGGGATAACGCGGGGCGTGTGTCTGCGCTCGGTAATATCCTTGCTATTGAAATGGCTGAATCCGGGTCGAGTGAAGAAACCGCTGCCGGGTTGGATGCTTTGATGGAAGAGTTAGCCCCGCTTGGGGACTCCGCCGTCCCCTATCTTGCCGCTATTCAGGTGGGTATGGGGCAGAGGTGCCGTGAAAAAGGGGCCATGCAGGAGGCTGATGCCCACTTCTCTGCGGTGCTGAACAGCGTGAAGGAAAAGACCGCTACCCCCGCCGCCAAGGTTTGTTTGGGGGTGGCTGCCATGGAGAAAGGGGAGACCGACCGCGCAGAAAAACTCCTGACCGACGGTCTTGCCTCACTCGGGCACGAGCTTCAAAATGTTCCCTGCCGCATTCTGGCATTGCGCAGTTTGGCAACGATTGCTCAAAATCGCCCCCATGGTACAGGGCGAGCCCTGTCCTATCTGAATCAGGCCGCGGGCGAGGCAGAATTCAATCTGTCGGCAGACAACACCTTCTGGCCGCTGCTGTACGACCAGCGAGGTTGGCTGTACTTGGTATGCGAAGAAGATGAAGCCGCCGCCCGCGAAGATTTTGCCCGTGCGTTGTCGTTGACAAAGGAGCCAGCTTTCCGCATTCAACCCTTGGAAGGGGCCGCACGCTGTGCCGTGTTGCGCAGCGATGCGAAAGCTGCAACGGCTTTGCTGGATGAGTGCCTGATCCTTCGCCGTTCCTACGCAGCGGCGGATAAGGCGTCAGAAGGTCGTGTGCTGTTGCAACTGGCGCAGGCCAAGAATTTGAACGGGTATTCCGCAGCTGTTGCCGCCGCCTATGCCCAAGCGGCAGCCTGTCTGGAGGCTCTGCCGGACGCCGATTCCCGGGATAATCTCATGACGGCGCTGTGGGGGCAGGCTTCCTGTTGCATGGAAATCAAGCAATGGGCCGAGGCTGCCGCCGTTTGGCGCCGCCTGAAAGGCATGGTGGCGGATAAACCCGACCGCGCGGAATATGTGCGTAAGCGTTTGCACGAGTGTGAGGGGCTGATTCGTCTGAAAGATACGCCCGTTCCGGATGATAAAGATGATATCGAGGCTTGAGAAACGGTGCTCGATGTTGTAGACTGAACTCATGATAGCTTTTCTTCGAGGTCGCATTGCCGATGCCTTGCCCCAATGCCTGACGCTGGATGTTCACGGCGTGGGGTACGAGGTGCAGGTGCCGCTGTCCACCTTCGATGCCCTGAACCCCGTGTTGGGGCAGGAGGTGACGCTGAAAACCCACCTGCATATCCGTGAGACGCAGCAGGTGCTCTACGGCTTTGCCACCGATGCCGAGCGCGATATTTTCCGCCTGCTCATTGACCGTGTGAGCGGTATCGGTCCCGCCACCGCCATCTCCATTCTCAGCGGGTTGAATGTCAATGCGTTCAAGGCTGCCGTGGTGAACGGCGATGTGCGTGCCATTGCCGCCGCCAAAGGTGTGGGCAAGCGCACAGCGGAACGCATTATTCTGGAGCTGAAGGACAAGGTGGGTCTTGCTTCCACATGGGAAGCCCAGCAACAGGGCACCACCACCGCCGCTGCGGGCGATGCCGAGCTGGCTCTGGTCGCCCTCGGTTTCAAGCAGACGGAGGCCCGCAAGGCCATTGCCGCCTTGGTGAAGGAAAACCCGCAGGCCACGACGGACGAATTGATACGCGGCGCGCTGCGCCACATGAGCTGATGTCGGAAATCACCCCGCAGGAGGACGAGCTGTTAAAAGCCGTTTCGCGCACCTTTTATTTGAGCATGCGCCTGTTGCCCGCTGAAATGCGGCGGGCGGTGTCGGTGGCGTACCTGTTGGCGCGGGCGTCGGACAGCGTGGCTGATACCTCCGTTGCTGCGCCTGAGGTGCGCTTGGCCGTGTTGCGTGACATGGCGCATTGCCTTGCGGGTGAGGCGGATGCCGAGGAAACGGAGCGTCTCTTCATGCGCTTGGGCGGGGCGATGGCACAGGCGCAGAAGAACCCTGCGGAGTTCCGCTTGCTGCGCTTCTTCGGCGATTGTTTTGCGCAGTTGGAGGCGTTGCCCGAAACTGAAAAAGCCCCTGTGCGCCGCGTGTTGGGGCATATTCTGGAGGGGCAGATGTGGGATTTGACCGCCTTTGCCGAAACCGACACCGTGGCGGATGATGAAGCCACCCGCCGCTACACATGGCAGGTGGCGGGCTGCGTGGGCGAGTTCTGGACGGAACTGGGCTACGCCGTGCTGGGGGAACGCTTTGCCCCCGAAACGCGCCGCGCGGTGCTGACCCGCGCCGCTGCCCGCTATGGGCAGGGCTTGCAGCTGGTGAACATTCTGCGCGACTGCGAGGAGGACGCCGCCCGCGGCCGCCGTTACCTGTGCAGCGACCCTGCGGTGTGGATGAATCGCGCCGAGCGCTACTTGCAGGACGGTGTGGATTACAGCAGTCGTCTGCGCGGGTTCCGGCTGCGTCTGGCTTCGGTGCTGCCCGCCATGCTGGGCTTGAAAACGCTCAAACTGCTGCGCCGCAGCGGGGCAGGGCGTGTCAAAATCTCCCGCGCCTGTGTGTACCGCACCCTGTTAGCGGCGGCGTTCTTTGCCCTTTGCCCGCCCCGCGCCTGATATTTTTTGCCTTGTGACGGACTTTTCTGTGATTTATGACTTGACTGAAAACGGAAAAGGCGTATAATTTCCCCACGCGCTGCGACGGTAACGCAGACGCATCAGATATTATGAAGGCTGACATCCATCCCAAGTACAATCCTGTTGTGTTCGTGGACATCACCACGGGCCGCCGCTTCATCACCCGCTCCACCGTGACCTCCGCTAAGACGGAAGTGATTGACGGTGTGGAACACTTCGTTGTTTCCTGCGGTATCACCTCCGACTCCCACCCCTTCTTCACGGGTAAGAACCAGTTCGTGGATACGGAAGGTCGTATCGACAAGTTCCAGAAGCGCTTCGGCTCCGTGCGTCGCGCCAAGAAGCCGACCTTGGGTTAAGTTTCGCCCAAACCTCTTTCTCAAAACCGCAGCTCCGCAAGGGGCTGGGGTTTTGCTTTCGGCAGGGGGGGGAACGCCGCATCCCCCGCATTTCAGGTGTGCAGACCCCCGATTTTTTTTAACGCCACTTCCGGGGAGTAGGGTAAATCGACAAATCCCCCCTTGTCGTTTTACTTTATTCGACGGTCTGAAAAAATTTTTTTGAACAAATTCCTTTAATCTGTTATCTTATCTTTGTTATGAGTACGCAACCGCCTGTTCCGAGTGAGGGTGACGGCACGCCTGCCGCCACTGCCGTGTCCCCTGTTGCTCCGCCGCCGCTGCCTAAAACGGCGTTTCAGAAACCGGTGATAAAGCCTTTGGAGGATGCGTCTTGGTGGCGTTTGGGCTGCATCCCCTATGTGGTGCTGGTGTTGGCGGCGGCGGCTACCGATTTCCTGACTCCCATGCCTCACCAATTCCACCATCTGGGGCTGGGTTCCGCCATCGGTTCGGTGCTCTTTATCGCGGCTTTGCTCTTGCTGCGCCGCGATTTGTCGCGCATGGAGCAGCTTTTCCTGTTGCTGTTGGGCTTGGTGACCGCCGCCGCACAGGTGGTGAGTGCCAGCGTCATTTGCTATTTGGGGCTGCTGATTGCCCCCTTCATTCTCTTTAATCTGCCCAAGGAGAGTGAGGAACCCCAGCCGCGCGGTCGCAGCTGGTGGTCGTTCTGGTTTGAACGCCGCAAGAAAGGCACCATCTTCCGCGGCGGCTGCCTGCCCTTGGTCGTGAGCCTGTTCATCGGTCTGGCCTTGTTTGCCGCTTTCCTCGGCATCTTTGCCAGCGGCAACCCTGTGGTGGAGCTGGTGTGGAACACCTTGGTGGAGTGGTGGAACAAGTTTGTGGAGTTCCTGCATCTCGACTGGGATTTGTGGGTCCATGTGCTGATGTGGGGTGTCGGTGCCCTGCTGTTCGGTTTCTACACCTTGGCCCGCCCCCATGTGAAGCCCACGGTGAAAATCCCCACGCCCAAGGTGGTGGAGGGTACGGTGGCCATGCTGCCGCATCTGCCGCTCATTTCGCTGGTGGCCATCAATCTGGCGTTCTTGGTGGCGACTTCGACGGACATTGCCTTCCTGTGGTTCCACCGCGTACCCGAAGGTATTTCGCAGACGGAGTATCTGCATGAGGGCGCGGATTCCATCATCTTCGCCTCGGTGCTGGCAGCGTTGATTCTGCTCTTCCTCTTCCGCAGCAGCGGCAGCGTGCGCCACACGATTGTACCCCGCGCGGCGGGCTATCTGCTGGTGCTGCAAACCTTCCTGTTGGCGGTCAGCGTGTTCATGCGCCTGTACTTCCAGATTGAGGATTTCGGCTTCACCTACCGCCGCGTGTTAGCGGGCGAATGCCTGCTCATGGGCGTGGTGGCGCTGGCCTTGTTGCTGGCCTACATGACCAACGACGGGCGTTTCCTGAAGCACCTGCGCATGGGCTTCTGCGTGTTGGTGCTCTTCTTCTTCGGCTTCAATATCGAGCCGCCCACCCCGTTGGCGGCGGATTTGAACCTGTACTATGCCCCCACGCACCCGAAGTGGAAGTTTGAGGACAGCGATTTCCGCAACGGTCGCTTCTCTGCGGATGAGAATCTGGCCTTTGCCGCCCATTACGGGGTGACGCGCGAGGCTTTGGAAAGATACGGCAAGCATCTTGCCGGTAATCGAGAGGAGAATACAGACTACTTGTCGGACTGCTGGGCAGAATACAATGCCGCCTCTCGCATCATGTCTGCGGCGCAGAATACCGTGCGCCGCAGTAACGATTCATGGCGCGCGTGGACCCTCCGCAACCACATCGACCTGCCCGCCGCCCAATACATCCTCAAGGTGGTGGTCGCTGCCAAAGATAAGAAATAGTCCGCCCTCGGCAACAACCCTTTCACCCCGCCTGACTGCAGCGTCAGGCGGTTTTTTTTTGCCATGATTTGGTTCTATTCGTGACAAAAAACTGTTGCCGTGCTAAAATTTCTCTATGCCTGACGAAGCTGCTTTTTCTGACAATCTCGTTTTTCGACATGGGGAATTGGTGATTCCGGTGATTCTGGATGATTGCGCGGAAACCGTGTGGCTTAACCGTCGGCAGATGGCAGATCTGTTTGGACGAGATGTCAAAACCATCGGTAAACACATTAACAATGCTCTAAAGGAGGAACTGGATGATTCAGTTGTCGCAAATTTTGCGATAACTGCGGCAGATGGGAAAAAATATCAGGTTGAGCATTATAATCTGGATATGATTATATCTGTCGGGTATCGGGTAAAATCAACCCGCGGTGTTCTGTTCAGACGTTGGGCTAACGGCATTCTTAAAGAATATTTGCTGAGAGGCTATGCGCTGAATCAGAGAAGATTGGATGATTTGTCCTGCGTGGTTCAGGTTATGAAACGCGTGGAGATGCAACTCGATACCTCTCAGATTTTGGCTGTTGTTCAACAATATGCCTCTTCTCTCAGCCTGTTGGATGATTATGACCACCGTTGCCTTGCAAAGCCTTCAACCATGGGAAATGCGTATCGCATTACTTATGATGAATGCCGCAGACTCATTGATTCGATGACCTACGGGGCAGAAAGTGATGTGTTCGGAAATGAGAAAGATGATTCGTTCAAGGGTAGCATCAATGCCATTTATCAGACATATGGCGGTCATGATTTATATCCTTCAACTCAGGAGAAAGCAGCCAATTTACTTTATCTGATTACAAAGAATCACGCATTTTCCGATGGCAATAAACGTATTGCGGCTGCCGTATTTCTGTATTTCCTGCAAAAAAATGATTTGTTGCTTCGTTCCGGACAAAAAGTGATAGCAGAGCACACGTTGGTTGCCATGGTGGTAATGATTGCAGAGTCAAACCCTGAAGAGAAAGAAACGATGGTTAAGCTGGTGATGAACTTCCTTGCACCCTAAGCCCGTACCGTTATTCAAAACAGATTGTTCCAATCATTTAATGAGGTACACCTGACAGCGTGTGGGAAACAGAAAAACGGTCTGACGCCATGCGTCAGACCGTTTTCTTTTACAAGCGGCATAGCCGCTTTATAAAATGCTTAGTGCATCATGCTGCCTTTATTCGGCAACCGTCACCTTGGCGTTGCGGGCCAGCAGGTCCAGCACCTTGGAGGTGATGATGGACAGGCGGACGCCCGTCACGCGGTTTTCGCGGTACATCTTGCGGACGTAGGCGCGCAGGTTCTTTTCACCGGCCTGCTGAGCCATGCGGGACATGGCTTCCAGCACCTCGTTGCTCGTGGCGTCGATGTGCTCCTTGGCGGCAATCTCCTGCAGGGCGAAGTACACGCGCAGGTTGCGCTCGGTTTCAGCCTTGGCTTCCTCGCGCATCTTGTCCATGTCCTTGGCAATGTCGTAGTTGCCGGCCTGAATGGCGGCGTAAACCTTGCGCTGAACGGTGTTCTCGTTCTCCTTCTCCACCAAGTCGGCGGGCAGGGCGAAGGTGAGCTGGTCAGCCAGCTTCTCGGAAATCTGGTCGGCCTTGGCTTCATCGTTGGCGCGCTCCTTGCTCTGCTTCAGGTTGTCGCGGACCATGTCCTTGATTTCCTCCAGCGTCTTGCCGGGCAGGGCGCCCGCAAACAGGTCAACGGAGATTTCGGGCACAATCTTCTCGCGCACTTCCTTCACCGTGCAGGCGAAGGTCACGGCCTTGCTCTGCAGCTCGGAGATGGGGAAGTCCTCCTTCATCGTCACGGTGATTTCCTTGCTGTCACCGGCGGACAGACCGATAAGACCCTCGGCCAGACCGGGCATGAAAGCGTCTTCCTCAATGGACATCCAGTGACCCTCGCGGCCTTCCATGAAGCCCACGGGCTTGCCGCAGAACTCGGCGGTGGGCTTGCCCTCAACCGTCGTCTTGAAGTCAATCACGGCAATGTCGCCCATAGCGGCGGCGCGCTCCGTCACCTCGTGGCGGGCGGAAGCCTCGGCGTACTTCTTCATGGTGTCTTCCACTTCCTCGTCCGTCACGTCGGTGGAGGGAACGCTCACCTCGATACCCATGTACTCCGGCAGGGTGAACTCAGGCACGATGGTCAGGGTGGAGGTCATGCTGTAGGAGCCGTCTTCCTTGTTGCCGCCCTCGGGGGTGCCGAAGTCCAGCACCTTCAGGTCGGGGTTCTGCTCCAGCGCCTGTTCCTGAATGGAGGACTTGAGGCGGTAGTCCATCTCCTCGGCAATTTCAGAGGCGTAACGCTTGGCAATCACGCTCTTGGGAGCCTTGCCGGGACGGAAGCCGGGGATGCGGGCGTTCTGAGAGTAAGTGGCAATGATTTCGTTCTTGATGGTGGTCACTTCCTCTGCGGAGGCAACGGCGGTCAGGGTAGCCTGACAATCGGCGGTCTTGTTGATGGTAATGTCCATGATTTTACGGAATTAAAAAGGATTCTAGGCGCTGTAGATACTAAAACGCGCGCGAATTATAGAGGAGTACCCCGTAAAAAGCAAGCACCGAATACGCCATGACGCGAAAAAGCAAAAAATGGCAGTTGATATCAGAGGGAGAAAAATCGACAGGTTATCCGGCTGCGCCGGGCTTATTCTTCCCGCTCATGGGCATCGCAACGTTGCAGGGCTGCGAGGGTGCGTTCCGCCACTTGGTTCCATGAGGGAAAATCGGGTAGGGCGGGAGGCGGTGTTGCGGCATCGAAGGCGGCATTCATGGTGCGGATGAATGCGCTTTCCGACAGATTGTCAAAGAGGTAGCACTCGGGAATGTTTTCGCGGATGGCGGGGATATCCGAAGCCACACAGGGCAGCCCTGCGCGCAAACATTCCACAGGCGGCATGCCGAAACCCTCGTAGTCCGAGAAATAGACCGCCACACGCGCCCGGCGTTCCATGATGTCCTGCAATTCGGTTCGCGGGATGCGACCTGCACTGCACCAATGCTCACTAGGCAGGGCAATGTTTTGCAGTTGGTGCCCCACCATGCGGATGCGGATATCGGCGGCATCGCGGCGTTGGCTCAACCACGCCTCCATGCGCTGCATACCCAGCGGAGTGAGCTTATGGGGATAGGGGGACCCGAAGAAGAGGATATCTTTTCCTGCCCGCGGTGCTATGGGGCGGGGGGCTTCATCAAAACCGATACCCACCACGGCAATATTCGCCTTGGGTACATAGGCGCGGAAACGGGATTTGTTGAAGTGGGTGGAGGTCAGCACCACATCGGCCTTTTTCAGTGCGTGCAGCCCCAACGTGCGGAAATACATCAACTCATGCGCGGGATAGGGGCAGATACCGTCGCGCGGGTTGTTCACATAGTACTCCCAGTTGACATCGTGCAGGTAGCAGGCCAGCTTTGTCTTGCCGATATTCGGAAAGTAGGGTGGAAAGCCCTTGGGCAGAATCGCCCAGTCGGGCGCAATGTTGCGGATGGCGGCGGAAACGCCCGCTTGGTCCCACCACACGCGCCCGAAGCGCTGCGGCACGGGCTTGTCAGCCAAATGCAGCACCACTTTCTGCGGCATGTCGCGGAACGAATCGGCACATTCTGCATTGCCCAGCAAATGCAGCTCCGTCACCTGCGGCAACGCCGCCAACCCGCGGGCCAACCCCATGGACACATTGAAGATGCCCGCGGACTTGGTAGCGGTGAAGCTTTGATCGGTGAGAGAGAGAAGCAGACGCATGGCGCTCTGTCACTATGGCATGTTAAAGGATTCAGGTCAAGCCTTTTCGCGTATCAGCAGCGCGGCGTACGCGCCGTCGGCCTGTTCCTTGTGGGGCAGGGCTAAGTAATCCTGTTCCAATCGGAACTCGGGGTGGCGAGAGAGGAAGGCATCGACCACGGCGCGGTCTTCCGCTCGGTCGATGGAGCAGGTGGAGTACACCAAACGCCCGCCCGCGCGCACGGCGGCGGCACCGTTTTCCAGAATGGTACCTTGCAGGGCGGCAAGGCGTTCTATCTCCTCTTCCTTCAGTCGCCAGCGTGCATCCACACGGCGTTGCAGCACGCCGGAGTTGGAGCAGGGGACATCCAGCAGCACGGCATCGAACGCGCCGCACCATTCGGACGGGCAGGGCTGTGACCAGTCGTGCTCCGCCACCTGAATATCACGCCCGCCCGCCTTGGTCAGGTTCTCGCGCAGGGGGCGCAGACGGTGTTCCTCCAAATCGGTGGCGAGCAGATGCACCTCACCCGCTGTGGAACCGATGATGGCGGCGGATTTACCGCCGGGGGCGGCACAGGTGTCCAAAATGCGTTCCCCCGCCTTGGGGGCAAGGAGCTGAATGCAGTAGCGGGTGGAGGGGTCGGCAATGTAGACCTGACCCGCCGCCAGTTCCGCCAAGGGCAGGGGTCCGTTCAGCTTGCGCCACAGGGGCAGGTCGGGCAGGGGTTCCCAATGCGGCGGCTCTGTGGTGAGAGGTGTGGCGGCGGCAGGGTTCAGACGCAGGTAGACGGGCGGCGTCTGCACGTTCCATGCCAGCATACCCAGCGTGTCGGCTTCCCCGAACTCGGCCATCCAGCGGCGCACCAGCCACGAGGGGGTGGAGTAACGGATGGCGGGCGGCAGCGTATCGCGGGCTGCCAGAAACTCCGCCTTGCGGCGTACGGCGTTACGCAGCATGCCGTTCACCACGCCGCGCACGCGGGCGGGGGCAAGCGAGACGGTTTCGTTGACGGCGGCGTGTTCCGCCTGTTGCAGAATGAAGATTTGGCAGAGCCCCATCAGCACCAGCCAGCGGGCGCCGTCCTCCAGCGGGGCGGAGCGAAGCGTTTTTCGCAACGAGTCGAGCCAACTCATGTTGCGGAGAGTGTCGTAAACAATGGCTTGCAGCAGGGCGCGTTCCTGCGGGGATAGTTGGTGTTCTTTAGCAGCGTGGGCAACCAGTGTTTCGGCAAAAACACCGCCGCGAGACCAGCGTTGCAGGGCTTTCCAAGCGAGGGAACGGGCGTTTGTCATAGTGTATGTTGGGAATTGATGGTTGAAGTTGGAAGTGAGATGTTAGGCTCGCTGTGAAAGAGATAAATATTCCGCGCCGTAGGCGCGGCGAACTTTAACTTTATAAATTATAAATTCTAAATTATAAATCTTTTACGACCAGTGCTTCATGCAAGGGTAATTTCCCGTTCCACGCGCAAACGGCCCCCTTGGTGGCGGAACCTTCGGCGGGGGTGAATTCCAGCACACCGCCGGCGGCTTCAAGAATCACGCGGGCGGCGGCGAAATCCCACAGTGAGATACGGCTCTCGACATAGGCATCGAAACGCCCGGCGGCAATGTAGCACAGAGCAATGGCGGCGGAACCGAGGATACGGATTTTCCGAACCTGTCCCGACACATGGGCAAAACGGCGGATGCCCGCCTCTCCCGAACCGTCGTGGCTGCCGTGACCGATAAACACCACGGCTTCGCTCATCTTGCGGCGGTCGGAGACATGCAGCGGACGACCGTTACAGGTGGGGGTACCGCCCGCCAAGGCGGTAAAGCATTCATCCTGCATGGGGTCGTACACCACGCCCAGCACAGGCTTGCCGTCGGCATGAAGCGCAATGCTCACACAGAAAATCGGGATGCCGTAGAAGTAGTTGACGGTGCCGTCCAGCGGGTCCACCACCCATTGCAGGGGGGCGTTGCCGATGTTGCCTTCCTCACCCAGCAGACAGGTGTCGGGGTAGGCGGTCAGCAGCTCATCCGCAATGAGTGCCTGTGTCTCCTTATCCAGCCGCAGTTTGATGTCGTGCGCCAAAGCTTCATCCACCTGCTTTTGCTCGTAAAAGCGGGCTTTCAAAAAAGCTCCTGCTTTGCGGGCGGCTTGCTCGGCGGTGTGCAGATAGGGGGTATACATGGGCGATTATTCGGCTTCCTCGTCGTCGGCGGGTTTGGGCAGGGGGGCGTGCTCAATGCGGGTCTGCGTCACGCGGCGACCGTCGCTGCCTGTGACGGTAATCAGGTAGTCTTTGATGCGTACCTGTTCGTCGCACTTGGGCATGTGCCCCAGCGTAGCGGTGATATAGCCGCCCAGCGTCGAAACGTCGCTCTCACATTCGGGTTCACCGATGTCGGGCAGCGCTTCCTCCAAATCGAAGAGGGCAATAGAGCCCTTGGCAATGTACTGACCGGGGGCAATGCGGAAGAAATCGCGCGATTCTTCGCTCTCGAACTCATCGCGGATGTCGTCGCCCACAATCTCTTCCAACAGGTCATCAAGGAAAACAAGACCCTGCGCATCGCCGTACTCATCCACCACCAGCGCCAAGTGCGTGTGCTCCTTGGAGAAGAAGTCCAGCAGCGTGTCCAGCTTCATGGTGTCGGGCACCACTTTTAATTCACGGTGCAGGCGGTTGAGGTCTTTCTCCTCCTGCTGTACCATGCGCAGCACGTCTTTCACATGCAGCCAGCCCTTCACGTTGTCCAGATGGTCAACAACCAGCGGGAAGCGGCTGTGGCGGCTGTTGGTGACTTTTTTGAGGTTGTCCTCAAAGCTGTCCGTCAAATCCAGCACTTCCACCGCTGTGCGCGGCACCATGATGTCGTAGACGGCGCGGTCGTTCAGCTCCAGCGCGTTCTTGGAGATTTCGGCTTCCGTCTCCGTCACTTCGTTGGTGCGACCGCTGGCTTCTACGATGAGGGCAATCTCCTCTGCACTGTGGCTTTCATTAGGCACATAGTGCGGGTCTACCCCGAACAGGCGGTGGGCAATGCCGTTGGCCGTGTTGTTGAAGAGCTTGACGAGCAGTGAGGTGGATTTGGCAAAGCGGTGCATCCACAGAGAGGTACCCATAGCCAGCTGCAGCGGGTGGCGGATGGCCAGACTCTTGGGCACCAGCTCACCCAGCACCACGTGCATGAAGGTGAACAGGCTGTACGCCACCACATAGGAGACGACGTTTACCACCGCATCGTTCAGGTGCAGGAAGTAGCTGAGCGGCGGGGCAATCAGGCTCTTAATAAAAGGTTCGCTCAAACCGCCGAGGGCAAGGGAGGCAATGGTGATACCCACTTGGTTGGCGGAGAGGTAGGTATCCAGATTGCGGACGATATGCAGGGCGGCCTTGCGGCGGCGGGCTTCCTTGGGGTTGTCGTCCTCATCCTCCGCCAACTGGCTGGCGCGCACGCGGGCGCTGGCAAACTCGTTGGCGACAAAAAAGGCGTTCAGGAACAGGAAGAACGACGTGCTGATGATGAAGAGCAGAATCTCCGTCACGCCGGGGTATTGCCACTCCAGCGCCTGCACTTCCTCTGCGGAGAGAAATAGGTTGAAATCCATGGTTTACAGCTTTTCAAACACGCCGTGGTCGCGCCGCTCCATCACGGTAAAGCCCGCTTTCTTCGCATCGGATATAGAAAGCGGGGCGGTAATGCGCGGCACGTTGACGTTGCCGATTTTTTTGTGTACGGGGTTTTTGCAGTACATACAGCGGGTGAGCGGTTCGCGGTCGAGCGGGCGCATCAGCTCAAAACCGTTGCGGCACATGCGGCACGACTTTTCAGGGTCGTCCGGGTTATCGGAAATGTATTCGTAAATCGGCATACGATGGAGCGCGGGCTACCCAAAGGATAGTCCGCGCCTTGAAAATTGTCAAGTCCGTACAGCGGCTTACCAGCTGGACTTGGTCACACCGGGAATCATACCGGCGTTGGCAAGTTCGCGGAAAGCGATACGGGACAGATGGAAGCGACGCAGGAAAGCGTGGCGACGACCGGTGAGCTCGCAGCGGTTCACCAGACGCACGGGAGAAGCGTTACGCGGCAGCATCGTCAGACCGATGTAGTCGCCTTCAGCCTTCAGCTTGGCGCGGAGATCTGCGTAGCGAGCCGCGACAGCTGCCTTCTTCTTGTTTCTTTCAATCCAGCTCTTTTTAGCCATAACTTTGTGGGCGAAGTAAATACAGCAAGTTTGCATAATTGTCAAGCAAAATTTATAAAATTTGCTGCTTTTTTATGCTTTTGTGCTCAAAATACGGCGTTCTGTGCGTGCCTGCCTGTTTCTGCCCGATATTTAACGCACGCGCGCGTGAGTGCGTCTTAATCGGCATGAATCGCCGTAATGATACCGATAATGTTGACGGTGCCGCACAACCCGCCGAACGCCCGCTCAATATCATGTTCAGTCTTTACTATGAAAGCGGAGAGGATATGGAGGAAGCCGTCGCACCACCCCCGGAAAAGGTTAGCGCCCCGCACCCTGACGCTTGCGAAGCCCTGCCGCAGCTGTATAATGGCGCTGCATGAGCACGAATGATGAAAAGAAAAATCGTCTCGCCGCCCTGCTGACGGGCTGGGGTATGGGTGAGACTTGGGCCAAGGTGATTGCCGGTGCCGTGATGGGCGCACTGGCTGCTGCGGGTGTGCTGACCGGCGGTCTGTTCTGATAGCGGCACTGTCACCATGCCCGACGGTGCGTGTTTCCGAGAAGGAGACACGCCCCGTTTTTTTCTTTCATAGACACCCCGCTGAGCAAATCCCCCCTCTGCCGATTTCCTCTAGCCTCGGGGGGAATCGAACCCCCATCTGCCCTTTAGGAGAGGGCCGTTCTATCCATTGAACTACGGGGCCGCGCGGTTTAGACTGCGCCGTAGGCGGCGCGGACGCGGGAAAGTTGCTCGTCCGTCAGGCGGGGCTGAAGCTCCGTCAGCATGCGGGCAAAGTATTCGGCGGGTGTCCAGCCGTGCAGGGGCTGGGGTACAGGCTTTTCAAACGCCCAAGTGGGGATGGGCAGCACCAAATCCATGATGACGGGGGCTTTGGGAGCCATTGCGCACAGGGCTGTCGTCACCTGTTCCGCCAGTTCGGGCTGTACGGACAGCACGTTGAGCAGCCATGTGCAGCTCAGGCGGTTGGGGGTGCAGTCCAGCGATTCCACAAGGAAGCCGAGACGCGGGGCGGACAGCCGCTCCAGCGGTGGCAGCAGGGGCAGCACGCGCATAGCGGCGGTGGAGAGCAGGGCATCCAGCAGGGCGGTGGGGGCGTGGTCGCAGAGCAGGTCAACCAGCACCGTGCAGCCCGCCAGCTTCTGTTCGGGTGCGGGCTGGGCCAGCGTGATGATTTGCAGCGCGGCCTTGCGGGCAAGGGGGCGGTCAGGCTCCTGCGTGGCGTAGGGAATGAGCGCTTTCCAGCCCTCGCCCTTGCGCCCGCTGATGAAGCGGCAGAGCTGAATCTGACTGGAGCGGCGGGCGGCTACGCTCGTCTTTTCGGCAAAGGTGCCGTAAATGCCGACGTTTTCCTCCTGCTTTTCCTCATCGTTGCTGGCCATCATGCAGCAAGCCATCATGGCCAGCGGCCATTGGTCGGCACCGATTTCGTGGATGCGCACGGGGTCGTGCGCCATGGCTGCAAGGCGCTCCAGCTCGGAAAGACCCGTGAAATTATCCTGATAAAGCCCCATGTTCGGAGAAGCGTTGAGTTACACCCTTATCAGAGCCCGGGCGTTTGCCAGCTTTCTCCCGGCGTGCCGAGAATGCTGTGCAGGCTGTCATGCCCGCTGGTTTCGGGGGTGTATTCCTCAAAACCGTTCTTATCGGCGGGGGTGCCGCCCAGCGGGTCGGCGGAGTCCTCTGCCTTGGCAGGTGTAACGGGCTTGGGGGCATCCACGTCCAGCAGCATCATGTGCATCTGCACCGTCTTGTTGGTGACAAGGGGGCTGGTGGGGCATTTGGTGACGGCATCCGTGTAGTAGTTGCGGGCCTTTTCCGTGTCACCCGCCACGCGGGCCATATCGCCCAAGGTCATGTAGGCCAGCGCGGTGTAGGGTGTTTCACCCAGCGTGGTCAGCTGCTCCCACGTCTTGACGGCCTCGTCATCCTTGCCGTCGCTCATTTGGGTGGTGGCCACGGCGCACAGCGCGCGGGCGCGGAGCAGAGCAGGGGTGTTTGTGGTCGTGGTCGCGGCAAAGTCACGCAGGTCGGCAATGGCGCGTTCCTTGTCCTTGCTGTCCAACAGCGAAAGCCCTTCCATCAGCTTGGCCGTATCGGCGGAGGCGGTGCCGGCGTGCTCCGCCTGCACGGCGGCCAATGCGGCGGCACCGTATTCGGCGGGAGCGGCGGCGGCACCGGGGGCGGTCACCTTCATGGCTTCCACCACCTGCGCGGCGGCGGCCTGTGCCTCATCGTTGACGTGGGAGAAGTAGGCAATCACGCTGCCGCCCACAATGCCCAGAGCAATGCCGCCCCACATCAGCTTCTTGTAGTGGGCGTTCAAGAACTGCTCGTGGCGGGAGGGCCCCAGCTCAATTTCACCGATGGCTTTGATTTCTTCGGGAGAGAGGGGCTGGATGTCGGCATCCTGCTCGCGTTGGCGGAGCTGTTCGCGTTCATCGGGAGTCTGTTGCGCGTGCGCGGCTGCACCGTTGGGAAGATTGGGGTTGCTGCTCATGGTTTAGGAATTGTAAATGTCGTTCAACATGTGGAGTCGGTCAATATCGTAGTAGTTATTGATGCCGAGGTTGCGGTAAATCTCCAAGGTGGCCTTGGATTTGTTCAGGGTGTAGAAGTGGATGCCGTCCACATCTTCATCCAACAGTTCGCCGCATTGGTTGCTGGCGTAGTTGATGCCGATGCGTTCGATGGAGGCCTTGTCGCCGCCCGCGCGCAGCATGGCTTTCAGCAGTCGGGCGGGGAAATTGGTGCCCGCGGAAAGCTCGGCCATGCGGTTCATGCTCTGGATGCTCGTCACGGGCATGATGCCCGCAATGATGGGGTTGTCAATGCCCATCAGGCGGCAGCGGTCGCGGAAGTCGAAAAAGGCGTGATTGTCAAAGAAGAGCTGCGTGCAGATGTAGTCCGCGCCCTCATCCACCTTGGCTTTCAGGAAATCCATCTCGCGGATGCGGTTGCGGGATTCGGGGTGCCCTTCGGGGAAACCCGCCACACCGATGGTGAGACGCTGGGAGAGATGTTGGCGGTCTTCCCACGCGCGGATGAAGCGCACCAGCTCGGAAGCATGCTTGAAAGCATCCTTCGTGGGGTCGTAGGCAACATTGCGGGGGGCATCACCGCGCAGCGCCAGCACGGCGCGGGCACCTGCGGCCACGTAGCCTTCAAGAATCGTCTCCAACTCCGCCTCCGTATGCCCCACACAGGTCAGGTGCGGTACGGTGGGGATGCCCTTTTCTTGGATGGAGTGCACGACGGAGCGCGTCAGCTCGCGCGAGCCGCCGCCCGCGCCGTAGGTGACACTCACAAAGCTGGGGTGAAAATCCTGCAAACGCACTACGGTTTCCAGCAGATTGTTCACGCCCTCCTGCGTCTTGGGCGGGAAGAACTCGAACGAAAAACTGGGGGTGCGGTCAAAAAGCACCGATTGGCTGTGGCGGCTCATGAAAAATCAGGGAATGGGGACAAGGGTTGCGTTCACCTCGTTGTTGCCGGAAGAATCGGGAAGGTCCCAAGGAGCAATGTCTGAAGCGGCCGGGGCAGGGGTATCACTGCCTGTCGAGAAGGGGGATTCCACAATCTCATCCCCTGCGCGGGGTGCCTGCTCCTCTGCACTCAGGTCGGTGAGCTTGCCCGGCTTGATGGTGGCGCTGACCTGCTGAGATTCTTCATCCAATGCGTCCACAACGATTTCGCAGATAATCAAATCGCCTCGGCGAACGGCCAACTGGCGACCGGGGGTCATGGGTGTGTTGGTCTGCGTAGTGAACATCACGAGATTCCACTCACTGTCATACGAGGCAACGTGACCCAGGGGGAAAGTCTGATTTGCACCGAGTTTGTTGGCTTCCTTGGCAACCTGTTCGGCCAGCTTGGCCTGTTCTGCTTCCTGCTTGCGGCGGGCTGCGGCCAGCACGCCCGCTTCTTCGGCTTCGCTCAATTTCTGTTCGCGTGCTTTTTGGGCTTCTTCGGCAGCGGTACGGGCGGTCAGCATTTCGGGAGATTCCACATCGGGTCCCAGTTGTTCCATGCGGGCCATGTGATCTGCGTTGCGCTGCTGGTATTCATCAATTTTCTGCCCTGCTTTATACAGCTCGTACTGCTCTTGCTTACCGGGAATAACCACCGTAACGGCATAGAACATGAGCCCCACGGTCATGCAGAGCAAAACGAGAATGGTAACGCGAAAACCGTTCATGCGGGCGAGTATAGCAAAATATCCTGAGTTTTCAAGTCAAGAATCTGTCAACAGTTGAGCTTTCTACGCAAAAGACGGACGTTGAACCGAGGGGGCGACTGAAGTGCACCTTTGCCCGCACCGAATAAGCTGTGGTCGCTTATTGCCCGGTCGAACCTTGCCGCGATGTTTCATGAGACCGGGGCATAGTCGGGCTTCCTGAGCGGTGGGACTCGGTCATACGGCAACAAGTTCAAGAAGCAACGTCTCATGGTAAAACCGGAAGTAAGAACATCTGCGACATGCACGGGCGAAATATCATGACATGGGAGATATCTGCCTCGTTCAACGCCGATGCAGAAGCCCCGGACTATTGTGAAAGTCTGCTCCGTATAACAGTTTGACTTTGCCCCCCGCCTGTAGTATAAAACCGCGCATGGAAAAAAACGGCAATGCGCAGCATGGCGCAGATTGGTACCGGAAGGCTATCCTTTTTCTCTTCGTTTGCTGCCTATCTGCCGCATGGGTTGTGTATGGGCAGGACCTGCTCTGTGATTGGAGAAGCAAGCGGTGGATAATTCCCCTTTTTCTGTGCGTTGCCTTGGCTGTCACTTTTATCGCCTGTCACTTTTGGCAAAAGAAGAGATTTAGAATAGCCGCCATTGTCGCTCTCCTCGGTATTGCTTTTTTCTTGCCGTTGAATATCAGCTGGCTGCAGCTTTTGTCAGCACTCTGCATGGGTGGTGCAGCTTGGCTTTTCGCCGTATGGTTCCTCCTGCCGAAGAAACGGCGTGAGCCTGTGCCTCGGGAGGATGAAAAATTCGGGCGCGGATACATGTATCGTAAGCAGCAGGAACAGCTCTATGCGAGGGTGGTGGAACAAAACATGCAGCAGAATCAGGAGAAGAGGGGCCTGCTCATAGCTGTTACGGGTGAATGGGGTAGCGGCAAAACCCATTTCATCAAACATACCGTCTATGAACTGGATACCGGGGGAAGAATAACGGAGCCGGATAGCGGCACCATGCACCCTTACACCGGGAAGTTTCGTTCAGCCACCGTAGATTTGTGGAAAGCTGATTCAACAGATGAAATGTGGCAAGAGATTGCCAACGCCTTAACCTATACTGCTAGGGGGTATAATTCAGATTGCTTGTTGGGCAATAGGCTCGTCAGGTCTCTTCTCGAATGCAAGTTTCCCGCTCCTCTGGCAGCAGAGACGGCAAGGCTGCTGTCCATGGGTGAAGATACTTCAACCGTGATTCAGTCTCAAATAGCGCAGGAAATCAAAGACCAAGCGGACAATAAAAGAATTTATTCTCTGCTGGTGCTGGATAATCTCGAACGCTGTAGTGTTAAAATTCTACGGGCTCTTTTTCCCGTTCTCGAGAGTCTTAAACATATTTACGGTCTGGTAATATTGTGCGGGGTTGCAAAGGGTAATATGGTATCTATCATGGGGCAGGAGGCTCCCGACTTGTGCTCTGCGCTGTTGAAGATTTTTGATGATGAAATCCACATCCACCTGCTTTCAGAAAATGAAATCCAAATATTTAAACAGAGGCAAAAAATAAAAGAAGATACCTGTTTCGCGCAGTGGTACAAGGAGCAAGTCTTTTACGGAATTTCTCCCAGACTGGTAAATAAAATTTGCGATCACCACTCAAGACTATCCGAAATGTATCTGGATCGCCATCGAAAGAAGGAGGAGGAATTCTTCGATTTATGGGGGGAACGCTGCACGACCATTTTCGACTTTGAGACTCTCCGACTGGTATTCCCCAATTTCCCTCTGCCTGTTCATGGTAGGAATCCGGAGAAGAATCTCAATGTTGAACAAAACAAAGACAAGCAATATGACGACCAATTTAAGAAGTGGCGTGAACACATTCGGAAAAGGTACGGCACGGTGATTTTTGAAGAAGATGACCCGACCAGGTGCGGCTTATACCTCATGGCAACCAGATTGAGCCAAGCCTCTGCCGAAAGCTTAGAGTATTTGCGTAATCAGGGGTATACCAACCTCACCAGCTTGACGTATGACGAATGCGAACTCTGCCTGCGTAGCGCTGACCTCGACTCTATCCTTGAAGACTCAGGGCGCGGTGCTTACGTAATCAGCAGTTGCATCAACAACCATATTGAGCCGGAAAACATGCCTTATGTTCTCCTTTCTCTGTACGACCATTGCGTTTCTCATGTCAGTGTGGTGGCAGGCTTGGATTTTATGGAGAAGTTTTTTGAAAAGGACCGTCATTCGGAACTGGGCTTGCAGGAGGTTTTCCCGTTGGACTACGCAGCTGTCTTCTCCCGCCTGAACGCCTACCAAAAAAGAGGAATAAAATATCTGCAACGCATTCTTGCCGCCGGAAGCTTTGAGCTCTTGGCAAGCCTGGCAGGCACCATTCTGAAATGCGTGCATGACAAAGATGCATGGAATTACAATTATAGCAACCGTGAACTCGCATGGGGAACACGCATGATGTTGAAAGCTTTCTATGAGAACCGGGATACCTCAGCACATAAGTGGATCAATCCCGCTTACGGTGAAATCCTGAATACCGTGCTGGAGAAATATGCAGCGGAAGCATGCAAATCCATTCGCAAGTACAAAGGAGGTATGAATACCACCTATTACAAGCATCTGATAATCGGGCTAGGCTGTCCCGCTGAGATTTATGAACCCACTCTCGAGAGAGCGGCAAAACGGTACGCGGATTCTGGTGTGGAGGCTCATGAAAACGAGGCCATAAAGCAACTGCTGAACCTCGTCTCCATTGAAGACTCTATCACCCAAAGACCGGAGCCGTTTGCCGTGTTGTCGTTTGCCTCAATATGGCAGGTTCTTTTCAAAAAACTTGTAACTACCACAGAATTGAATGATGAGAATAAGCAGAAGATTAAAGAACTGCTGGAGCATATAAAATACCGTCAGGAGATAGATAGCTCCATGTCTATCGAGGAACGAAAAGCGAAGGGCTCAGAAGAATTTTGGAATAACAGAGACAAGGCAATGGAGATTTTGAAAGAAACCTTGGAAAAGGCGACTGAAAGTTCACGAACATGAACAGAAACAATGAAACACCGGCCGTTCCGTTGGGCTGCTTAGGCTGCTTCCTTTTTCTCTTATTTGCGGTTGCTTTGGTCGTATTTGTCTTGGTGGCAGTGTTGCTCGTCCTTGTCTCCTTGGGCTTGGTAGCCTATGTTGTAGCCTGCCTCATGTCCGGCTTCCTGTGGGTGGCATTGGTGTGCATGGCGTTCTTATGCCTGTATCTTCTGTTTCCCCGCCTATGGTTGCTACTCTTGTTCATCTTCCGCAAATGCCGGGAAAACCGGTTGCTTCGGGAGCACGGACTATTCATCATCTATATCCTTGTGCTGGCGGTGGCAACCTTCATGGTATGCCTGTGCGGAGAACAAAGTCATGCTCCCGCAGGGGAGCGGCAACATAGCATCCGGTTTTCCGGATATGTCGAAATAGGCGCAAAAGAAGAAAGCTCAAAGGTCAACAGACAAATTCCCGGCAAGGGAGAGGGTCAATGGTCAACCTCAGGGCAGGGTGGTCCCCAAGACAAGGAATGCAATGTGCGTCACAAATAAAAGAAGTGCGGCTGTGAAATGCTATTCACAGCCGCAGGGGAAAATACACGGAGAGAGATTCGAACTCCCGACCAACTGTGTGTAAGACAGCCGCTCTACCACTGAGCTATCCGTGCATTTGCACTGTCTTGCAACGAGTGCGCAGTCATTCTAGCAAAGCTCCGGCAGCATTGCAAGCCTAAAATGGAAATGGATGCTCTTTTTCCTGACGTGAGGGAGCGCTCGCCATAGAATACGCGCGCGCTGAAACTTTTAGCTGCCGCGGTGTATTTTGAAAAATCGCACCTTTGCGGGAGTTTAGACTGGATTTTCTGTGAAAAAGGCGTATAATCCCGCCGCTATGTCCGATGAGAATACACCTCAAACCACTCCGGGTTCCTCTGAAGAGGAGCTGATTGCCGTGCGTCGTGAGAAGGTGGGTAAGATTCGCGAGCTGGGGGTCAATCCCTACGGCGGGCGTTTCGATATCACCACCAATGCGGCGGAAATCAAGGCCGATTTCGCAGAGGGTAAACAGGTGAAGTTCCTCGGCCGCATCACCGCCCTGCGCGATATGGGGCGCACGCAGTTCTTCACCGTGGGTGATGTGCGCGGCTCCATTCAGTGCATGCTTACCAAGAAAGCCGTGAGCGAGGAAGTGTGGGCCCTGTGGAAGCTGCTGGAACGCGGCGATTGGGTCGGTATTTCCGGCGAAACCTTTATCACCCGCACGGGCGAGCCTTCCGTGCGCGTCGAAAGTTTTAAGGTGCTGTCCAAGGCTCTGCGCCCCATGCCCGACAAGTTCCACGGTCTTGCCGACCAAGACATGCGCTACCGCAAGCGCCACATGGATTTGATGAGCAATCCCGAAAGCGCCGACCGCTTTGTGAAGCGCTCTCTCATCATTCAGGAAATTCGCCAATACCTGATGGAGCGCGGTTTCCTGGAGGTGGAAACGCCCATGCTGCAAGACGTGGCGGGCGGTGCCGCTGCCAAGCCTTTCGAATCCTACTACAACGCCCTCAAGAAGCAGGTGACGCTGCGTATTGCTCCCGAGCTGTTCCTGAAGCGTCTGCTGGTCGGCGGTTTTCCCAAGGTGTTCGAGCTGAACCGCAACTTCCGCAACGAAGGTGTGGATCGCCGCCACAACCCCGAATTCACCGTGCTGGAGGTCTATGAAGCCGGCGGTGACTACGAGACGATGGCCAACATGATGGAGGAAATGATTACCACCATCGCCGAGAAGATTTTCGGTACGCTTAAGTTTGACCAGTACGATGACAACGGCAACCTGCGTTGGACGGTGGATTTGACCCGCCCGTGGCGCCGCGCCGACTACAACGACTTGGTGAAGGAAGTGGCAGGTGCCGATTGGTTTGACCTGACGCCCGAACAGCGCCGCTCCCGCGCGGAGAACGAGCTGGGGGTGCAGATTGGTGAAGACCTTGATGACACCGCCGTCTCCCAGCAGGTGTACGAAAAGCTGGTGGAAGAGAAGCAGGCTAACCCCCTCTTTGTCTGCCACGTGGCGCGCGACCTTGTGCCTTTGGCCAAGGCCAACCCCGAAAACCCCGAGGTGGTGGACGTGTTCGAGCTGGTGATGAACGGTCAGGAGCTTTGCCCCGGTTACTCCGAGCAGAACGACCCTGTGGAACAGCTGGAACGCCTGAAGCATCAGGCGGGCGAAGAAACGCAGAAGATTGACTACGATTTCGTGGAGACGCTGGAATCGGGTATGCCCAGCGCGGGCGGCATCGGCATCGGCATTGACCGCCTGTGCATGCTGCTGACGGGGGCTTCCTCCATCCGCGACATCATCCTCTTCCCGCAGTTGAAGAACCGCGGTTGATTTTCTAAAGCATAAAATATGGGCGGCTGTCAAATGAAGGGGCACCCGCCGTTTTTATAGGGAATCGTTGTTCGTGAGAACGATTGTCGTCCTCAGTCAAGGGTGATAGAACCGCGGAGATTCTTGATGGGATTCTTCATAAACTTTCTCTTCCCTAGAGGCGCACCATCATTGGCGCCGGCCCATCCCTGCGTGATGACAGCATGGCGGCTGTCGGTAAAGCGCAGATTATAGATTTCTTGAAAAGCCATTGTTCCCGCTTGAATTAAAGTGAGTTCCGCAGTATTGAATCCGGTCTTTTTATATTCGATGTAGAAGCCTCCGAAATTGCCGTTCTCCAATATCATCATGTCATCCGCCACTTTAACTTTCAGGCCGTTCCATTCGGTGTTGGTCGTGACGCTGAGATTCCTGCCGATGATGGAAGCGGGGCATTCCGTGAGGGCTTTTAGCTTTGCCTGCGCGTCTGCATTGCCGTTTTGCGCGGCCTGTGTGTAAAAGGCTATGGCTTTGTTCTGATCCTTGGTTACACCCCAGCCGTTTTCATAGTTACGCCCCATCTCGTATTGGCATGCGGCATCGCCGAGTTCGGCACCCTTGCTGTAATATTTGGCAGCTTCCTTGTTTTTGGAGGCTTTGCTTCGGTAATAGAAGCAGCTTTCTACATAGGGAAACCCGTTGGAAGTGTCAACCCCGCTCATTACAGCCACGGGTATCCATACTACGTTGAAAGGAAAACATACGAGAGACAGCAAATTGGGCGCGTCTGCGGCAACTTTGCTGTCATCGACGTGCTTGCCGGCCTCATAATAGGCGTGGGCATTACCGTTATCGATACCCCGAGAGATGTTGCTTGGCAGAGAGGTACAGGAAACCATGCAGCTTAAACCTGCTGCAAGGGCCACGGCGGTCTTGGTGTAGGTCTTTTTCATAAAAATAAGTCGAGGATGAGAGCAACGTGTGCCGTTGCCGACATGAGGTTTTGAACCTCCGTGTCGTTTTTAACAGATAGCCGTTGCGTTGTCAAGGAATCATGCCGCTTTAGTCGCGACCTGAACTTTAAGAATAGAACAGCACCTGATTTTATAATTCGGACATTCCTCTTTTAATCTTCCACTTTTTCCTTGTGACACGAGCTGCCGCATGATATATTTTTGCCGTATCAAGCAGATGGCCGAACGACAGGAAATATGGTCTTGCCCGCAATGCGGTACGCAGTTGGACGTAGGAGCTTTAGGCTTCTGCGCCGATGTCGTTTGCCCGCAGTGCGGCACCCGCGCCTGTCTGCACACGCTGCTCGCCAATTTCAAGTTGGACGGCGTGCTGGGCATCGGCGGCATGAGCGAGGTGTTTAAGGCGCACGACATGGTGTTGGGGCGTCCGCTCGCCATCAAGGTGCTCAACTCCGCTTACAGGGGGGATGCGGAACGCATCGGGCGTTTTGAAGCCGAAAGCTCGCTCATGGCCAAAGTGCGCCATGAAAACGTGGTGTCCGTCTACTCCGCAGGCTGGGCGCGCGGACAGTTCTACATTGCCATGGAGCTGGTGGAAGGCCGCAACTTGGAAACCCTTGTCAGCGAACAAAAATGCCTGTTGCCCCCCGCTGCGTTGGAAATGACGCGCCAGACCGCGCTGGGCTTGCAGGCGGCGCATGAGTCGGGCGTGCTGCACCGCGATGTGAAGCCCGGCAATGTGCTGGTGACGCCCGAAGGCGTGGCGAAGGTGCTGGATTTCGGTCTCTCCCAAGGGGCGGAGGAAGAGCAGGATAAAGAGGGCGTTATATGGGCCACCCCTTTCTATGTGCCGCCCGAAACGCTGATGCGCGCGCCCGAAGATGTGCGCGCCGACATCTACGCATTGGGCATGATGCTGCGTAACCTGCTGACAGGTGAAGATGCCCTCAAGGAAGAAGTCACGGGCATCAGCTCGCTGTTGGCGGCCAAGCGAAAACTGCCGCGCATGCGCGATGCCTACCCCAAGCTGCATGAATCTCTGTGCGACTTGGTGGACCACATGACCGCTTTTGACGTATCCGACCGCCCCGCCGATTATGCCGAGGTGCTGGAGGAAATTGCGGAAGTTCAGGCGCGAGTGGGTGTCAGCTCGCTGCGCGAAACCGACCGCGCCCGCCGCCGCCGTAACAAGCTGATGACATCGGGCTTGCTGGGTGCTGCCGCTGCGGGATTGGTGGCGGCGGTGCCTGTGGCCTTCATGACGCCGCCTGTGCAGGAGCAGGAAGTGCTGCCTGTACACGCCGTGGCGTGGGCGGATTTAGACGGCTGGCAGGATGCCTGTCATGAAGCCGATGCGGGGCATTGGGCAGAAGCCGCCGATTTGTTTACCGAGCTGGCCACCCACTCCGAACACCCCGGTGTGGCGGCCACGGCGGCTATGCACGCCGCTATGCTGTGCGTGCTGACGGACGGCCCCGCCGAGGTCGATGCCGCCGCGCGTGAATTGGCCGCGCAAAAGCGCCGCGCCGATGAAATCAGCTCCACCGCCATGGTGAAGCCCGATGCTGCGGCGGCTCCCGCCACGCTGCGCACGGCGGCTTTGGTGCTCCAAGCGCAGGATGCCGTGGACATCGGGCAGCAGGAACGCGCCGAAAAATTGTTGGCAGCCGCCGCCGAAGCGGCAGGGGCGGGAACGAACCACCGCTTGCAGGGGCTGATTGATGATTTCCGCCGCGATGTTCCCCGCATGGCGTCACGCGCCACCCGCGCCCAAGTGCGCCGCGCGTTGAGCCGCGGGGAGTTTGAGTCCGCCCGCGCGGGAATGCAGCGCTTGCATACCGCCAAGCTCACGGAGTTGGAAAAAGCCGAACTCGGCGTGCAGGAGGAAGTGTGCGAAGCGGGCGAAGCGCTGTTTGAC
>JAZLFB010000037.1:0-2217 GCA_045615585.1 Akkermansia sp.
CACCTACAACAACCGCAGCGAACTCATCAGCGACGTGGTGGACGGCACCGGCCTCAACGGATGGGACTACGACAACATCGGCAACCGCCGCATGGAGCAGCGTATGGACGGATACGAAATATACACCGCCAACCAGCTCAACCAGTACACCGCCATCGAGGACCAGGAAGGCACATTCCAGCCCACCTACGATGACGACGGCAACCAGACCCGCATCAAGACTTCCACGGGTATCTGGAACGTGACATACAACGCCAAGAACCGCCCCGTGCTGTTCAGCAAAGAGGGAGAGAACCTCACCGTTGCCTGCACCTACGACTACATGGGGCGCAGAGCTACCAAGGTGGTGACGGAAAACGGCGTTATCACCACCAGCCACCGCTTCCTCTACCGGGGCTATCTGCAAATAGCCTGCTGCGACCGGACGCGCTCCACCCATCCCTGTCTCTGGCTCATCACCTGGGACCCCACCCAGCCCGTAGCCACCCGCCCCCTGGCCATCCAGAAGGACGGCACCTGGTACACCTACGGCTGGGACCTCACCAAGAACATCTGGGAGGCATACACCACCACCGGCTACATCGGCACCGCCTACACCTACACCGCCTACGGTAAGGTAACGGCAAGCGGCAGCATCACCCAGCCCATCCAGTGGAGCAGTGAATACAATGACACAGAACTCGGCATGGTGTACTACAACTACCGCCACTACAATCCGATTGAAGGAAGGTGGATAAATCGCGATCCTAGGGAAGAAGTTGACTTTGAAGCTCTATATTCATTTGTTTCACAGCGCGTTGTGATAAGAATTGATTATTTGGGCCTTAAAGAAAAACATTGCAAAGGGGTCACTATGCGCAATTTTCAGGCATTTTTACGTTTGAAAGATGCTTCAAAAATGTATTCATTTACCTCCCCATCTGATGACGACAAATACAAATTATCTATTAAAATATTAGCACTACTTAGTGAATTGGCACCAACTGCGGGTGGGGTGATAAATAAGCCTGCGAGAAGACTCGTTGATCATAATCTAGATATTGTGAACGGAATATTTAAAGAAATTGAAAATCTTGAAAGTATTATAGAAAAGAACGCCGTTTGGGTTGTTGCGTGGTATAAATTTGAAGCAGAATGTTGTAAATGTCAAAAAGGAACATCCAGAGCAAAATACGATTTTGAAACAGTCGAAACGGAATGGGATGTATATCCCAAAAGGAGTAGTATTCATGATGATTACACGCGCACAGAATTTGAAAAAGAGAATGTTATATCCTCCTTTGCTGAAATTGCAAACAAAGCAAAACAAAATATTTGCAATAAATTGAATGACAACTAAATAACGACCAAGTAAAATCATGATACTTCCTGTATTTAAGTTAATAATAATTT
Source organism: Akkermansia sp. (assembly GCA_045615585.1). Classification (GTDB taxonomy): domain Bacteria; phylum Verrucomicrobiota; class Verrucomicrobiia; order Verrucomicrobiales; family Akkermansiaceae; genus Akkermansia. The sequence goes on from JAZLFB010000037.1 coordinate 1,393, forward strand.
ACATATCACAATTGACAGTCCCTACTGCAAACGACAGGTCATTTATCAATAACAATGTCGTCGAAATTCATGCAGTCTCATCCAAAGAGTCAGAAGATATATTCCGCCTTAAGAAACAGGCATTAAATCAAATTCGGTCAAACGACCACATTGTGAATATAACAGAATATTTCAACAAGGCCAATAGTATTGATTTTGTCGTGCGGGCTTATTCGTCTCCTCGTTTAAATCTGCTTGAAAAATCTGCGCAAGGCATGTTGTACATCGGCGATGTGTATTACGATGAAGCTAATAGAGCCGTTCTTGTAATCCCACCCGGTGGCGACAAGAAAAACCGCTTTTTATACGTGGAATTGGACAACAATCTGTACGATGTTTCGTTGTGCGAAGATGATAGCCCTTCCTCTGCCTCATCGTCATGATGAATGTTTAACCGCTAAAGCCGTGTTGGAGAATGTATCCGCCAAGAACGATGCCACTCAACAGACCGTTTCCACCGCCTACGGCACCGATGGCCGCATCAGCGGCGCGGGCTTCATCCACGGAGGACAGGAAAAGCAGTTCACGTATGGGTATCTGCAAGGCTCGCACCTGCTGCAGACGCTCACCAAGCCCAACGGTATGACGCTTACCCAAAGCTACGAGCTGCACCGCGACCTCCTCACCCAGATGGACTACAAGCGCGGCAACACCCTCGTGGCCCAGCGCACCTACGCCTATGACCAGCTTGGCGGTCCCACGGCACGCACCATCACCCGCCAAGGCTCGACGAGGACCGATGCCTACACCTACGACAACCGCAGCGAACTCATCAGCGACGTGGTG
>JAZLFB010000038.1:0-3139 GCA_045615585.1 Akkermansia sp.
TTTTTCGCTTTTTTCAAAAAAATCACATTTTTTCCCGATTTTGCGGCGGATGGCGGTGTCTCAGTCGTTATACAGGGTGACAACGTTATGCTATCGTCCTTTTTTCACAGTCAGGAACCCGCGCTTCGGCAGCAGTGCCGAGAGTGGTTTCTGGCGTCGCGCCATGCTCTGTTGAGCTACGCGCGGCAACAGGTGGATGACATGACGGATGTGGAGTTGCTGGTGGAGGATGTTGCCCGCCGCGTCACACAGGCGATTGTGGCAGGGCGTGTCTCGCCGGAGGATATTACCCCCTACACCCTGCGCTCGCTGCATAATGCCGCGCAGGATTGGCGGAAGAAGAACGCCAAACGGCTGCAGACGGAGCGGCGGTACAGCGAGGAGACTTATGATGCCTCACCCGCCGCCCCGACGGGGCAGGGAAGTAACCGCAGCGGGTTGGAGGATGCACATATCCTTGCCTGCCGCGCGCTCCGCAATCTGCCGGAGGATTTATACATCGTTGTCTCCCTGCGCCTGTGGGAGAATTGGACCTTTGCCGCGATTGCGGAAAAGCTGCACCTGTCCGAAAGTGCGGCGCGGCGGCGGTTCGACAAAGGTATTGCTATGATTAAAGAAAGACTTAATCGCTCATGAAGAAGAAAGAATACAGCAGCGCCGAGGTGGAAATCCTGCTGCGCGAAATGGCGGCTGCCTACCGCTGCACGATGGAGGAGGCGCTGACGGCACGCATTCTGTCCGCCGTGGAGGACGAGCTGCGGCGGGGGAGGCGCCGCCGCCTGTACAAACGCTCGGCACAGGCTGCCGCAGCGGTGGTGGTGCTGGGTGTGGCATCCTTCTCGGTGTGGAACGGTCTTCCCTCCGCCGTCGTTGCGTCGTCCGTCACGGCGGCCGATATGCCTGATGCAAAACCGCATCAGCTGCCTCTCTCGGATTTGGGTAAAATCGTCACCATGGCATACAATCGCGACTCTTATCTGATCTGTAAGCCTGAGGAAACGAAGGACTGCGGCAAGACGATGCCGGAAATTCATTATCAGTTTACCGCCTGTACGGATAGCCTTTAAGAATGGACACAATGAAAACGCTTTCGGTCATGCTTTTCCTGTTGTTGCTGCTCGGTCTGCCCGCGTTGTCCGAGCCGCCGTCGGGGCCGCCCGTGACCGAACGTTGGGAGATTGTGACGGATCTTTACATCGGTGTACAGACGGAGCAACTGACGGAGGAGGAGCGCGCCGCCTACGGAGAATTGCTGTTTTTTTCCCGCAGCGGACTGCGTATCAAAAAAGTGGAGGCGGGCAGCCCTGCGGAACAGGCGGGCTTGCTGGCGGGGGATATTTTGCTTTGCAACTGCGGTTGTCGCATCAACAGTATGGAGGATTTGCTGATGAGCCTACGCAACCACCGCCCCGGCGAGCTGACGCATTTCATCATTCTGCGAGGGGAAAAAAGTATGCCCGTGGTGCTGCGCTTGGGTCGACTGCCCGAACCCGTGGTAGTAGCCTATGCCACCCCCGGTGAACGCGATACCTACGGGGGGGATGATGCCTTGAATTTCCACCGTCGCGTAGCCTGCCTACTGGTAGAAGAAGTCCCCGACCTTGACGCTGTGCGGGCAGAGGTGAAGGAGTTTTGCGCTGAACACCCCAACATTAAACTCAATGGTCAACTCCGCCTGTACTACACCACGCCGACGGGCTACTTCACCATCACGGTTTGTTATGGCGCGGGGGCTTCCGTCAGTCTGCCGAACCGCGATGGCAGCTCCGTTACCTACGAACTCCTCTACCAAGGTGACACCCTGCCCGAACACGTGCGGAAAATCCTTGCCCCCCACGGGTACCCCAAGAAGAAGTGAGAAAATGTTGGATTCCGGCGCTCTCCCTTTGACCACGAAGAATCGAGTAGGGAGGCTTTCGCCCCCCCTCTCACACCACCGTACGTGCCATTTATGGCATACGGCGGTTTCAGAGACAGAGTCACGCAATTTCCTGCGTTCCGCTATGTTTCCCTCCTCGCCGCTCACATTTGTGGCTCCCGCTTGAGCGTAGTATCGGGAATTCCACCCTCAACCTCACTCCTGTGGGCTCTTCCATCTCAGGGAGTCTCTTCTCTGTCACTCCGTGCAACCGAGGTTCGTGCTGCGGACTGTCTCTGATTCAGCCCTTCCCGCCGGGGTTGTTCGGTTTGGCGGTACTATGGCTTCTGCTGACTCCCTACAGACGGATTACTCCGCAACGCTTTCACGCTTAAGTAGGGTCTCACCGAATATGAATATGCTACTTTGCATCGTACCCGCCTCACGGGTACTCACCCCTGCGGGGCACACCCTGCGGGTTTGGCTAACCAGCCTTACAGTTGCCTCGCCCCTGCCCCATCGGGGGCTCGCCCTTCGGGCAACCGCTTTGCGGTTGGCTCATCCGCCTACAAGCCTTCGGCGGCTTTGTCGGGGGCTTTGTCCTTCAGGTCTGGGATTCCGCATCATCGCGGCTCTTTGTGGACTTTCACCACAGTTCGCATATCGCGTCGGTCGTACAACAAAAACAGGTCTGACACATGCGTCAGACCTGTTTCGGGAAAATTCTAAAGATAAATCAGAACTTGATGCTCACGCCGGCGCGCACGCCGTCATAGAACTGGCGGTGCGTGGCTTCCTTGCCGAAAGGATGGGCGGTGTTGCCGGAGAACTGGTAGGCGGCAAAGATTTCGCTCTTGGGGCAGAGGGCGTAGCGCAGACCGATTTCGGCGGAGTAGCCGAGCCCCCAGTCGGAATCGTGGCGGGGATCGCCCATGGCGTACCAACCCGGACCGAATTCAATACCGTTGGCGTGAGCCTTGACGCTCTCGTTGGCGATACCCACATTGGCACCGGCAAAGACGGAGGTCTTTTCGGTGATGGCGTGCGTGTAACGGTAACCGGGCATCAGGGAGAAAGTGTGCACGTCCGTTTCATCACGGATACCGGGGTAGTCGGAGTTCTTGTTCACTTCATCACCGAAGGCGTAACCGAAACGCAGGGTCAGGGCGTGGTTCTTGTTCAGAGCGTGAACGGCGGTCAGGTCAACGGAACCCGTGTCGATGTCCTTTTCTTCGCCGTAGCCGTGCTTGAACAGGTCGCGGCAGCCGTAGTTGTAACCGA
>JAZLFB010000039.1:0-69507 GCA_045615585.1 Akkermansia sp.
CGGTGGAGGGTTCGGGCATGGCCGGCAGGGCGGTCAGGAAGGCGGTGAAGGCCATCATGGACGGGGTGGGATCTGTTTCATTGCCCAAGGCAAAGGAGACGATGCCTTTGTGGTACCCTATGACGTATTGCCCGTGCATGGTTATGGCGGCACCGTTCAGGGTGGCTATCGTGCCGTATGCATCATACCAGCCGTCTTCGGTAACGGCGGTATCTCCCAGGGTAAGCGCCTCTACACTGCGGAAGAGGACGGTGGGGGTATCGGGGCTGAATCCGTCTATATTCAACGCCGTGCCGCTGCCGAGGGTAACGCTGCACCCCATGGTCAGTACGCCCTGCAATGCACCATAAATGCAATGCTCCAAAAAGCAAAAAAAACTTGACGCGTTAACAACGCGCGATTATAAAAGAGAAGGCAGTCGGCATGTTGTGATACACGGCAACAGATATTGCAATGCGACATGCAAAAAAAGAGGGAACATGAGAACCAGCGAACCGGACTGACACAAAACATTTAAATTACCGATATTCAATATATGCTAAAACATTCATTATGCTCAATCATTGTGTGCTGTATAGCGTTTGCCGGCACGGCACTGGGTGTTTCTGTGCAGGTAACAGGTAAGGCTGATGCAGAAGCACCCACCGCCCGTGAACAGGCGTTGGCCGATGCCTTGCGCGAGGCTGTGCGGCAGGGAACGGGGGTCGACGTTGTCAGTGAGACACAGATGACGGATTTCGCCCTTGATTATGACCGGGCTTTTTCCAAGGCCCGCGGATATCTGAAAAAGTATGATGTGCTTTCCTCCGGGGTGACGGCGGATGGTTTCTACTCTGTCACCATCAAGGCAGAAGTAGGTGATGCCCCGCTGACAAAAGATGACACGCTCACTTTCCAAATGATGGCGAGAGAACATCAGGCTCCTCGCGTCGCCATCCGCATCAACGAACAGATAGAGGGTGCACAGAACGGCACCCCCGCAGCGGATTGGTTGAAGGCAACAGCAGCTAAATGCGGGCTGCGCGTTGTTGATTTGGACCGCGCACAGGGTAACGGCGGATTCTTAGCCAAACGTGCTCAGAATTTAGGTCGGGAACAAGAAGCGCAACAGCGGGCGGAGGGCATTGTATCTGCCTGTGATTATCTGATTGAGGGCGAGGTAGAGGGCAGCAATGCCGGCAAAGCCTCTTTTTACGGCAGCAAGGCGATGCAGAATTATTCGCTGACCATGACGGTGCGGGTGATTGACGCCGCCACCGGCAATGTCCTGTTGTCTGAAAATCAGCCGGCCCGAGACATCCGCATTAAAGACGTTTCATCTGACACGGCGGCGGCACGCGAGGCCGTACGCCAGCTCATGGAAGGCAGCCCCCGCATTGAACATTCGGATTTGGGTTGGCGAGTGATTCGCAGCCTGTTTGCCTGCTGGGCCTCTGAATTGGATTTGGGCGCCGTGATGAAACTTGAGTTCACCGGCATGGATGTTGCCAAGGCAGATGCATTAAAGAATGCTTTGGAGGGCAAGAGCGGACTGGGCGCCGTGTGGATTCGCAGTGTTGACCCCGTAGGTATTTCCGTGATTGATTGCGAATCTCGGTTAGATGCCACCAACCTTGCCAAACTGGTAGAAGCGTCACTGCCCGGGTATAAACTTGACCGCTCAGAGAAGCGTTACCTTTCTTTCCGCGCCGGTGCAGCCGCTAATCAGCAGCCGGCTACGCCCGCCGCAGCCAACGCTGCGCCACCCGCTGCCGCAGCCGTTGGCCCTGCCGAGACGGCAGACAATTCCTCTTCCATTATCATCGCAATGGGTTGTGCCATGCTCGGTCTTTGCGGTGTTGTGGTTGCCCTTATCCTGAAAAAGAAATAAAAAAACGCCAAACAAAAAAATAATACTATGAAAGCAACATTACTTCTGATTTCCCTCAGCGTCTGCCTTGCAGGACTTACTGTGCAAACGGCCTCCGCTGCCCCCAAGCCCACCATTACAGAAGGGCCCGTGCTGCCCGAAATCTGGAAAAAAGTGCCTGCAGCCCAACGTTTGCAGTGTGTTCGCGCCGCAGAGTTGGATGCCACCCGCATTCTGGCCGAGCGCATTGCCGGCATTAAGCTGGACGGTGAAACAACCGTGAAAGACCTTTGCGCTGCCAGCGACTCTATCAAAGGTGAACTGACGGCCACGCTGAAAGGAGTACACACGACAGAAGGACCGACTTTCTGTGATGACGGCCGCGTGGAAGTCGTGCGTGCCGTGAAAGTGAAAAATCTGATTGAAAGCATCAAGACACAGACGGTTAACGGCAAAAAGGTGGGTACCACCACAACCTTGCTGACGGAAACGGAGGAGATTGACGCTTTGGGGAATGCCGCCATTAAGGGCTCCGTAGGCCATGGCCGCGTGAAGGCCAAGCGCGCCGCAGAAATGGATGTGTATCGCAAGCTCGCCGAACGTATTGCAGGGGTGCAAATTACCTCAGAGTCAACTATGAAGGATTTTGCCGTGGAGGATGATACCATCCGCGTCTCCCTGTGCAACCTGTTGAAGGCCGCGGAAATTACAGGCATTTCCTACACGGATGACACCGCGAGCGTCACGGCCAAAGTGAAAGTGGGTCCGTTGATTCGCACGATTGTACGCACCAAGACGGCATCCGGCAAGGTGTTGAAGGTGGATGAAAAGACGGAACAGATGGAGGTGGAAGAAACCGGCAACGGTGCCGCCGCTGCCGCCCCCGCAGAAGCCGGTGCTGCTCCTGCTGCGTCTGAGCCGACTACAGAGGAAGTGGATACTATCCTCAGTGATGTTTTGGGTTCCGCTACCTCTCTGTGAGTATCCCTTACAATCCGGTTATGAAACGCATGTTTTCCATATTGTTAGCCGTTCTGACGGTCTCCTGTTCTGATACCGCAGCTCCTTCTGTAGCTTCCGCGGCGGGGGCACCTACCGCCGCTGCTCCTGCTGCTGCGCCCGTTGCCGCGACACCTGCAACGAAAACGGCAAAAGCCGCGGTTAAGACTGCTGCGGGCGGAACTATTGCCCCCGCCGCAAAAAAAGAAGCACCGAAACCTCAACCTGCTCCCACAACGGAGCAGACGCAGGAGCAACGCAGCATCCTCAGCACGGAAACCATTCTGTAACGGAACATTAAAAGCAAAACGTGAGTGATGAAACTGTGTTCTTACTTATTACCCTTGCTGGCTCTGGGAATAACTGCTGCCGCCGCAGATCCTTTTGCAACTCTGGCAAAATCTCTGGCAGAGCAGATGCCTGAACAAAAAGCACCGGTGAATCTGGGTGTGGGCAACTTTGTGTTCGGCAATACGCCGATGATGTCCCCCCTCTCCACCGTAATTCGAGAGGAACTCGAAATCGCCCTGCCCAAGACAAAGAAGGTTAAGGTGATTACCCGTTCCAATCTGGATCAGTTGGAAATGGAAGGCGATTTTCAGGCAACCGATTTGGTGGAACCCGGCACAACGGTAGACAAAGTGACCGTAGAGGGTGTGGAAGGCATTGTGCGCGGACGTTTCGTGACGGACGGCAGCAATGTAACCCTCTATACCGAGATTGCCTGGCTGAAAGGCGGCAATATCACCAAGGACAAGGTGACGTGGAAAATGAACGAGGTCGCCGCCCGCGTGTGGCCGGACAAAACCGCAGCCCAGGTAGAAGATGCCGTCAAACCGCAGAATGCCGAAGAATCCATGGAGGGTATTGAGCAGGTGACCAACGCCAAGCTGCTCAACATTCGACAGGATTTTGATATTCAGCTCAAGACGGCGGACGGCGAACGGGCGTATGAGGAAGGCAGCAACATCTCCTTCAAGATGAAGAGCCCGGAGGCCTGCCATGTGGCGGTCATCTGCCATCAGAGCGACGGCACCTCCGTGGTGTTGTTCCCCAACAAGTGGCACAAGGATACCCTTATCCCCGCAGACCATTGGGTCTCCATCCCCGGTGCGCTGAAGGGCGGCTTTGAGATTGAAATTGCCGAGCCTTTCGGGTCTGATGTCGTGCAGGTGATTGCCTGTACAGACCAGAACGCTCTCATGAAGGAAATCAAGGGCATGGCCTCCGCCGCTACGGAGGATGACCCCTACCCCGTCATGACCCGCGGTATGGTGGTCAAAAAAGTGAAGGCCGCCACCGCCGCAGATGTGTCTAAAAAGACGCTGTGGAGCGAAAAACACATCATCGTGAGCACGTTCCCTAAGGAGTAACGCTCCGTTTTCATTTCAGCGGGCTGCTGAACACGGCGTTCGGCAGCCCGCTTTTTTCCATCTCATCTCTCTCCCTCCCCCTTTCTCCTATGAAACCTTCGGATTCTCCCTCAACGCCTCCCCACACACCCTCTTCCCCCCGTCTGCGGTTGCAGAAAACGCCCAACTTGCAGCAGACCAAACGCGCCCTTTCCCCCCTTGCTGCCAAGCCGGTGGTTGCTTTGAAAGAGGAAAAGCAACAGGCACAGCCCAAACCTGCCGAGGCGAAAAAATCCAAGGCAGTGCTCGTGGTTTCGCTGTTGGGGGTTGGCGTAGCTGCGGGTGGTGCTGCCTGTTGGTATGGGTTTGCCCCCCCGTCGGAAAACGCTGCTGTTGCTGCCGTTGCCGCAGCGGAAGCGGAGTCTGCCCCCGCAGCGGAAGTGCCTGCGGAGGACACCACTGCGGTTGCCGTAGAACCCGCTGCGGAAGATGCAGCACCTACAACAGAAGAAGAAGCAGCAGCACCCGAGCCTCCTGCGGCACCCCCGGTTCCGCAGATGGCGGCGGAGTTTCTGGGTGCAGCGTTGGAACCTGAGGAATCATATGATTTGCCCCCGGCCTCTGCCGTGCTGGCAGACAATACTCAGACGGAAGAAGAGAAAGAGGAGCGTTCGAAAAAGATTTCCCCGGGTAAGGGAGAACTCTTTGATGCAGAGCTGATAGACATCCCCGTTGTGCGCCGCAAGGAGTTCACGGAGGAGCCTCAGTATACCCGTTTGCTGACGGCCAACGGGGATTATGTTGTCACCTATCATGAAAAAGGTTTCGCGGTGCTGGACTTTTGGGATTCGCACTCCATGCGTTATCTCATGTCCGCCAGAGTGGCAGATGCGTCTGATTTGGATAGTTCCTCCCGTGACCTGTGGTATCTTTATCAGCCGCAGAGTCAGTTGTTGAGCTTTTGCATCTATCAGAACTATAATGCGTGCACCGTGGATGGCGTTTACCTGTATGGTTACGACCTGAAACACCGCGCTCAGGCCCCGGCGGCAATGATTCGCAGCTATGATGCTATGAACTATGAGGTCATACACCATGTGCCGTATTGCAGAGATTGGTATATGTCTTCCCCGTATTCCGATTTACATGGTTCACTTAATGCCGATGAGAAGCTGGTCTTTAACCCTACGCCTTCTTATCCGGGGGGCAAACCGTTGCCGGCGTTGTCACAGAATTTTTATGTGGCTGACTACTGTTTCAGTTTCAGGGAGAGAACCGTGCCGCGCATCGAGGAAATTGATGCAGCGGAGTTGGCATGGACGTCTCGCTCCCAAGACACTGCCCAACAGTCAACAGTTTCTGATTCGATCTTGATGGGAGAGGCAGCCAAGTTACTGAAGATGAAAGCCTCAGATCTCACGGTGGAGGAACTCGCGGATTCGCCCCTGTCTTTCGTGTTTCCTAAAAAATATGGAACTGTCTGGGAAGCTGGGAGGGCAAAAGGGTTCGAAAAGGATCCTCAGGCAGATTTTTGTTTGCTTGACAGGCAGCGAGGGGCTGTCTATCCGGCAATCGAAGATGTTGACTTCTGGTGCTGGGGGCCGATACCTGTTTGTGCCATGACCGGAAGCAGCAACGCCGCTGTGACACCCATCTCCATTCGTTGGGATTCCACTGGTACAATGGGAACTGCGTGGGACGGCTCCTATCTATACGATGCAGACCATGGAACATGCTATGTAACCTGGATGTCGGAAGAATACATGGTACCCGAAAGCGGCTTCAGAAAAATAGAAGTTCTTCGCTCTAAAATACCCGGTAAACACATTGCGACCGGGTGTGGCACTTCCCTTAACGCATGGCACAGCGGGGCAGAACACTCCTTCTGGATTGAGGCGGGTGACGGTTATTGTAAGCTATACAGCGTCGATTTGGAAAATAAGCATATTGAGGAAGTAAAGTCATGGAACGGTCAGTGGAGCGAGGGCAGTGAGACGCGCCCTGTGTGGCTGGCGGACAAGCAGTGGCTCTTTATTCCCGTTGCAGAGAATAGCTGGAAAATCTATCACATAGAAGAGGGTGAAGGGGGGATTCGCTGTAGCTTATTGTCCTACCTCTTCCTGCACAGCGGGCATCAGTACGCCTTTGTGCTGCCCAACGGTCATTATGCCGGTACACCCGGCTGTGAAAGTTTCCTGTACGCACGAGAGGATGATGCCTATACCGATTTGGGAGTGTTAGCCCCTTGGCGCAACCGCCCCGCAGAAGTTGCAGCAGCCTTGGGCGGTTCGCAGGAGACTTGTGAGATGCTGGCCGCCGCTACGAGCCGCTGGCTTACGAAGTTGGGGTATAAGCCGAGAGCTGACGGAGACATTGGGGCAGAACCGAACATCAGCTCCTTGCCTGTGGCGCAGGTGGAAGCCCCTGCGGTGAAGGCGGAAGGCAGCACATGCTCCTTTACTCTGCGTCTGAAGGCCATGGCAACCCCCGCCCGTGCGGAAATCCGCGTGAACGGAGCCTTGGTGGAGGAAACGGATGAGGTACCCGCCGGAGACTGCGCGGAAATCACGCAGAAGGTAGAGCTGGCACTCGGCACAAACTGGGTGGAAGTTACCCCCTACACCTACCGTGATAAGGTGCGTGTTATCGGTGATACCAAACGTTTCCGCACGATTTGCAGTGTGGGAGAAGAATCAGAGCTGTATGTGGTAACGCTCGGTGTATCGGAGTATGAGGATTCAAGCCTCAAACTACAGTATGCCGCCAAGGATGCGCGTGATATGGCAGAATGTTTCCGCACCAAGGGCATGGGGAAGGTGCATGCCCTGTGCTTGACGGACGGAGAGGTGCGGCATGATACGGCTTTGCAGAAAATCAGCGACTTCCTTTCCACCGCTCACCCCGGGGACCGCATCGTCTGTTATGTGGCAGGCCACGGTCTGTTGGATGAGAAGTTGGATTACTATTATGCCCCCGTAGACATTGATCCCGAGAACGTGGCGGCAACCGGCATCTCTATGGATGCGCTGACGGACTGTCTGCAACAGCAGCCCGCCCGCCAACGTCTGTTGCTGCTGGATACCTGCCACTCCGGTGTACTGGGGGAAGAAGGTGAGGAGAAGATGGCCCTAGCCATGGGGAACCTGCCGCCGGGTGTGCGTGCCGTGCAGCACCGCGGCATGAAAGTGAAAAAGGTAGAAACCGCGCTCAACACCCAACAGAAGAAGCGTTACATTGAAACGCTGTTCTCCATGGGTAAGTCGCAACGCGGGTTGAACATCATTGCGGGTGCAGCGGGTGCCGAATTCGCTCTGGAATCCACGGAATGGAACAACGGTGTCTTTACGGCCTCCGTTATGGAAGCCATGCAGCAGCCGGAGAAGGCAGACAAAAATCAGGATGGAGCCGTCAGCGTGTCCGAACTGGAGCGTTATACGGCAGAGGCGGTTTCCGCCCGTACTAACGGAGCCCAGAAACCTGCGCTTTCCGCCATGGAAAGCCCGGAGACGTTCCAGTTGGGCGCAGAATCGGAATTCGACACCACCTCTGTGTCGGCAGCCCTTTCAGCCTGCAAGAGCTTAAGAGAGCGCGGCATTGTGGACCTGGAGGCGAGGGATGCCAAGGGTAATACCCCCTTGCTGAAGGCAACCGCAGACGGAAACTCCGAGCTCGTGAAATTGTTGGTGGAGGCAGGTGCCGATGTGAATGCCCGCAATGCAGCAGGGGATGCCCCCCTCATGAATGCCGCCTGCTGCGGCGACACTTCAATGGTTAAACTGCTCTATGAGCACCATGCAGATGTGAATGCTCAGGATAAAGACGGACGGAACGCCTTGATGCTTGCCATTAACGGCGGCCATGAACAACTGGCAAAAACACTTGCGTTTGATTATTTCGCCGACACTACGGTCACCGATAAAAAAGGAGAGAAGGCATCCGGCTTGGCTAAAAAGAAAGGGATGAGTGAGCTCGCCCGCAAGTTGGGGGAATGGACGGGAGAGAATACCTCTGATGCTTATGCAGGGTGGAGTGCCGCGCAGCTGCGCCAAGAGGGCGGGCGGCTTTCTGACGCGGGGCAACAGGAACAGGCTATGCAGCTGATTCGCCGCGCGGCAGATGCCGGTGACAGCACGGCACAGCGTTGGCTGGGCTTCCGCTACCTGAACGGTCGCGGCGTGGCGAAGGATAAGAACCAGGCCAAGTTCTGGTTCGGTAAGGCTGCCGCGCAGGGTGACAGCGGTGCCGCACAGGCACTCAAGGATATTCGATGAGTAAAATAAAGGAGCACAATAACAATCTACTGACTTTCAACTTATTATAATCATGAAACTTAATGCTCTTATCAGTATCGGCTTGCTGTGCGGCATGATGAGTCTGCCGCTGTCTGCACGCCCCTCCAAATCCGCCAAGAAGCCCGGCGGCACCGCTAAAACGGCACAAAAAGCCCCGGTTGCAGTGCCGCAGCTGCCGACGGCGGCACAAGCTGCCGCGAAGAACACCAACGGCGGTGACTATGCGTATACATTGGAAACCGTGAACTCCGGCACCGGAGAGCGTAAGCTCTGGAACAGTCTGCCCGTGGTGTATGCCGATGAATACCGTATTGTCACCATAGATGATACATGGACGGAGGATGAAGGCACTTCCCTGCATTTATGGGATGCCTCTACCCTGCGTTACCAAGCTTCCGTCAAAACGTTCTTTTGGCCGCGAACATGGGGGCAGGAGATAACCAATACGGGCAGACCTTCCGGCGACGGACACAAGTGCGCCATGGGCGGCAGTAAGGATGTCTTTGCGCTGACCTATGAGGCCGGCGGCATGAGCTCCATTGCGGAGTATGAGGATGAATATACCGTTGTTGATGCGCTTAATCTCAAGACGTTGCGTTTCGGCAAACGCAATCTTTCCGCAGGTTCACTGAAAGCCGCTCTCTCCTCCCTGCGCGCATCAGACCTGGGCGGTATGAGCCCGCAGAGTTTCCGTTCCGGAGCCGCCGCCATGATTGTACCCCGCACTCCCTTGGATTGCAATTTGTTCCCCGAGGTGGCACCGATGACCCTTTCTCTCCGCGCGGCGGGGAGAGCAACCATGCAAAACCTGAACCCCGAAACGCTGACCTTTGTCGGCAAGCCCGCGCTACCTGAGAACGAAGAAAATGCGGGCAAGGCCGCCGCTGAACTTTTGCCCCGACTGGCAAGCCTGAGAAAAACCGCTTATATGAGCCGCCGCGACGGCTCGGTCGTGTGCGGTAAAGGCACGGGGGAATGGAAGCCTTTCTGTGAATCTGTCTTTACCATGGGCGGTGCGTTTGATACGGTCTATTTCCTGATGAATGAGACCGGCAACTGGTTCCGTCTGACCTCGGCAAAGGCGTGGCAGCAAGAGACATTTGAAGCAAGTGATGTTGCATCCCCGAATGAAATTGCCAACGGGAAACGCCACCTGCTTGAACTGGACCAAGCGGTCGAAACCTGCGGGGGCAGTTTGGTGGCAACCAGCGGTAAACAAGCCCCCACGTTGAACCACATCGGTAAGTCGGGCGATAAGCTGTTTTGGCTGATTTCGGCAGGTGAGGAATGCCGCCTGTATCAACTTGACCCGGGGAACAAAAAGGGCAAATTGATGAAGAAGTGGACGGGGGTATTCAATGCACATACGCCCATGGACGGCGATACCCCTCCCTCATCCGTTGAAATCGGCAAGGTGACCATGCCTGATGTGCGGCCTCTGTATTTGCCGGAGCTGCACCTGATTTGCCTTCCTGTTCAGGAGACGCGTTGGCATCTCTTCCGTCTGAATGAGGAAACGCTGGAGACAACGCCCGTGTGCGATGCCGTGTTACGCAGTGCGCATGAGTTCGCCTTTATTCTGCCCGATGGCCGCTACGCAGGTTCCCCCGGTTGTGAGAGTTTCCTTTCGTTCACCCAAAACGGCAAGACCGTCGGCATGGCTCCCTTTGCCGCATGGAAGAACCGCCCTGCCGATGTGGTGCGTGCGCTGACCGGGAATGAACAGGCGGCTGCCATTTTGGCGGCCACTACGGAACGCTGGTTGAAGAAATTGGGCCATGGCGCAGAAGATAACATGCCCGCCGTGGAGTCTCTGCCTGCCGTGACGTTTGAAATCCCTGCGTTGTGGAGCGAGGAGAAGACGCTGACTCTGCCGCTCAAAAGCAGCGGCACCACCCCCGCTACAGCCTATACCGTGCGCGTGAACGGGGTGGAGCAACCCAAGCTCGCCGCCGCTGAGGCGGAGGAGACGACGCTGGAGCTCAAGCTGGAAGTCGGTCAGAACCGGGTAGAAGTGACCCCCGAATCGGCAGAAGGGGTGCAAGGTGATACCGTCTCCTTCCGCGTGCTCTGCAAGGGGGAAAAGGCACCCGAACGCTATATTGTGTGTCTGGGCGTTTCCGAATATGCCAAGGTTGATGCCAACCTCAAGTGTGCGGCGAAGGATGCCGCAGATATTGCCAAGGTCTTTGCTGAGGGCCTGGGTGAAAAAACTCACACCCTGTTGTTGCAAAATGCACAGGTAACGCATGAGACCCCCGCCGCAATAGCCGAGTTCCTGAAGGATGCCCGCCCGGAGGACGAGGTCATTCTCTTCTGTGCCGGACACGGCGTGCGCGATGAGGCGTTGACTTACTATTTCTGCGGCAATGATTTTGAGCCTGAACACCCCGACCAAACGGGTATTTCCTATGACCGGCTCATCGGTGCCATTGAGAAGAGCGCAGCACGTCATCGTTTGGTGCTTATGGACACCTGCCACGCCGGTGTCGTCGGTGAAGAAGATGAGGAAAAACTGGCACAAAACGGTGCGCTGTTGCCGGAACATGCTGCCCCGCTGGCGACCCGCGGTATGCGCGTGAAGAAAGCGGAGATTTCCGATGCTGAACGCGCAGCTTTGGTGGAAACACAGGCGGCGGAAAAACGCTACATCGAAAGCTTGTTCAACCTGCCGGGTAAGCGCCAGGGCCTGAACATCATCACGGCTGTGAGCGGCTCTCAGCTGGCGATGGAGGATCCCGAAAGCGGTAACGGTCTGTTCACCTCCGGCATTCTTAAGGCCATGGCAGACGAGAAGTCTGACATTAACGGCGATGGACGTTTTTCGATTGATGAGCTGGGTGACATCCTTCGCGCCGCCGTGCCGGAGTACGCTGTTACGCTGCTGCGCTCTGCCTGCGCGGCGCAAGGCACAGATTACGAAAACGTCAGGAACACCCTGCCGGAACCGATGACCCCCAACATGGTGGCCTATGAAGAATCGCAGAACTTCGCGTTAAAGACCTTCAGTGCCAAAGAACCGCAGAAAATGCAGTTAACCCCCGGCGGCACCCCGAAGGCTCTTCAGCCGGCAGAGTCAATGCAGACGGCTGCAACACACAGCAGTGAAGCCTCTTCTTCTGCTGCTGACAACGGCGCGGCGGCTCAGTTGGCGCGTGTGAGCGGGCTGACGATGCGGACCAAGCTTGAAGCGGCTTACCAAAAGCGCATTATCGAGCTGCTGGAACAAATCGCCGAAGGGGCGCCTATAGACACGCGTTTGGATGCCGCACGCAATAACACCACTTGCCTGCACAATGCCGCCGCCATTTGTGATTTGGAGCTGGTGCAGTGGTTGGTGGGGCATGGGGCAGACATCAACGCCAAGGCTAAGAACGGTGCGACTCCCTTGGTGTGCGTCGGGGATGACCCCGTGCGCGGGCCTCAGGTGCGCCGCTGGTTACAAGGCGTGGCAGATGGAAGCATCAGCATTGATACGCTTGGGGATATTCCGGATGATGAACCCGATTCTGCAACTGCTGACAACGGCGCAGCGGCTCAGTTGGCGCGAGTGAGCGGGTTGACGATGCGGACCAAGCTGGAGACGGCTTACCAAAAGCGCATTATCGAGCTGCTGGAACAAATCGCCAAAGGGGCGCCTATAGACACGCGTTTGGATGCCGCACGCAATAACACCACTTGCCTGCACAATGCCGCTGCCATTTGTGACTTTGAGCTGGTGCAGTGGTTGGTGGAGCATGGGGCGGATATCAATGCCAAAGCTAAGAACAATGCCCGACCGCTCGATTGTGTGGGCGATGATAAAGCCAAAGCCCCCAAGGTGCGTCAATGGTTAAAAGCCAACGGCGGCAAATCAGGCTTGTAAAAAAAGCGTTTTACCATTATGGTTACAGCTCGTATCAATCCATGAAAAACTCTTCCTCCTCCTCTTCTGAATCAGGTAAGCCTGTCGCTGCATCACCCCGCAAATCAGGGTGCCTGCTTGCCTTGTCATTGGTGGGTACCGCCGTGGCAACCGGTGCTGCCGCTTATTGGTATACCACCACGCAGAAACAGACCCCCGCAGCAGCGACTCCGCTCGCGCCCGCTGCCCCTGCCGAAACGGCACCTGCGACGGAGGCATCGAATGACAGCACCGATGCCCCGATTCTGCCGACGGAGAGCAGCGAGGAAGAGAATACCGATTCCTCTGCTGACGACGGCTCCTCCCTTCTCCTTGACGATGAGCCGCTCGCCGATACGTTTACGGAAGAAGAACCCGCTGCCGAACCCGATATAGAACCGGCCCGAGAGGTGGCAGAGAGCGAACCGCCCGCCCATGATTACGGGATGGAGGGCATGGAATGGAAACGCGATGCGCTGTTGAATCGACTTTCGCCCCGTGCAAGAGAAAGTCTGGCAGAGTTGAATGCACAGGCGGAAGCCTCTATGTCTGCCTCTGACTATTTGCAGCTGCTGGCGGGTGAAAATCACCTGTTGAGCACGCGTGATAACCGCAGGGAGAGCGAAAAGGAGGCCTTAGCCAAACTACAGACCAAGGTTCGCGCCATTCTGGAGAACCCGCAGGATGAGATGACCTTTGCGAGAACTCATTTTATGGACCCTCCGCAGAACGGAATCTCCTTCCGCTACCATTTGCTTTATACACGAGACAGCCTGTCATATGCCGATGATGAGTTCATTGTAGAACACGGCCCCGGCTTAACGACGGGTGAAGGCTATACCTCTCTGATTAAATTGTGGGATGCCCGCACATGCCGTCTGCAAGGGTCTGTAGCCTATCCCTCCCTGCCGGGAGAAGTAAAACGTGTGCGGCAGGGGGCGGCTTTTGTGGTACCCTGCAATAAGAGTGAAGTGGCAGGCTCAACGTGGGCGTGGGAGCACCCTAATTGTATTCTTGATTTAACGACCCGACAGGTTCTTCCCCTTTCCGATGGGAGCCAGGCAAATCTGACAGACAAGCAAAGGCGAGAGGAGGAAATGGCACTGGAGCAGCAATACGGGTCACGTTTCCGCCTCAATGAGCAGCAGGATCTGTGCGCCGGGCGACTGCAACAGACACGGGGGCTTTTCTCCCTCGGTTACGAGCTTAATGAATATGGGCATTTCCACAGAAAGAAGGCACTTGATTTTTATACAAAAGGCTCCTTCCCGAATCGCAAGGGCCTGCTGACCTATGCATTGGGCCGCAGAGATGGCGATGAGGAAACAGTATGCAGTATTGATTTTACCCATCTTTCCCGTGCATCCCGCAAGCAGAGTGTCCGCGGGTATGAGGGAATTTGGTTGAGTTACGACGGCGGCGACTGGCCCGACAATACGTCTGGGGCAACGAAATACAGCCGCATTTCTGACGACGCGTCTGCATTTGATTCCCGCAGCCGCATCATCCGCGATTTGAAGCGCAAGAACTTAGCAGAGTATTGTGAGAACGGAGATTATGCCCGCACATGGGAGTTGGTGAAAGGTTATCAATTTTTCAGCGTGGGTGATGGGGAACAGGTAGGTGCCACTATGGGGTATCAGGAGGCGGGGCTTCTTTCTCCTTCAGGGGAAATCCTCCTCTTCCCGGTAAGTTGCGCCTTTGCCGATGGAGAGTATGCTTGGCCGGAGGGCAGAACGGAGCCGTTGCAGGCACTCTCTCGTCTGCGCGTATCAAATGATGGTGTCGGAAACTACATGAACCACATCACCTACGGCGTTTGCGCGGAAGAGACGGATGACGGAGGTATGGAGATTGTTCTGATTGTTCGTCAGTCTCTCAACGGCTATGGCGTGGCTTTGTTCCGCACGGATGCCGGGAGCAAAAACATCACCCTTGTGAAGAGATTCAAGGCAGCCGGGGCGGAATTGGCCCCCGTCTGGCTGCCTGAGAAGCGTTTGCTGCTTCTGCCGGAGGGGGATAGAAAGTACAACATCTGCACCATGGACCATGATGGGCAGACTACCCCCGTGGCGGACTTGTATATGGAACCCCTGCAACAGGGCTATGCCGTGGTGCTGCCCAACGGGCATTATGCGGGGTCCCCCGGTTGCGAATCGTTCCTTTCTTATACCAAGAACGGCCGCACCATCGGCATGGAAGCCTTGGCCCCGTGGCGTAACCGCCCTGCGGAGGTGCTGGAGGCTCTCAACGGTAATGCGGATGATATTGCCGCCTTGCGCGAAACCACCAAGCGCTGGCTGAAAAAGAAAGGCTATGAGGCGGATAACATGCCGCCTGAGCCTTCCCCCTTTGCGTTGCCTGTTGCCAAGGTGGAGCTGCCGCCGCTCTACCCGCCCACCGCCCAATTGGAATTTCAGGTAGAGCTACAGGCCACGGCACGTTCCATCCGCAGCCTGAAGGTTCTGGCAGGTGGTATTGAGGTGCCGCAGGATGCCCCCGTCTCCGTTCCCCCAGGGGAAACCGCCGTTGTGACAGTCAATGTGCCGCTGGCAGCAGGGCAGAACTGGCTTGAGGTAGCGGCTGAAGATTCTGCGGGGCTGCAGGGCGAAACCACGCGCTTCCGCGTCATTAACAATCATGCCGCAGAACCGGAATTATATGTATTGGCATTGGGCGTATCTGAGTATCAGGATGAAAACCTGCGCCTGCAATATGCCGCCAAAGATGCACAAGATGTGGCAGAGGCTTTCCGCAACATGAACAATGGCAATAACCATGTTCTTTGCCTGACAGATGACAAGGTGCGTAAGGATGACGCACTTAACAAGATGGAAGGATTCTTGGCGGCTGCCAATATAGATGATATCGTGGTGGTCTACATTGCCGGTCACGGCTTCTTGGATGAGAAGCTCAATTACTACTACGCCCCTGCGGATACGGATGTAGACCGCTTGGCGGAATCAGCCATCTCGATGGATGATTTGACCTCTGCCCTGCAACGTTGCGCCGCCCGCCGCCGCCTGTTGTTGATGGATACCTGCCATGCGGGCATGGTGGGCGAAGAAGGTGCGGAACAACTGGCCGCTCTGGGCATGAATCTTCCCCAAGGGGTGCGTGCAGTACAGACGCGCGGCATGAAGGTAAAAGGCACCCCCGCTCTGCGGACGGATGCCGCACGCAAGCGCTATATTGAGGAAATGTACAGCGCAGACAGCACGCAGCGCGGCATCAACATCATTGCGGGTTCTGCGGGTGCGGAATTCGCCCGTGAGTCCGACCGCTGGAACAACGGCGTGTTCACCGCCTCTCTGCTGGAGGCTCTGGGCGGACAGGCAGATGAAGACCGCAACGGCAAGCTGACCGTGGCCGAGCTGGCGGTCTATCTGCGCAATGAAGTGGCGGCGCAGACGAATGCGGCACAGAAGCCCGACTTGGTGGCCAAGGAGAATGAGGGCGATATGGTGCTCTGCGCCGTGTCTGCTGCACCGACCCGCAGCGGGAACACGGCGGAGACGCCTCAGGCCCCTGTTCCTACGCTGTCTACAGAAGACCGCAGCGACCTACAACCACTCATTGACCGCATGGCGCGCCTTAAGTGCAAACAGGCCATTTCTGCCTATCAGCAGCAGCAATTGCTGATTCTGTTGCCGCGCATCCGCAACGGCGAATCCGTGGATATCACCACGCCCGATATGGCGGGGCACACCGCACTGCACTATGCCTGCGGCATCGGCAGCCTGAGCATCACCACATGGCTGGTGAAACACGGGGCAAATGTTAACGCCGCAGCAGACAACGGCGATACCCCGTTAAGCAGCGTGGGTGCCGATAACCGCGCCGCTATCACAAAGCTGCTCAAAGAACATGGGGCCGGCAGTGGTGTCCCTTCGGTCGCGCCTACTGTTTCCGGCGCAGAAAACGGTCCTGTTTCGGCAGAAGAACAGTGCGACCTCGGCTACAAGTATCAGTTCGGCAAGGGTGTACCGCAGAGTTATGACAAAGCCTTTTATTGGTATGAAAAAGCGGCCGCTCAGGGCTTACCTGTGGCGCACAATAATTTGGCATTCTGCTATTTGAACGGCTGGGGCTGCAAGAAGAATGAATTTCAGGCCTACACGCACTTCAAAATTGCGGCAGAGGCGGGGGTTCCCTTGGCGCAGAGCAATCTGGGTACCTGCTATGAGTTCGGCAACGGTGTCAAGCGCGACAAGGCAGAGGCCATCCGCTGGTACCGCATGGGTGCCGCCCAAGGTAATGAATCTGCCAAAAAGCATTTGAAGCGCTTAGGTCTGTAACAAGTACACCCGTTATTGCAGTTCTCTCATACCATCATCTTCTCTCAATCTTTACCATCATGAAACTTAACTCTCTTATAAGCCTCGGTTTGGTGTGCGGCATGATGAGCCTGCCGCTGGCAGCCCGCCCCTCTAAATCCGCCAAAAAGACCGGCGGCTCTCCCCAAACAGTGCAAACCCTGCCTGCCTTTTCGCCCACCGGTCCCTACGCCGCAGAAATGAAGGCTATGCTTGCCGCCATTCCCGCCCAACGTCAGCGTGAGGTGCAAAGTTTGAATGAACAATTGCAGCGTGTGTTGGCACCCGGTGATTTTCTGGATATTTTGTCCGGCGAATGGGCGTTTGACAGTACAGCCTATTACAATGAAGGAAAAACGCTGACCGGAACCCTGAGAAATATTCTGGAACACCCCGATAATGAAAATATTTATTCCCGCCCGCATTTTGTGCGGACGGTTCCGCAGGGAATCCACTTTTCTGATTCGCTGACACTGCCGCGGCAGGTTGACTATGCTTATGTTGATGACGATTACATCGTGGAAAGGAACAAGGGCAATTCATCCAGTCGCTATATCTTCTGGAATGCTCGAACCGGCAAGCAGGATGCCGTTTATTACCTGCCGTCAGAATATAATACTGTGCACGGCAGGTTGGACACTGAAAAGAAAGTTTATGCTTTTACTTATAACAATTGCGAGGGCGGTGATTCCTATTGGGCCGGCAACATTCTCGCTTATGCTTTTGCCGAACCTTCGACCGGAGAAAGTCTGAATGTATTGCTGCCGCACAATAAAGGGACAAATCCGCTGGCTTCATTCATCGCCAACCGTTATGGGGTTCCTGCTTTGAAAACGGACATCGCTAAGCAAGAAAATGTCATAACAAGAGCAAAAACGATTCCCTCTGTCTGGCCGACCGGTTTGACAGAGCTGGGATTGCCTGATTATAAGGTAGATAAACTCGGGAATCCCCAAGAAGACACCTACGCTTATAATAACGCTCACGAGTTTGTGACGGCAGAGGCCGAACAAAACGGAACCGATTATTTGGTATACAGCAATGCCGCCATACCCCATATGGAGGTTTTCCTGAATCTGACGGATTTGACCACAGAGTATCGCGCACGGAAGATAACCCTAAGAGAAAAAGGCGATGAAGCGTTGAGGTGTACAGAACAACCGTTTTATCAGAAAGTTGCCCCGTTGCTGCAAACAACATGGCTTCAGGAGGATAATCTGGACGGCCTTGAGCTTGGGAATGGCTATACATGGTTTTCTCAGGGTGAGGTTCAGAATGATTGGCTCGCCGGGGTCAGGGGTCTTGTCTTCCCTGACCGCAGTGTGTGGCTGTTCCCGATAGAGGGAAAAGAAGGGGCTATTTCCGTGACAGCCGGGCAAATGTATGAGTATAACTCTTGCATTGAGATGCAAAATGGGTTCCCTGACATGAATGAGAAGGTGCGGATAGAAATGACACCATGGTACCGCCCCTTCTATTGCTACTCAAAGTTGAGCGATGACGGTCGCCAAATGGATTTGGTGGAACATTACGGACACCGCGTTACTTGGTTGAAAATCGACACCCAAAAGCACACCTACCGCTGTGTGAAACACTGGGCAGTCGGTGATAACCAACGCCCCTGCGTGTGGCTGGATAAATTGCAGATTTTGTTGCTTTCTCAGGATAAAAATACCTACAGCATTCTGCGTGTCAGAGAACAGGGAGAGGATGAAGTTATCGGTAAGCTGATTTTGGCCAATGGTGCGGGTTACGCCATTGTGTTGCCGGATGGCACTTATGCCGGCAGCCCGGGGTGCGAGTCTTTCCTCTCAATGGGTATCAATGGGAAAGAGGTTGATATGAACATTTTTGCCCCGTGGCGCAACCGCCCCGATAAGGTGTTGGAAGCACTGGGCGGCAATCCGGATGATGTGGCAGCCCTCCGCGAAACAACCCGCCGCTGGCTGAATACCCAAAAGATGGATTTGGAACAGATGCCCGAGGAGCCTAACCCGGAAAACCTGCCCAAAGTGGCGGTGGATATGCCGCCATTGTACGCAAAGAGCGCACAGATAAGTTTCCCCGTTTCCGTCAGTGCAGCAGAAGAACCGGTTACCGCTCTGAAAGTCTTGGTCGATGGCACGCCTATGCCGACGGATACCGAAATTAAGGTAGAAGCAGGGCAAACGCACACCGTTTCGGTGCCTGTTCACTTGGCACACGGGCAGAACTGGATTGAGGTTACCCCCATTGATGTCAAGGGGCGTGTCGGTGAAACGGTACGTTTCCGCTCGATTTACAGCAGCGCTGAACCCTCTGCGTTGTATGTGGTGGCTCTGGGCGTTTCCAATTATACCAAAGATGAGTTGAAACTCAAATATGCGGCAAAAGATGCGCATGATGTGGCAAAGGCCTTTAAGCAGTTTTCGCCGGGTAAGACACAGGTGCTTTGCCTGACGGATAAAGAGGTAACTCGTGCGAATATTCAGGGTAAGGTAAAGGAATTTCTTGCCGCCGCGACGGAGAATGACGGTCTTGTCTTCTATGTGGCGGGGCATGGTTTCCTGGATGAGCGGCTGGATTATTACTACGCCCCCGTAGATGTTGATGATGAACGCCCTGCCGAGACGGGAATCTCGATGAGCGAGCTTCAGGAGGTCGTTTTATCTGCCAAGGCTCGCAAACGTTTGATGTTGCTTGACACCTGCCATTCCGGTGCAGTGGGCGAAGCAGACATGGATAAACTGGCCGCTTCCGGTGTTGAATTACCCAAGGGCGTTCGCGCCTTGCCGCTCACCCGCGGCATGAAAGTGAAGCGAGCCGCCGCAGCCCTGAATGCCAACCAAAAGAAACGCTATATGGAGGAGTTCTTCTCGCGCAGTGCAACAACACGCGGCATCAACCTCGTGGCGGGTGCTGCCGGTGCAGAGTATGCCTTGGAATCTTCTGAATGGAACAATGGCGTGTTCACCTCATGCATCATCAAGGCATTGAAGGGGAGCTTGGCTGCCGATACGAATGGTGACGGCACTCTGAGCGGCGAAGAATTGCAGCATTACATCTCAACCGAAGTGTCTAATATGACTAATGGCGCTCAACGGCCCGGCGTTTCTGTCAGCGAGGATATCAGTTCGCTGGTATTGGGCATCAACATGGCAAAAGCCGTAGCCGACGGGAATTGGGAGCGCGTTCGCTCACTTGCTGCTTCCGGTTGCTCTGCAGATGATAAAGGCGCCGGAGCAAATGGGTTGATTGCCATGGCTATTCGGAAAAAAGCGCCCTATTCTATTCTTAAACTTTTGATGGATTGCGGTGCAGACCCCGATTGTATCGAAAATCTGTACAATGAGTGCGAAGATGCCCCGCGCTTTATGCGCGATGCCATGCAACATCATCTCTCTTTGTCTGCGGCTAAGCATATCCTTTCATTCTATTGCAACGATGCCGCGACAGCGAAACTGTTGGTGGAATACGGGGTAGACCCCAAAAATCCTACCATTTTGTATGATAACAACAGCCCCGAAGTTTGCGAATATCTGCTGGCGTGCGGCGCCAATCCCAATCAGTATATGACAATCGGCGAGAATCAGGGGTATGCTCCTATTCATAGTGTCAGGTATAACTCATCTCCCGAGAAGCTTCAGGTTCTTATTCGGCACGGCGGAAACGTCAATCTGAAAGTGAAAGAATTGAAAATAGGCTCCGATGCCGATTCTACGCTTTTGCATATGGCATGTAACGCAACAATCGCAAGAACTCTGTTGGAAAACGGCGCTGATATTGAGGCACGCAATGCCGCCGGCAGAACGCCGTTGCAGGAATGTTTGTACCGTAGCGGCTATTCTTTCAGAAATGAAGATGATGCCCGGCTCCTGATTAGTTCTCTTATCTCGGCGGGTGCAGATATAGAGGCTACTGATAATGAGGGGGATACCGCCCTTCACTATGCCGCCGGGTCTAATCACAGTTATTGGAAGGCTCTCACCTCGATATTGCTGCAAGCCGGTGCGAATACGGAGGCCCGCAATAACCATGGGAAGACAGCGCGAGACATTACCTTTGACAAAGCAGCTTTCGACAGTCTGGTTGCTTGTGCCGGCGGTTCGCGGGCATCCGGTTCAAGTGCTGATGCCGCCTCCTTCCTCCCCTCCGTCAACAGCTACAGTAACAGCGGCACCAATGCGCTCTACAAGAAACGCCTCAACATGCTGCTGCCGATGATTGCCAACGGCGCCCCCGTAGATATCACCACGGTAGAAACGAAGGGCAACACCGCTCTGCACTATGCCTGCGGCTTGGGCCATGTGGAGCTGATTCGCTGGCTGGTAGCCCACGGGGCAAATGTGAATGCCCGCACAGATAAGGGGGCTACGCCCACCCAGTGTTGTAGCTCTGCTGCGGCGCGTACCGCCTTGCAGGGCGGGGCTTCGGTGAGCCCCGCGCCGCAGAGCTATACGCCGTCCTATGGCGGCGGAAGCACCAACAGCGATGCCGCCTCCTTCCTCCCCTCCGTCAACAGCTACAGTGACAGCGGCACCAATGCGCTCTACAAGAAACGCCTCAACATGCTGCTGCCGATGATTGCCAACGGCGCCCCCGTAGATATCACCACGGTAGAAACGAAAGGCAACACCGCTCTGCACTATGCCTGCGGCTTGGGCCATGTGGAGCTGGTACGCTGGCTGCTGCAAAACGGTGCCAACCCCAACGCCGTCACCAACAAGGGCGCCACCCCGCTCCAATGCTCAGGCAACAGCTCGGTTTCCAATCTGCTGCGGCAGTATGGGGCGCGATAAATCTGAACATACGATTCCTGGGGCTGCACTATATTTTCATTGACGAGCAAGGAAAATACGTATAGGATTACGAAAATTTGAGAAAAATTTTCGTAATGAACTAACGCTGCCCATATATCTTGCCATGTTAAAACAATCTTTTCTCTCCCTTTCTCTCATATGCTTCTTCTACGGTCTGACTGTCGAGGCTGCACCAAGCGTAAAACCACGAAAAGGTCTTGATATGACGGTTTCAGTAACAGTTCCGGATACAGGTTCGCAACTGACTTTTAATGAATCTTTTTGGAAAAAAGTTGAGCCCGCGAATCAGGAACTGGAAAAGGTCCTTTCCAAAGAGGATTATTCAGCCATTCTTAGGGGTGAACAAAATTGGTATCGCATAAAACAACAATATGGTAAGAGGTTAGAGGAAGAATCATATCGTAGCGGTGGAATAGTGACAGAAAAACAGTTGCTTGACCAATTGCAATTGATTCTGAAGAACCCTACAAACCTTGCACTGTATTCTTACCCTCATTTCTTGCCTGAAGATAAAACGGGTACTCAATATCGTGAGAGTTTGACGGATTGTAGTGAAATAGTTCAGTATGCCGATGCCTCTGTCGCCGTGACGCAACCGAGGAGTCAAGCCCCTTACTATACGTTTTGGGATACACGTACATGTCGCCCTTTATCCAAGTTGTATGCTCCTTGTTTTGCGGCAGAGATAAAGAGAGCAGAGGATTCTTTTACCTTCATCCCTTGGGATTTTTGCGGTAGTTGGCTACAATGCAATGATTCAGGTAGAGACGACGGCATCCTCGCCATAAACTTGGCAAAACGCCAGGTTTCATGGCGTGCTACGGATCTGGAAAATTATCGTGCAATGGGGATGCCTTATGATGCTAATAACTATGATGATGCAGTTGTCTTGCGCAAGCTGGATGCGGACATGACGAAGAAAGGCGGAATTGAATATTTGGGAAAATGGGTGCGATATTTTGCCTATAACAAAGTAGCCTCCGAAGTGTTTTCCGAGTCCAGATTACCTGTTGCATGCCCCGCCTACTGGTGGGGAGGAAAGAGTTCCTCTGATGAGAATACTGTGGCATCAGTTTCGGCAGATGGAGAAGTTCTCCTTTACCATCTGGATTCTTTTACGGTGGAACGCCGTTCCGCCGGTACGGATGTCCGCTTTGACCCATTTGACTATACAACTAAAGAAGGAATTAAGAATGATTCATGGGTTGTGAAGCCTCCTTCATGGGTGTTGGAGGATTATGTGGATAAAGATACTCCTGCGGTGTTGAAAAAGATACTGCCTATGTTTAATTCTCTGCCGATGAATAAGGAAGGAAATTTTGAAGAATCCCGCAGTTATGCAGCGGAATCTTCTGCCGGGAGCCGCCTGATTTCTTACCCCTCTACAAATGAGGACATAAATGGGGAATGGCATTATGCAGTATATGTTTACCATCAGGGCGAATTATTTGGTCTTTCCCGTTTTTCTGATAATTTCAGTTTCAACAAAAGTGTAATGAAGGAACAGGGAAGCCTGATACCTCTGAAAACAATCAGTAAGGCGACCAATGGAGAGAGAAATCAGTGGAATGGCTGGGTTTGGGAGCATTTGCAGCTGTGCGACAATGAACCATTGCTGGCTATATGGGAGGATGATTCCGCTGTGCTGGGCGTGTTTTCGCATAATTCGATTGTCTATCTGGTGAAAATTGATTTTGAACACGGTAACTATACCATCTGTAAGTCATGGTCCTATGCTCCTGATATGCGTCCCTTGTGGCTTAAAGGGAAAAAGTGGTTATTGCTGCCGCAGAACGAGCATGAGTATGCAGTTATCCATGTGAACGGGGCAGAAAAGCAGGATGAAGTTGCTCGATTCTTTGTTTCCCCCGGCCGCGCCTTTGCCTTGGTGCTGCCTGACGGGCGATTCGGCGGCAGTGCCGGTTGTGAAAAGTTGTTGCGTTGGAGTGATGGCTCTTCCACGATAGATATGGATGCCTTGTCGTTGTGGCGCAACCGCCCCGGTGAAGTACTGGAGGCTCTGGGTGGAAACCCGGATGATATTGCAGCACTCAAGGAAACAACCCGTCGTTGGTTGCAGAAACAGGGGTATGATACGGACTCATTGCCTCCTGAACCAGCTTTGGCTGATTTCCCGAGGGTCATGGTGTCACTGCCGCCTCTCCGAACTAAGCAGCGCAATATCAATGTTGATGTACAGGTAACGGCTACGAAACGGAACGTACCTACGCTGGAGGTGCGCATCAACGGGGTTTTACAGCAAAATGCCGCGCACTGCTCTGTTTCTGCCGGGACGAGTGCCTCTGTTACCTGTTCATTGGAGCTGGGCGTTGGGCAGAACTGGGTAGAAGTGACTCCCATTGATTCGGAAGGCATTCGAGGGCAGACGGAGAAATTCCGTACCATTTGTGATGTGGTGCATTCTGCTGATTTGTTTGTTGTTGCCATGGGCGTTTCCGCATATCGTGATGCTTCTCTTTCCCTGCGTTATGCGGCTAAGGATGCTACCGATTTGGTAAAGGGGTTTGAGAAATATGGTGCGGGGAAAGTTCGCACCTTGCTGTTGACGGATGATGAGGTAAAATCACATGGCACATTGGAACGCATTCAGGGCTTCTTATCCGCAGCTACAGTTGATGATTCTGTAGTTTTGTATTGCGCAGGGCATGGTCTGTTGGATGATAAGCTCAATTACTATTACGCGCCTAGTGATGTAGATGTTGATAATCCCGCCGCTACGGGACTCTCCATGGAGCAGTTGAATGAGGCACTTGCTTCTACGAATGCCCGCCGCCGACTGCTCATTTTAGATACCTGCCACTCCGGTCTCTTGGGTGAGGCAGATGAAGAAAAGCTCGCCATGATACAATCTCATTTGCCACATGGTGTGCGTGCCGTGCAGAACCGAGGCATGAAGGTAAAGCAGATTCCATCTCTGAGCAATACGACACAAAAGAAGCGCTATATCGAGGAAATGTTTTCTCGCACCGGGGTTCAGCGTGGCTTGAATGTGCTGGCCGGTTCTGCTGGAGCGGAATATGCCTTGGAATCAGAGGAATGGAATAACGGTGTGTTTACGGCCGGTATACTGGAAGGCCTTCAAAGTCATGCAAACTGTGACCTTTCCGGAGATGGTCAGGTATCGGTTGGTGAACTGATGCGTTGGCTTACTGCCAGTGTGACCAAGAATACCGGCGGTGCCCAAAAACCCGATATGTCCCCCGAGTACGCTGATGATTTCATGCTGACAGCAACCCCGGTCTACGCTATTAATCATGCTGATTGGCCGTTGTTGCAGGATATGCTGGCTCGCGGTCTTAAAGTGGAAGATGACGTGCTGCCTACGGGGCGTTCGGCAATTAGCTTGGCTTTGGATAGGTATATAGACGTGGAGCTGTTGCCGGAGTTGGTTAAAGCCGGTGCTGATGTTATGCGCCCGCTGGCAGATCCTTGTCAGGAAGCATCCATAGGCATTTACGGTATCAGTGATAGTAACCTCAGAGATAATTACGCTTGTGGGCTTTGGTATGCTGCTCTGGGGTATGACTTTCATCAGATATGCAGGATTTTGTATGGGGAAAATGCGGGCTCTACTGTTAATGAAAAGAGCTCTTCAAGTTCACCGAATGACCCCTACGCAGGCTGGAGTGCCGCGCAACTGCGCCAAGAGGGCGGGCGGCTCTCTGACGCGGGGCAACAGGAACAGGCGATGCAACTGATTCGCCGCGCGGCAGATGCCGGTGACAGCACGGCACAGCGTTGGCTGGGCTGGCGTTACATTCAGGGCCGCGGTGTGGGCAAAGATAAAAACATGGCTGCCTACTGGTTCAACCGCGCGGCAGACCAAGGTGATTCTTCTGCCGTTGAGGCACTGCGAACCAACGGGCTGCAACGCACAGGGGCCGCGGCCTCTTCCGTTTCCTCCTATGTCCCCTCTGACCCCTATGCAGGGTGGAGCGCCGCGCAACTACGCCAAGAGGGCGGGCGGCTCTCCGATGCCGGGAAGCAGACTGAAGCACTACAGCTGATTAAACGCGCAGCCAATGCCGGTGACAGCACGGCGCAGCGGTGGCTGGGCTTCCGCTACCTGAACGGTCGCGGCGTGGCGAAGGATAAGAACCAGGCCAAGTATTGGTTCGGTAAGGCTGCCGCGCAGGGTGACAGCGGCGCCGCACAGGCACTCAAGGATATGCGATGAACAACAAGGGGCAGACCGCTCGCGCCTGTCCCTGATAACGGAACAAGAAGCTAATGAAAAAGATGACACGGTTTATGGCGGGTCTGATTCTCGCCCTGCACATGTCGGTGCTCGCTGCAGATGACAGCGCCGCAGGCACTGAAAATCAACCCGAAGGCCATGCTGTTGAGTCGCCCTTAGTCGTGCTGGATATCGGCCACTTTATCGGCAGCGGGGGTGCCGAAATGCCCGGGCGCATTAACGGCAAGCGTCTTTCCGAAATAGAGTTCTGGTACCGCTATTGTTATGATGTGAAGGAAACGGTGCAGGCCGCGGGCTACCGCTGCGAGGTATGCAACCGCGGCAAGGCCCCCACGCGAGAGCCGTTGGTGAGCTACGCACAGCGCGCGGGGGTGGTGCATCTGAATCACCCCGATACAGGGGTGCTGCGCTACCCCTCCAAACACAACGCTGACCGCGTGTCTGCGGGCATGGTCAGTGCCGATTACGCCGTAGACCGACGCGCCGCCTGCGCCGTCTTTCTGCACCATAACAGCGGCAGCGGCAGTTGGACCACGAAGGCATCTCAAGGTGTCATCATCCACAATAAGCACAACGGCGCCGCCCTTGCCGATTGCCTGACAGAAGCCCTGAATACGGAGATTCTGAACCACGGCATGGACAATCACGGGGTGCCGTGCAAAAAGCTCATGCGCTGTGTAGATGCCGACCGCGCAGCAGGATGGATGAACACCTGCGATGACTTCGGCATTCCCGCCGCCGTGATTGAAGCGGCTTATCTGGACAACAGAAATCACGCCACATTCTTGGTAGAAGATGCCAACGCGCGCAAGTATGCACAAGCCGTTGGACACGGTATCGTTCATTTCCTGCAACAGGGGCAGCACCACCCCCACCTGCGAGAAAACCCGGAGGAGGCAGATGAAGGCTCTTTCGGCTACGCGGCGGAATCTCGCCGTCTGAACGTACCCGGCGCCAAGCATTTGGTGAAACCTAAGAAAAAGTAACCCGCGGCTCCGGGTCGCACCTGTTCATAGTCCCCGCCGTTATCCCTTTTTTACAGAAAAAGTTACTGCAAATAATTCTTGCCGTTTGGGGCAGCTGTGTTACAATCCACCCACATACTGCCTATGACAACTGACCGTATCGAACGTATTTTTATCGGCTGGGAAAAACCTGCTCTTGAAAGTGTTACCCGCCATCTCTTGCAGATGGAAGCCGAGGACCCGCATGCTTTCCGCAAGGCTTTGGTAGTGGTGCCGACTGCACAGAGCGGTCGTTTGCTGCGGTTGGAATTGGCGCGTCAGGCGGGGCGCCCCATCATGCTGCCCGATATTTGCCTTTCGGGGCAGCTGATACCGACGATTGGTGCGGCAACGCCCGCCGACACGCTGGCGGCATGGGTAAAGGTGCTGGCGGGGGAAACGGAACGCCCCGCGCTCTTCCCTGTTCGACCTGCCAAAAACCGTGAGACCTGGGCCTTGGAGACAGCGCAGCAGATGCTGCATCTGCGCGCCATGCTGGAGGAATCTGACCTCACCCCCCGTTCGGTCATTCGCCGTGTGGCGGGGCTTTCCGAAGAGCTTGCGGCAAGGGAAATCCCGCGTTGGCAGGAGCTGGAGACGCTGTTTGCCGAGGTGGATACCACCTTGGAACAGGAATGGGGCGTGCGCCCTGCCGAGCGCGTGCGCGAACGTGCGATGCACCGCCCCGAATTACAGCAAAAAACGGTCATTCTGGCCTGTGTACCTGCCGTCTCGGCGCAGAGCCGCCGCTATCTCGCCGCCTGCGGGTCGGTGCGCGTGCTGGTGAATGCGCCTGCGGAAAAGGCAGAGATGTTTGATGCTTTCGGGCAGCCCGCCGAGGCGTGGTGTGATGCCCCGCTGCCCTTGGCGGACAGCGCCCTGCATTCCGTGGCAACAGGGGCGGAGTTTGCCGAAGAAACCCTGCGCCTGATGCAGCAGGCGGGCGATAGCCGAGAGGTGATTGCCGCCGGGTGCGCCCGCCGTTTTGAAGCCTCGTTGCGCAGCGCCTGCACCACGGCGGGGTGGCCGATGGCACTGCCGCAGGGGCGCGCTTATGCCGCCACGGCAGAGGGGAACCTGCCCCGACTGCTGTTGCAGGCCTGTGCCGCCCCGCAGGAGGCGACCCCGCTGCTTCCCCTGCTGCGTTCACCCATCATGCTGCGCGCCTATTCCGCCCTGTCTCCCTACGCCCTTAATAAGCTGTTGGATGACGTGGAAAAACGCCATTACCCCGCCCGCGTGACCCGCTTGCAGGAGGTGTTGAAACAGGTGTCTGACAACCCCGCCGTTACCCGCTATGCCGACACGGTTATCGCGCTGGTTACACAGATGGCGCAGGAGGACAGCTTTGCCGCCGCCGCCCTTGAATTAGCCAAGCGGTTGGAACCCGTTGCCGACCGCCGTTTGGTGTCGGCTTTGCGCGATACGGCGGCACTGGCGGAACGCCACGGTGATACCTTCGGCTCTTATGCGGCGGCGTTGCCGCTGCTCTCTGCACAGCTGTCGCGCATCTTCCTGCCTGATACCGAGGCTGCCTCGGCACCGCTGACGGCCCGTGGGTGGTTAGAGCTGGGGTTTGCCAAGGGCAGCCACCTGATTCTGACAGGGATGCACGAGGGCTGTGTCCCCGTGCTGCCTGAGCCGTCCTCTTTCCTGCCCGATTCACTGAAACGCAGTTTGGGCATGGTCTGCAACAAAACCCGCGTAGCGCGCGATGCATTCCTGCTCTCGGCGTTGCTGCACCGTCAGGGAATGAAAACAGATGTCGTGCTGGCGCGTCAGCTGCCCGACGGTACGCCTGTGGCGGCTTCTCGCCTGTTGATGCATGTACCCGAGGGGCAGGGTGCGGAGATGGTAGCGCAGCGTGTAGCCAAGTTGTTCGGCGAAACGGAAAATGCCGCCGCCCCCGTGCTGAACCGCCGCGGCGGTTGGTACATCGGCGCGGGCGGTTCGGCGGGCAGCGACCCCGCCCATGAGCCGGTTTCCGTCATCGCGGGTGCCCGCCGCAATCCGTGGGGGGGTGAAGAGGGTGCCGAACGAGCCTTCTCGCCCTCTCAAATCAACATGTTTTTACAGGCACCGCTGGAGTTCTGGTGCAAGTATCTGCTGGGTATCAACATGGGTGACGCCTATCAGGAAAACAAATCAGCAATGGAGCTGAATGAGTACGGCACCTTGCTGCATGATGTGTTGCGCCATACGGCGGAAGAGGTGAACAGACAGAATCGCCGAAATGCGGTAGAAGCCCGCCGCGAGGCAACGACGCAGCTCAAACCTGTTTTGAACCAACTGTTTGCCGATGATGAAAACCTGATGCAAGCGGTGATGCGCCGCACGGTGACGGGGGTGGTAGAGCAAAATCTGTTAGAGCCTGCCGACATTCGCCGCTGCGCTGCCGCTCATTTGGAACGGCTGTTTGCCGAACGCTTCGGTAATGAACAAACGCTGCCGCTGCTCACCCAGCGCCGCATGATGCAGACCAAGCTGAACCAGTGGGCGGTTGACTATGCTGCTGATTGGCGGGAGGGATGGCGCACCCTGTGGTGTGAAAAGGAAATCGGTGTCAACGGCGCACCGGGGTGGCGCTTGGACGGCGAAATCCCCTTCCGCATGGTGATTGACCGCGTTGATATCAATGAAAAAGACGGTCGCGTGCGTGTGGTGGATTACAAGACCAACAGCAAGACGCCCGCCGAAGCGCACTGGGAAAGCATGGCCAACGAGCGCAAACGGCAACGGTTCCGCGCCTTGATGCCGGATTTTCCGCTCATTGAAATCGAGCAGAACAAGCGGTCGTATCACCGCGCCTGGGTGAATGTTCAGCTGCCGCTCTATGCCGCCTGTGTCAAAGATTTGCTGCATTTGGATACCATGCCCGAAATCGGTTACTACAACCTGCCGAAGAACAGAGACCGTGCGGGCTATTCTCCCTTTATCCTCACCCCCGAAACGATGGAAAATGCGTTGACGTGGGTGAAGCGAGCCGCGGCGTTGATTAGGGCGGGCGTCTGTCTGGTTTCCGCCCAGTCGCTGGGGCGCAAATCGTATCAGGAGTTCGGGGCATTGCTCACCTTACAGGATACGCGCTCACTCTTTAATCTGCCGCCGTTGTCGGTACCGCCGCCCGAAACCGTGGCGGAAAGCCTGTACACCTTCCCTTTCAACAGTGTAGAAAAATTGATTCATGAAGACAAGTGAATATGTCACCAGTAACCTGATTGCCGCATCGGCCGGCACAGGCAAGACGTATAAGCTGGCACTGCGCTTTCTGTCGCTGTTGATGCTGGATGTGCCGCCCGAACAGATTGTCGCCCTCACCTTCACCCGCAAGGCAGCGGGTGAGTTCCGCGACCGTATTCTTCAATGCCTTGCCGAAGGCGCGGCTGATGAAGCGGGCGCAGCCAAATGGGCGGCGGCCGTGCGTGAAACATGGGTATCGCCCTACGGCTACTCGCTCTGCTGCCCCAAAGAGACCCCGCCTGCCGATAAGGAGCGGCTGCTGACACGACTGTCGGAACGCCACCCGCTGACACAGGCTGCCTTTTGCGACAAACTGCAAATGGTGGTGAATGATTTGTCGCGCCTGCATCTTTCAACGCTCGACGGCTTTTTCAACACCTTGGTCCGTCTCAATCATCTGGAGCTGGGGTTAGGCAAGGTTTCGTTGCTCACCGACGGTGCCGAGCGAGATAAAGAACGCCTCAATGCCTTCCGTCAGCTCTTCGGCAGCATTGCCGCCGATGATGAAGCCACCGAGGGCTTTTTGCAGCTGTTCAGCGATTTTACCGATGACGGTTCACAGGATTTGGAAGGCAGCATGAGCCGTATGGTGAACGGCTTTCACGACCTTTTCCAAAACACCGAGAATGAGTCGGTTTGGGGCAATCTGGCGGCTTTTCCCGGGCTGGATTTCAACCCCGACCTGCCCCCTGTGCATGATGAGGAATGGGACACCTTGGAGACGGAAGTGCAGAAGTTAGTCGCCACCAAGGAGAAAGGGGTGCGCCCCTTTGCCACCTTTGTGCGCAAGATGCGCGAGCAGCGTTTCGAGAGCATGAGCGCGTTTGAAAAATCGATGGAGCAGATGGCACCCTCAGGCTCCGCCCTGGCGCGTTTGCAGGAACTGGCGGAGCCGATGTTGCAGCGCGTTCGCAACGATGTACTGCGCCGCACGATTTACAAAACACGCGGCATGCACGCCTTGCTGCGTCTCTTCTCGGTGGTGTACGACCGCAACACCCGCAGCGCAGGCAAGCTGGAGTTTTCGGACATCACGCGCCAAATGCCCCGCCTGTTGGAAAAAGACGGCGCCGCCACCCATCTGCTCTTCCGCTTAGACAGTTGGCTGAAACATTGGATGCTCGATGAGTTCCAAGACACCTCGCCCGACCTCATGAACGCCATTCAACCCCTGTTGGAAGAAGTGGCGGTAGAAGTGGCGGGTGCCGCGCCGCAGCCAAAGGTGGCGCAGCGCAGCCTGTTTGTGGTGGGTGATGAAAAGCAGAGTATCTACGGCTTCCGCGGCGGTACGGCAGAGCTTTTCCGCCGTTTCCAAGTGCGCACACCGTGGAAAGAGGCGTTTTACTGCACCCCCATGTCGAAGAGTTACCGCTCGTCCGCCATCATCATGAAGATGGTGAACAAGGTGTTCTGCGAACCCGCCTTTGCACCGCAGTACCTGCCGCAGGGGGGATTCCCGCACCATGAGACCGCGCGTGATTTGCAGGGCTGTGTCGAGCTTGCCGCCGTGCCCGGTGAAACCGTTGCCGAGATTTCGGAAGCCATGTGCGAGGCTATCGGCGAACGCTTGGATGCCCTGTTGCCCTACAAGATGGATGTGGGTATTCTGGTGCACCGCAACCGCCACGGTAAGGAGATTGCCGATTGGCTGGCACTGCACCGCCCGCAATATCAGGTGGTGGCAGAGGGCAGCAACGTTTCGGTGGCGGAAAAATCGCCCATGGGGGCCATGCTCATGTGCTTCTTCCGCTGGCTGTGGCACCCCGATGACCCCTACCGCCTGAGCTTGCTGAAAGCCTCACCCCTCTACACCCTGTTGGGGGATGCCGCTCAACCCTTATCTGCGGCATGGGAAAGCTGGAACGGCCTGTTGCAGGAGAAGGGGTATGCCGCCGCCATGCAGGAAATTTGCCGCCGCCTGACACAGGCAGAGGCAGCGGAGCTGTTGCTGCCCGAGCATTTGGCTTACTTGCAGGAATGGTCTGCCGCCGCCACGAATTTCGATGCGGCGGGCGGCAGCTTGGAGGATTGGATTCACACCATGGAGGAGCTGGCTTACCAGCAGAATGCGCCCAAGAACGTGGTGCGTATCATGTCCATTCACAAGAGCAAGGGCTTGCAGTTTGACGCTGTCATTCTGCCCTTGATGAGTGATGACAGCTATGCCAATGAAAAGCACCTCACCTACATGATGGTGCAGGATGAAAACGACCGCGTGCAGGGCATTCTGGTGCCGCCTGCCAAGTATGCGCGCGCGGCGTGGCCCGCTTTTCAGGATTATGCCGAAAATTGGCGCCGCGAGCAGGTGATTGAAAGCCGCAATTTGCTGTATGTGGCCTTAACCCGCGCCAAATGTGCCAACTACATTTTGCTGCCGGGCAAGGCCAAAGCAAAAGATTCGGCGGGCAACGACAAGTACACCGACAGTGCCGTGTTGCTGCGGGCGTTGGAACTGGATACCGCGGGCGGAGCCGAAGCAAGCGGTCTCATAGCCCCGGTATTCGGCAATCCCGAATGGATGATTGCAAACAAGTATGCCCTGCGCGGCGAGGCAGAAGCCCTGCAACCGCCGCCCCTGTTACAGCTGCCGCCCTGTGAGGTGGCACCCTTGCAGAAAATCCGCCCCTCGGGGCAGGAGAAGGTACACGAAGCGCAGGAAGCGGGTGCGCCCGAAGAGCCGTCGGTGCCGTTTACCCCCGAACCCCGCCCCGATGCCCGGGAATTGGCGGAACGCGGCGACCCCTTGGTGTTCGGTACAGCCGTTCACGCCCTGTTCGAGCAGATTGAATGGTTGGATGCCGACAACGCCCCTGCATGGGTGAAATATCCTGCCGATGCGGCGGAACGTTTGGCGGCGGCGGCGCTGCGTGTGCCGGAAATCCGCGCCCTGTTCGATACTTCGTCCTATCCGGCGGGTACTGTGGTGTACAATGAACAGAGTGTCGAGTCGCTTTCGGGAAATGAGTGGATTTCCGCCTGCATTGACCGCTTGGTGTTGCGGGGGGATGGCACCGCCCTTATCATCGACTACAAGACCAATGTGCAGACCGAGCATCTGGCAGAAGAGTACCGCGGGCAGATGTCTCTGTACCGTAGCCTGGTACACGGTGCCACGGGCATACCCGAAGAGAAAATAGACGTGCTGCTGGTGGCGGTGGGCTGCCGCAAACCGCACTTAGTGTCCATAGAAGTCGGAGAAACATCCTGTTAAACTCCTTAGGCTACAAGGCAAAAGCACCGTTTCTTTCAGAAAAACGCCCCGTATCACCCATCAGAAACCCTGCATGGTCATTCTCGGAACTGCCTTTTTTTCGCGTCAGCAGTCAGAGTAGACTTGACGCCGCGGCTCTCTGTTTGTAAACTGGGGGAAAAGATTGATTGAAGCATCTAACAATTTTCCACACAGACGTATGAAAGTCAGCCAATTGTTTTTCCCCTTTGTCCTGATGTCGCTGCCCCTGTGTTACGCTCAGGGCGATATCCCCGCCGATGTAGAGACGATGGACACGGAAGAAGTCTCCGATATGCCCGAGGACGTGATTGCGGGCGGCGAAGAACGCAAGGTCGGCGAAGTACCCGCCATGTTCCGAGATGATTCGGCACTGGATGACTCCCACGCCAACCAAGAGCTGGGTATCAACGTGTACACCGCCCCCTCTATCAGCAAAATCTTTGACCAGCTGGACAATCTGCCCGCCATCCCCGAGCCTTATGTGCTGCGTAAGCGCCCCGAAAAGCTGCCCACCGATGCAGGCTCTCTTTCACTGGAAATGGGTTATCTGTTGGCAGACGGCTTCATTGCCGTGCGCAGCGGTCACATGAACGACATCAAGCCCATTGCGCTCGATTTGACCCGTTACGGCAAGGCCATCGGCGTGGGTGAGAAGATGAACACGCACTCCGCCAGCCTGTTGGAGCATGCCGAAAAGGGTCAGTTGGAGGAGTTCAAGAAAATTCTCGCCGCCACGCAGAGCGATGTGAATGCAGAGCTGGCCGCCCTGCGCGACCCCGACTTGGCCCACCTGCTGGCTCTGGGTGGCTGGGTGCGTGCTTTGGATGCCTCAGCCGCCGCCATCTGCGAGCGTTTTGATGCCAAGCAGGCCGCCGTTATCTTCTACCCCGATGCCCCCGCCTATTTCGATGAAATGCTGGGCTGTCTGAACCCCACCACGGCCAAAAAGCTGCATGTGGCGGAGATGAGCAAGCTGCTGCAGGAGCTGGTGAAGGAAATGACGCTGGCAGACGGCGAGCTTCCCACGCCCGAAAGGGTACGTAAGTTGCAGGAGACGGCCGGCAAGATTTCCACCTTGGCCGTCGGACAGGGGTATGAGCACTGATAACCGCAGTCTCCCCGTCCGTGATTGCTTGGACATGGGGCTTTCGCTGTGCGCCGTTCAGGTGGCGCGCCGCCCCCGCCCCGCCTACCGCGTGCTCTTCCGTCTGCACATGCGCAACGCAGGGCACGGCAGCGTGCGTCTTGTGGGGCGCAAGTGGACCCTGCGCGACCGCAGCGGTGCCACCCGCATTATCGAAGCCGAGCGCGTGTTCAACCAACACCCCGTGTTGGCACCCGATGCCGTGTTCGGCTACAGCGGCTGCCAAACGTTCGACACCCCGCCCACGGGCATGGAGGTGCGCTTTTTCGGCACCGATGCCCGCAACACCCCCTTTATCACCCCGCCGCTCATCTTTCCCCGCGCCTGTCTGCAAACACCCGGCAGGGCATAAAACCATCCTTTCCCCATACGACCATGCTGATTGCTCCTTCCATGCTTGCCTGTGATTTCCGTTGCATCGGTGCCGAAGCCGCCCGCGCACTTGAAGCGGGTGCCGACTGGCTGCACCTTGATGTGATGGACGGTTCCTTTGTGGACAACATCTCGTTCGGTCCCGATATCTGCGCCGCCATCCGCAAGAGCGTACCCGAAACCGCCTATCTGGATGCCCACCTCATGATTGACGCCCCCGACCACTACCTGCCCCGCTTTGTGAAGGCGGGTATGAACATGGTGACCATCCATGTGGAGCGCGAGGGGCATGTTGACCTGCACGCCACGCTGGCCGCCATCCGCGCGGCGGGTATTCACGCGGGCTTGGCGGTGAACCCCGCCACGCCTGTGGAAAAGGTGCTGCCCTACTTGGAAGAGGTGGATATGGTGCTGGTGATGAGCGTGGTACCCGGTTTCGGCGGGCAGAGCTTCATGGCCGAGGTGCTGGACAAGGTGCGCGTGCTGGCGGCTCAACGTCAGGAGCGCGGGTTGAAGTTCCTCATCCAAATGGACGGCGGTATCGGTGCCGCCCAAGCCCCCCTGTGCCGCGAGGCGGGTGCGGACTGTCTGGTGGCGGGTTCCTCCACCTTCAAGGCACCTGACATGGCGGCGGGTATCGCCTCCATGAAGTAAATTTTCCCTTTTTCCTCTCCCCCATGGACAGCGGCACCAAGAGTCTGCTCAACATGTTCGGCAGCGTTCTGGCACCCGTGTTGGTGCTGGATTACTGTTCCGTTGCGGGGGAGCATTGGTGGCAGCTTGGCACCACGCCCGCCATGGGCATTGCCTTATCGCTGCCGCTGCTGTGCGGGCTGTGGACGTTTTGTGAGAAGCGCACGGTGGACCCCATCACGCTGTTCGGCTTGCTGGGTACCATCCTCACGGGTGTGGTCACGGTGTACGCCAACACAGGCGACGGCGGTGCCATCCGCCCCGATACGCCGTGGTGGTACGCCGCCAAGGAAGCCCTCATTGCCCTGCTCTTGGGCGGTGCGGTGTTGGTGACCGCCCGCCGCAAAGATTCCCTGCTGCGTCTCTTTGTCTACTCCGAAGCCCTGTTCGACATCCCCGCCATTGAACAACGCGTAGCGGCAGACAACAAGCAGAGCGAGTACGAAAACGTGCTGTGGCGCGCAGGGGTATACACCGCCCTCTCCCTCATCCTTTCCGCCCTCGCCAATTTCGGGCTGTCGCTGTACTTTCTGCTGCCTGTGCTTGACCAACCCGCCGAGCAGCAAACGCTGGCCTACAACTACGCCGTCAGCAACATGACATGGTGGGGCTACCTTGTCATCGGCATCCCCCTGCTGGGCACCCTCTTCGGTGTTATGCGCTACCTCACCAACGCCCTGTGCCGCCTGACAGGCATGGACAGCGGCAGGGTGATGATGAGGTGACCGGAAGCTTAAAGAGCAGCAACGGCAGAGGCGCGTTTATCAGCCTTTTCGAACATTTTATCAGACTACCCCATCATGCAGCATTACGATATCGATTTCAGCCGAATCCTGCCCCACGATCAGGACAAGCAAAAAAGTTTTGAGTCTCTTGCCTACACGCTCTTTCGGCGCCGAAAAATGGTCGAAAATATCAACGTTCTGCGTATTTCAGATGCAGGAGGTGACGGCGGCATTGAAGCCTTGGCCGATGACGGCGAGGCCATTCAAGCTAAATATCTTTTTTCTGCGGCAAAAAGCAAAGGGCTTTGGGGGCAACTGGATAATTCTGTTCGACAGGCTATCAGAACTTACGGCAGCAAGTTAAAAAAATACACCATCTACGCCCCCTGCCAATTAGGAGCCCCTAAATTCACTAAAAAAGGCGTAAAAAACGCCACCTCGTGGGAGACTTACGTTGCCAAATGGCAAAAACTCTATACAGATACTCTTGCAGCTCAAGGGATTGAAGCAACGCTTGCGTTTGAATTCATCAGTGATGATGATATGCGTGAAATCCTGATGAGAGATGAAATGCAAGATATCCGAAACTACTGGTTCAACCGCAACGATATTTCCCTGACATCTCTGCGTGAAATTTATGATGAATCC
Source organism: Akkermansia sp. (assembly GCA_045615585.1). Classification (GTDB taxonomy): domain Bacteria; phylum Verrucomicrobiota; class Verrucomicrobiia; order Verrucomicrobiales; family Akkermansiaceae; genus Akkermansia. Next base: position 36,768 of record JAZLFB010000039.1, read on the forward strand.
AAAGCCAATTTGGGGAGCCGCTACAACGAGGCTCTGCATATCGACACTGACATCCTTACGCATCTGTCGAATTTCTGCAATCCGGCACGGGTAATGCAGGGCATCAAACAGGCAGTACAACACTTTGAAAACCATATCTGCCGGATAGGCAGCCGATACAGCGATTATAACATTGCGTTGCCCTCCTTTTCGGCAGAAGCGTTCGCAACAGCACTTTCCCATTCCGAAAAAGCAGCTTTAGACATCGTTTTTCAAGCAAAAAACACTGTTTGGGCATCACTGGAATCCCTTTCGGAGCCACGAACCGAAAACGATGTGACAATGGCACTGCGGTGCGAATGTCTCCACCGAGAATTAACTAAAGCCGCCGAAACGCTGGAATCTTTCCACCAAGCCATCTATCAATGGCGGCACTACCATGGCAATCTTCTGCTGTTTTACGGCTCACCCGGCAGCGGTAAAAGCCACCACTTAGGTGAGCTGACAAAGCAGCTGCTCCGGCGCAATCAACCGGCACTGTTACTCTTGGGCTCAGACTTCTCCGATTGCTCATCCATCAAAAAAAAGTTGGTTGAACTCTCTCGCTTTGAAGGCTCGTTTGAAGAACTGCTCTCTGCATGGAATGGGTGTGCCGAACATTACGGTCAACCGTTTATCGTTATCATTGACGCCGTCAACGAGTCATCACCGCCCCGAATTTGGCGGGATTTTCTGAAACAGTTGCCTGTCGTTTCCGCACGCCATCCGAACATCAAATGGATATTCAGCTGCAAAGAAGAATATTTGTCCATCTGCACACCGCAGGAAAATAACGGCATGGCACAACCTTCCGCATGGCGAAAAATCCGGCTTCATTGGTCGAAAGAGGCATGGAAATCATTGACCCGTCAATATTTCCGAGCCTATAACGTGGGTTGCAAGAAATGCGATGTATACGAGGAGCTGCTGTCCGACCCGCTCGAACTCATTATTCTATGCGAGGTATTTGAAAACTCCGAGTTGTCTGATTGCTATCCCGGGCTTCTGAACATATTCGAGCGGTGGCGCGAACAGAGAGTGGCCAAAATCACCGATAACATTGATATCGCCTCCTTTACCATCAACAAAGCGATTGATACTATCGCCCTTTCCATGTGGCAGCGCCGCAATCGCTCGCTGCCCATAGAAGAGGCAGCGGCTCTGATTACCCCCCTTCACCCAACGGCCAACCACAGCGAGAGTCTGCTGCAAAACCTGATAGGTGCGGGCATTTTGCAATGCAGCTGTATTCAAAACAACGAACATGTGCATTTCCCCTATGAACTGCTTTCCTGTTATTTTGAGCTGAGAGCATGGCTTAAATCCCCTGAAGGAATAGAGTGTTACAGCACGGAATCGCAGCAGGATATCTGCTCAGACCCCACCATGGCATGCCTGATGCATCTCTTCTGTATCAATCAAACACAAAGAGAATTGCCGAACATATGGGAAAGCCACAGAGAGAATCTGATGCCGGCTTTTATCAGAAGCCTGAAATGGCGAAGCAGCTCGCAGTTTCAGCCGGAAACACAACAGCTCATCCGCAACAAGCTGCCGAAGCTGGTACAGGAGCCTGCCACCCTCTACGAAATTGTGAAATGGCAGCTACTGAAAGACCACCCGCTGAACGCCCGCGCGATAGATGCATGGCTGGCTACCCTTTCATTGCCGGAGCTGGATTTTTCATGGACAGTCCCCCTGACGCTTCTCTATCATCAATCTCCGTTGGCTTTTGACCATTTGCTGAATCATCGCGCGGGAGAACTCAATGCATTGAGCGCAGAGAAAGCCTATCTCCTGGCTCTTGCCCTGGGCTGGCTTTGCGGTTCAAACACACATGCACTTAGAGAAACAGCCACGCAAACTCTGTCAGACGTCCTTTATCACTGCCCGCAAACAGCCGAATCGGCGGTCGCGCATTTCGCCGTCTCCCAAGACTTGAGGTTACGAGAGCGCGTGTATGCAGCCGCATGCAAAGCCGCCCTTCGGTGTTGTGATGCAACGGTCGTTCGCGCGGTGGCACAGGCTATGGTCCGCGGCGTTGTCAACAACCCCGTGGTGGGCTTCACCTGTAAGCGGTACAGCGAAATCATCGTGCAACGCGCCCTTCTGGTACAGGCTCTTTCCAAAGCAGAGGCAGACGAACTGCTCAACAGCATGCGCCGCCTTACCCCGGTGTATCAGGGCTTATCTGCCACCGACGTCTCCGCCCTGGAGCATTTGCCGCATTGGCGAGACATTGCCTTCAGCACACAAACGGAAAAGGACGGTCTGTACGGCGATTTCGGGCGCTACGTTATGACTTCCCTCCTCTTCGGTATTTCCGCGACGCCGATAGAAGAAGGACAACCCGACAATGATGAACCTTATGATTGCGACTTGGCCCGCCGTATCGTGTTGCAACTGATTCAGGAAATGGGATGGAGCGAAGCCCTCTATAACCGCTTTGACAAGGTTGCACTGAACTACGCACGAGGAGCCGGGCGCAGTGAAAAGCCCGTTATCAGAATCGGGAAAAAATACCAAATGATAGCGCTGGACAGGCTGATAGCCTCTTTAGATGACTACTATCCCATTCGTGAAAGAGCATGGTTGGACAGGTTGTTGCCTTTTAATCTGAACGATTTCAGATTCATTGAACAGCCACCTACGCCCAGCCTGCCGACAGCGTTTCAACAAAGCGACTATCTTACGGTAGAAGAGTTTCTGCGCGACAAGCCGTGGGAACTGCTCGAACACGTTCGAACCATGAACATGCAGGACTATCTGTACACCGCTTTTACCGACAGCGGGGTTCCCTGTGTGCTGCTGGGCGGGCATCGCATCCTCTCGATATCCCTCCGTTCCGTGTTTGATGTAGGGGCCACTTTATTCAGCGGCGTCAAATGCTGGATAGTCGAGTCAAAACACGCAACGTCTTTTGCTGAATACTGCTCTAAAAAGAGTTTCTACGGTTCAGGCATTTGCCTTGAAAAGGCCGCCGACAAAATCTTAGGTCTGTACCCCGGCGCCGCAGAACAGTCAGAGTTCGAAGAAAACATGTGGCTGAGGAACACCCCGTTTCCTGTCTACAACGCTGCTGTTTCCTTGGGCTTCTCAGATGCGGGAGTCGAAATGCCCGCACCCTCCAAAATCATCATGGATTTCATGCATTTGGCTTGGGATGAAAAGGCCCATGCATTTGTATCCGATTCAGCCGTTGCGCGGCCTTTCAGCACCGAGGGCAATGATTCGCGGCAAGCCTTATACATCAGCGCCGCTCCTTTTGCCGAGCGTAGTTATGCGGCAGGCTACACCCCTTTCCTCGCGTGTATCATCGAAGGTCATATTTTTGATTACAAGCATGGCAAACACGGGAAAAACAGCCCGGTTTGCAGAGAACTGTTTTTCCGTATCGAACAAGACGGACACATACAACTTTTATCAGAGAAATGCCCACGTCCCCGATAAAGGCATTTCATCACCCTAACCCTGCAACAAGTCATCACATGCGCGCAAAAAGCGGCGGGTGACGTTGGCTATTGTTTCGGCGGCGGTGGGCATGGCAATACCCAGAGAAAGAAGCCGCGCGTTGTCCATGGCGGTGTGGCGGGGGCGTTGCTCGCGGAAGAAGGGAACTTTGTCCAATTGTTGTTCAGCCACTGTCGGCAGCGCGGGCAGATACCCCGCTTTCACCGCCGTTTGCAGAGCCGGCAGAACACAGCCGTGCCAGCTGATGGGTTCCCCCCCGCTTGTCAGGTGGATGATGCCGCGGTAATCCGTTGCCGCCAAAGCCAACACGGCGCGGGCAATGTCCGCTGCATCCGTAGGCAGGGAGAATTTGTCGGACACCGCCGCCAAAGCTTCCCCCGCCAAGGCTTTTTTCAACGTACCTTCCACAAAAGAGGGCTTATCGGGGTTACCGCACACCCACGAAACGCGGGCAATGATACTTTCGGCGTAGGCTTCCGCCACCTCCAGCTCGCCCTCGCGCTTGCTTTCGGCGTACCAACAGGCGGGGCGGCAATGGGCGCTTTCGTCCTTTTTGCCCGCGCGGCGACCGTCCAGCACATAGTCCGTAGAAAGGTGGATGAATCGCGCCCCCGTGTGGCGACAGGCCAAGGCCATAGCGGCGGGGGCAGCGGCGTTGGTGAGGTGGGCGCGCAGCGGGTCATCCGCACAGGCTTCCAAGCCACTGACGGCGGCGCAATTGATAACCACCTGCGCCCCGCTCTGCAACACGTAGTCCGACACGCAGTCGGGTTGCTCCAAATCCACCTCTGCATGGGCAGGGGCCAGCAGCTGCAACCCGCGGCGCAACACCTCGCGGCACAGCACCTGCCCCGTGCGCCCGCTGCCGCCGAATACCAAAACCGTACCTGTTGACTCATCTGCCATGCCCCCATCATACCACAGGCACGCGCACCTGTAACGCCAAAAGGCAACGCCAAGGGCATTTTCTGCGCACCCCGTGGCGATAGACAGCAACGGGTTGCATGCAACCGCCTGTTTCTGCCCACCTGCACGAGCGGCGGAGGGTTGCATGCAACCGCGTGTTTCTGCCCTCCCCCGCACGAGCGGGCAGACAGCGGATGGCGGGCAGTTGCGGGTGGCAATATGCATGCCGGGGGAAAACACGATATCCGACAAATCTTATATCTGAACACTTAAAAAATCTTTCTCTCTCTTCCATTATTCCTATAGGAATAATAGTGGCTTGTCACAATTTCCATTGACAGGCAGGGCAGTGGGGGGTATGATACGGGGCACAGGTATGGAAACAATCATTTCTCAAGGTATCATCGAGTCTTATTTCGGCAAGCTGCAAGGCTGCCTGAATCTGGATGCCGCCATTGTGGGCGGCGGTCCCTCCGGCATTGTGGCGGCCTACTATCTGGCCAAGAAGGGCTATAAAGTGGCTCTGTTCGACCGCAAGCTTTCCCCCGGCGGCGGTATGTGGGGCGGCGCCATGATGTTCAATGACATCGTGATTCAAGAGGAAGCGCTTCCCATCATCCAAGAGCTGGGGCTGACCTACAAGCCCTACCGCGAGGGTACCTACATTGTGGATTCCGTACACGCCACCTCCGGTCTGCTGTATCAGGCAACGAAGGCGGGCGCCATCATCTTCAACTGCTACTCGGTAGAGGACGTGGTGTACAAGCAGGGTCGCGTGGGCGGCGTGGTGGTGAACTGGACCCCCGTGCTGCGCGAAGGTCTGCATGTTGACCCCCTGACCCTGATTGCCAAGACCGTGCTGGACGGCACGGGGCACGACTGCGAAATTGCCAAGACGGTTGCCCGCAAGAACGGCGTGAAGCTGAACACCCCCACGGGCGGTGTTGCCGGTGAAATGAGCATGGACGCCGCCGAGGGCGAACGCACCACGGTGGAGAACACCAAGGAGATTTACCCCGGTCTGTTCGTTTCCGGCATGGCGGCCAACGGCGTAAGCGGCAGTTTCCGCATGGGTCCCATTTTCGGCGGCATGCTGATGAGCGGCAAGAAGGTGGCCGAGCTGATGGCCGCCGCCATCGACGCTCAAAACTAACCCTCTTTTTTCAACACGCAAAGGGGGGCAGAGATAAAACTCTGCCGCCCTTTTTATCTGCTCTTGAAGAGCGGGTAAACCTCAGAAAATCCTCTTCTCCTTGCCCGCTTCCTGCCCCTCGAGATAGCGCACATAGCGGCTGACCCCCGCGCCGTAGGGCGAGGAGAGGCGGACATCAGGCGTTGTGGGCAACAGCACTGAAGAACGGCGACACAGCAAAAACACAACCACAGCCAACGCCACGATGGCAAAGAACGCCACAATCACCAGTACGACAGGCAGATTGGCGGGTTCTTCCGCCAGTTTTTTGAGCTTGTCTTTAAAAGAAACCTTTTTCTCTTTCTCATCGGTGCGGAAGTCAATTTTGATGAGCGGAGCCTTAGCGGCGTTCTCCGCCGTGACAGGCTTGAAATCTGCCGAGACAGGGGTTACATTGGCACCCACCTGACGCACAGCGGCAAGCACACCTTCTACCCCGCCGCCCGTAGCGGCGGAGGCTTCGCGCACCTTGGTCAGCCATTCATGGCGCACGTCATCCTCCTGCTTAATCAACTGATACCCCAGCTCTATGCCCTGTGCATTCCCCAGCGGATACTGCACCAAAACGGCGTATTCACCCACGGGCAGAGATGAAGTGGCAAGGGTCTCTGCCGAAAGTTCGGCGGGAATTTCCTGCCCGGCCTTAAATACGGCCAAATAAATGCGGAATTTCGCCTGAGCATTCAAATCGCGCAGCACATGCTGCACATCCTCCTGCTCAATCGAGGTGAGCAAGCCCTGAGGGTCGCGCAAATAATCTGTTGAAACTTTGGCGTACTGCTCGCAATACTTACCCAACACGCCGGTATCACTTTCATCTGTCTTGGCATCGGCAGCGGCAGGGAGCGTTGTCTTATTTGCCTCACGGTTCGGAGACAACGCGGTATAACCCGTATCAAGCTCGCCCTGCATCAGTGCTGCGTAGTGCTGCGGGCGCCACGCAGGGATTGCCGACACCGTGGCACGGCAAGCCTCTGTCGGCGGCTCAGGCACCTTTTCTTCTGCGGCGGCGGGCGCGGGTGCATCCGCTACTGCTGCGGGTGTATCCACCTCATCCGTCACCTCGTCAATCTCCTCTGCCACCGCATCGTCATCCATGGCGGGGATGGGTGTTGCCACAGGCTTTTCCGCCGGCTTGGGCGGTGTGGGTTTTGCGGCAGGCTTAGAAACAGGTTTTGCCGCGGGTTTGGGGGCGGGCTTTGCCGCAGGTTTCTTTTCCGCAGGTTTTGCCGCAGGTTTGGTGGCGGGCTTTGCCGCGGGCTTCTTTTCCGCAGGTTTCGCCGCAGGTTTGGTGGCGGGCTTGGCTGCGGGCTTTTTTTCCGCAGGCTTAGCTGCCGACTTTTGCGCGGCGGCGGGCTTGGTGCTGCGCTCCGGTGCCGCCTGAGCAGGTGCGGACAACAGACCTAAGCCCAGCAATGCCGCCAGCAAAACAGAAGTACGGTTAGCGGCGGGGGGGGCCTGGCGGCGCAGGCGGCGGTTCACGCGGCGGGCATCGGCGGCAATGCGGTGTACGGCCTCGCGCATCACCTTTTTCAGCCCCGGCACAAAGGCACGTTCACGGAACTGGAGACGCGCGCTCACAATGCAGCTGTTGATACTGTCGGGGTTGACGTAGGGGTCAAGCATGTAGCCCCATGAAAAACACGCCATTTCCAGCTGCACATCAACCACCAGCACGAGCATCCACTCCTGCTTCACAGGCGGGGCGTAGGGGAAAAAGGCATCGCGCACATACCCTTTCACGCTTTTCCAAAGGCGGGCAATCGGGTTTTCCTGCACCTCCGGCACATCTTGCTCGGGCTCTTCTTTTTCCTCTCCCGCGCGGCGCTCCTGAATCACGCCTTCTTCTATAACCTTGCGCAGCTCGCGCTTACCGAACGAAGGGTGGTGAATGCGGGCGTGGTTGAGAATCCAATGCGCATGCGAACGCAGGTGCTGCATCTGACCGTCATCGGTAATGTAGATGCAGAGAGCCGCAGGGCGGATATTTCGTTCCAAATCTTCAAGCGTCCTCAGCAAATCCAAGCGCTGGGGGTGGGTCAGGGCGCCCGCTACGTCCACCACACGGGTGAACTCCACCAAAGCATCGCCGAAAATATCGTTGGCACGCCGCAAACTATAGCCGCACGCGGGGCACTGGTCTTCAGCACCCGCGTGAATGGTCGTAGAGCATTGCGGACAAATAGGCACGACTTTTTATAGCGTTTTTTTCCCCATAGGGAAAGCCCAAAAAATGAAAAAAAACAGAAAGTGCAAGGCGGGGTGCGCAAAAACGCCCCACCCCGCCGCTCTCTTACTTCAGGAAACGCGCCGCGCGCTTGCGGAAGGCTTCCGTTTCGGGCTGGTTGTTCTCTTTAAGGGTTTCGCCGAAGGCGCGCAGGGCCTTCTCTTGCGCGCTGCTGAGTTTGGAGGGCGTTTCCACCTGCACCTCCACCATCAAATCACCGCGACCGCTGCCCTTGAGTGCGGGAACACCCTTGCCGCGCACGCGGAAAATGGTGCCGCCCAGCGTACCCGCAGGCAGTTTCAGCGTGGCGGGTCCGTCCAGCGTGGGTACCGTCAGCGTGCCGCCCAACGCGGCATCCATGAACGGCACAGGCATGGTAATGTGCAAATCAGAACCCTCGCGCACAAAGACATCGTGCGGCTTCACCTCGATAAAGACGTACAAATCGCCCGTCTCGCCGCCGTGTTCGCCCGCATCACCGTTGCCGGTGGAGCGCAGACGCGTACCCGTATCCACACCCGCGGGAACATGCAGGGTGATGGTCACATCCTTGTGGTAGCGCCCCTCGCCGTGGCAATGCCCGCAGGGGTTGCTGATGGTCTGCCCCGCACCGTGGCAGGTGGGGCAGGTGCTCTGCTGCACAAAGAAACCGCTTTGGCGCGTCACCACGCCGCTGCCGTGGCAGGTGGGGCAGGTTTTGAAACCGCTCTCGCCGTCCTTAGAGCCTGTGGCATGGCACTTTTCGCAGGGCACCAAGCGTTCAATCTGCAAGGTCTTGTCGACACCGCGGGCTGCTTCCTCCAGCGTGATATCCAAGTCATAGCGCAAGTCCGACCCCGGTCGGCGGGGATTGGCCTGACGGCGCGAGCCGCCGCCGAAACCACCGAAGCCGCCGAAACCGCCGCCGCCGAACATCTGGGCGAAAATATCCATGGGGTCGGCAAAGCCGCCGAAACCGCCCGCGCCGCCGGCACCGCCCATGCCGCCGTTCTTAAAGGCCTCGTGCCCCATGCGGTCGTAGGCGGCACGCTTATCGGCATCGGAAAGCACCTCGTAAGCCTCGCCGATTTCCTTAAACTTCTCTTCCGCTTCCTTGTCATCGGGGTTGCGGTCGGGGTGGTACTTCATGGCCAGCTTGCGGTACGCCTTCTTAATCGTGGCGTCATCCGCATTGCGCTCCACACCGAGAATCTGGTAGTAATCCTGTGCCATTGTCGTAAGAAAATAAAGGGGTTAGGCTTCTTCCTTCTTTTCGGCTTCGGGGGCGGCAGCCGTCACCACGTTCACGGGGCGCAGCAAGCGACCGCGCAGGTTGTACCCCTTGCGGATGATGCGGATGATGGTGCCTTCGGGTTGGTCGGAAGGCTCGCTCATGATGGCCTCATGCAAATTGTGGTCGAACATCTGCCCCACCTCGGCGGCAATGGGTTCCACGCCCTGCCCCGCCAAGAAATCCGTGAGCTGCTTCTGCACCATGCTCATGCCGATGTAAATCATGGACGATGTGTCCTGACCCGCCATCTGCATGCCCATTTCAAAGTTGTCGAACACGGGCAACAGCTCCTCTAACAGAGAGCGGTTGGCGTAACGCGTAAACTCCTCGCGCTCCTTCACGCAACGCTTGCGGTAGTTGTCGTATTCCGCCGCGGTACGCAGGGCCATATCGCGCCACTTGGTCAGTTCATCAACCGTTTCCTCCGTCTGCGTTTCTTCGGCAGCATCGGTCACAGGCTGCTCATTCGTGACCTCTTCGGGCTTCTCACATTCGGGCTTTTCCTGAAAATCCTTTTCGCTCATGCCCCGCATGATACCGCATGCCCGCGCCCGCGTCAACCCCCGCGCGTGACAGCGCAAGCGCCTTCTGCGGCACACCGCAGAAAAACATACTGGAAATGCGGGGCAAAAGATGCTAACATGCGGGGCGATATGCGTTTTCGGTCACTCTTTATCATGGCGGGTTTCCTGTTGGCAACGGTGGGTTGTGTGCAACAGCAGAACACTTGGCCCGTGTACAAAGGCTATAAAATGAGTCCCTACACCGTGCGCGGGGTGCATTACACCCCCATGAGCATTGAAAGCGCCCTGCACTACCGCGAAGAGGGCATTGCCTCGCACTACGAAGCGGCGGGCGCCCCCGGGGCCATCGGTCAAAAATTGGGGCGCAACCGCCTGTATGCCGCCCACCGCACCCTGCCCCTGCCCTGCGTGGTACGCATCACCAACCTTTCCAACGGCAAGAGCGTGACCGCCCGCGTGGCCGACCGCGGTCCCTACATTCCCGGTCGTCTCATTGATGTGAGCACCGCCGTGGCAGACACCTTAGCCTTTAAAAACAAAGGGCTGGAGCGCGTGCGTGTCGAAGTCCTGTCCGTAGGTGACGGACCGTACAAACGCACCCGCTGACAACTTTTTCCCCGCTGCCGCATTTGGGGCTTTTCCAAAGGCGGGGAAACAGGTAGAATAGGGGCATGGTTACCACCGAATATCCCTACGGAGAGGATTTTCCCATCATCTGCATCGACACCCCGCTTTGCACCGCACAGATTTCGCTGTACGGCGCCCACTTGCTGAACTGGGCACCCAAGGGGCAGAAACCCGTGATTTACATGAGCCCCAAGGCCGTGTTCAAAAAAGGCAAGGCCCTGCGCGGCGGCATCCCCCTGTGCTGGCCGTGGTTCGGAAAGAACACGGAGGACGCCTCACTGCCCGCGCACGGCGTGGCCCGCATCTCGACGTGGATGGTCGGCTCCTGCGAGGAGGGTGAAGACGGTCGCGTGCGTCTGCTTCTGGCCCTGCCGCCCGAAAAGGAGTTGATGCCCAGCGGTGCCGTAGCCATGGAAATTGGGGAGGAACTGACCATCAGCCTCATCACGCTGGATGTGCCGCGCACCCTGCCTTTCTCCGCCGCCATGCACACCTACTTTGCCGTGAGTGATTACGAAAAGGTCGCCGTCACGGGGCTGGAGGAATGTGCCTTTACCGAGTTTGCTGCGGATGCCGTGCCGCACCCCGAAGACCCGCTCATTCCGCTGGGGCATATCGACCGCATCTACCACCCCGTGCAGGAGAACATCGAAATCTCCCTGCACGACCCTGAGTGGGGGCGCAGCATCCGCATCTGCCGCGCGGGCAGCGGCTCTGCCGTGGTGTGGAACCCCGGTGCCAAGCTGGCCGCCGACATGGGCGACTTGGGCGAGGGCAACGAGCGCGGCTTCCTTGCCATTGAAACCTCCGTTGTTCCCGCAGAAAACATACTGCTGCGCATCGGTGAGAAGCACGAGCTGACCACGCGCATCCAAGTCATCCCCATCAACTGATTTTCCGCACCATGTGGCGTCTGCTGCGTTTTCTGACCCGCCTGTTCATCGGGCTGACTCTCCTGTTCGCCGTCGGCATGACGGCGCTGGAGCTGTGGGTGGATGCCGTAGCCGCGCCCCATTGCCACAACAAGACCGCCGACTGCCGACAGGGAGATGTGGCGGTGGTACTGGGGTGCAGCAAGTATCTGCGTCGCAACGTTCACAACGCCTATTTTACAGGGCGTATATCAGCCACCGCCGAGCTGTGGAAAGCGGGCAAGCTGCGCTGCATCATCGTATCCGGTGACAATCGCGAAAAATACTACAACGAACCGCGTGACATGAAAGCCGCGCTGGTGGCACTGGGTGTGCCTGCCGACCGCATTGTTTGTGACTATGCGGGGCTGCGGACCTACGATTCCGTGGTGCGCGCCCACCGCATTTTCGGGGCGGAACACATCACCATCATCAGCCAACGGGAACACGCCGAACGAGCCGTCACCATCGCCCGTTGTCTGGGGTTGAATGCCGAGGGCTACGCCGCCCCGTTGCCCTCGGTGACCCGCAGGCTGAAAACGCGCCAGTACCTGCGCGAACGTCTGGCACGCCTCGCCATGCTCGTTGACCTCACCACCGCGCATGACCCGAAACACCTGGGCGAAAAGGTGAAACTGCCTAAGTAATTTATAATCTTTCATTTATAATTTATAAAGTTTAAAAAGTGCTGCGGCTTTCCAGCCGCAGAAGATAAACAAAAAACACAACAACGCAGCCCATTCCTTTTCTCCCCCTGCGCGGCGCAGCCGCGCCGAACTTCCTACTTTATCAATTATAAATTTTAAATTATAAATTCCCATGCTCTCCCTCATCTCCTGTACCGCCCTTGCGGGCATTGCCGAATGGGTCTGCTGCCCCGGTGAGCGCAACGCCCCCGCCGCCCGCGCCTTGGCCAACTGCCCCGTGATTCACCGCTGGACAGCCGCCGATGACCGCACCGCCGCCTACTTTGCCTTGGGGCGCGTGCAGGCTACCGCCCGCCCCGTGGCGGTACTGGCAGGGAGCGGCAGCGCCGCCGCCGCCATGCTGCCCGCCGTGAGCGAAGCCTATTACCAACGCCGCCCGCTGGTCATTGTCACGATGGACGGTGCCGAATCCACAGGCGGCACGGGTGCCCCGCAATGCACGGAACAGGAAGCCCTGTTCGGTATGTACGCCCCCACCCACACCCTCAACCTGCCCTGCCCTGTGTCCGATTTGCCCGACTTGGCGGGACTGTTGAAGGACGGCTTTCCCCTGCATCTGCATGTGCGGCTGGATGCCGCCGCCGATTCCCCCGCCGCTGATTTGAGCATGGTGGAAATCGGTGATGCGCCCGCAGCCCCGCCCTTCCGAGGGTCGTTGGTCGCGCTGTCGCAAATGCTGCGCTTCCGCGCGGTGGAGGGGCTGGTGCTCATCCTCGGCGCGTTGGAGCCCACGGAACAGGAGCCTGTGTTGTGGTTGGCGCAAACCCTGCGCGTGCCGGTGCTGGCAGAGGCTGCCAGCGGGCTGCGCGAGGAGCTTTCCGCCTACCTGTTGCACGACGGCGACACCCTGCTCACCCAGAACCCGCCGCGCTTCGTACTGCGCGTGGGTGATGTACCCGCGGGGCGTTTCTGGAAAGAGCTGGAATACCTGCCCGAAACCGAGGTCTTTTCCATCACCCGCACAGGTTTTTCGGGGCTGTGCCGCAAGAGCGTTGTCGTAGAGGGCGAGCCGGAGCAAATCATGAAAGCGTTGGGCGATGTGCCGCACATCGGCGATACGGAACGCCTGTTGCCCCGCGCCCGCCACGCCGCCGGGCGCACGGAAGAGGAAATCCTTTCTTCCCCCGAATCCGCCGCCGCGTTGGTGCGCGCCCTCTCCGTCCACAGCTGCATGAGCGAGGTCATCTGCCTGGGCAGCCCCACCGCCACCGAGCTGTGGAACCGCTGCGCCCAACAACAGGTCGCCACCCTCTACCTGAGCGACCTTGCCGCCCACGGCAGCGACGGTCATGTGGCGACTTTCCTCGGCAATGCCGCCGATGCGGAAAACGCCTGTCTGCTGGTGGGGGATGTTGCCCTGCTGCGCGACCTGAACGCCTACACGCTGGTGCCGCAGTTGCCTGCGGGGCGCCGCATCATTGCCGTGTTGAACAACGAGGGCGCCCGCTGCGCCGCCGATGACGCGGCGGGAGATGACGAGCTGCACCGCCTGTTGGTGCAGCCGCCCGCGCTCGACCTACCCACCATTGCCCAGCTGTGGGGGGCGGAATACTACGCTATCCGCACCGAATCGGACATGGAGGTACTGGAAAGCACCGCGCCCGATGCCTTGGTGCTGCTGGAGCTGCTGCCGGAAGACTGAACGAGCGCATGAAGGGCTGAAATCTCTTCTCTTCCGCCGCGCGGGGAAAAAATAATTCTTCCGCGCGGAAGATTGTGTACATTATGGTTGATTTCCCGCACGGAAACGGCTAAAATGGAGGGCGTGGTTATGAACGCGCGTCTTATCCTCCCCCTTATCGCCTTGCTGCTGTCTCCCGCGGCTGTTTTGCCCGCCGCGGCGGAAACGGCGGATGCCCCCGCCGCAGCCAAACCGGAAAAGGAAAGCAAGAATTATATCGACAAGAACACCAACCTCAATTGGGGTAACACCAAAGCCTTGCAGAACACCTTGGGGCAGGCCTTGGAACACGGTGTCAAATCCATTGAACCCAAGAGTGTGCAGGCCTTTGCCGCCAAGCCCGCCAACCGCCTGTTGGTGGCGCAGTACCTGTTGGCGGCGGCGGACGACATGACCCCCGCCGCACTGACGGAAGCCATCCAAAAAGAGATGGTGAAGCAGGAGGAGCAGACGGACACCAACCTGCAACGCGCCGAAGCCAAGTTTGAATCCGCCGCCAAGGGGGATAAGGAGTTCACCGCCAACATCCTGAAATACGCCAAGGAGGACTACGCGGGCTGGCACGAGGAGAGCAAGCAGCCGTGGACGATGCAGAATTTCGCCGCCACCAAGCACGCCAAGAAGTTGCTGCCCGCCGTGACTGGCAATCTGGATTGGATGACGGACATCACCATGACGGGTGAATGTTTTAACCCCGGTCGCGTGATGGCGATTCTGGCGGGCGTTGCAGAGCAGCACCCCGAAATCATGAAGCCCGGCATTCCCCGCGATATTGCCACCTCCGTGGCGGTGGAATGGGCGAAGAACGGCTACCCCTACTACAAGGCGCTGACGCGTGCGGACTACTTCATCCGCAACTGGAAGGATGACCGCCTGAACACGGTGTTCGACGACCTGTCTTTCTTCATGCGCCGCGTGACTTGCGGTGCCAAGATTACGGGCGACCACGACTCCGCCCAAGTAGCCAGTATGGAGTGGGCGTTGGAGAATATCCACCTGCCCGAAGAGATGTACACCAACTGCTGCTGGCGTTGCGGTTACAAGGGCTACAGCCTGTACGGCGAGAATATTCAGGGTCCGCACTACTTTGCCCCCTTTGCGGGCATGTACCCCAACAAGGGGCATCTGCGCGCCTACCAAGTGGGTGCGGTGTGCGGCGGTCTGTCGCACTTCGGTGCCTATGCCGCCGTGGCCAACGGTGTGCCCGCCACCACAATGGGTGAGCCCGGTCACTGCGCCTATCTGGTGCGCGTGAAAGACAAGTGGGTGCCCAGTTACTCGCTGGGTTGGGAGCACGGCATTCACTGGACACCGTGGCGCGAGTGCTACAAGTTCACCTCCATGCACATGGCGACGGAGCTGTATCAGGACACTCTGACGGCCCCCGAAAACTACGTGAGCCACACCTACCGCGCGCTGGCTCACCTGTTCACCGTTCGCAACAAGGACAAGGCCGCTTTGGAATGTCTGTACAACGCGGTGGATGCCCAGCCCCTCAATTTCCCCGCATGGCGTGAGTACGCCCTGTACCTGAACGACCACCATGCGGATGATGCCGCCGCTTGGCTGACGCTGAACGATGCGCTGTGCACCAAGCTCGCCACCCGCTACCCGGAGGTGGCCATGCACATGCTCACCACCTACGTCTACCCCGCCCTCGGCAAGTGCTGCAAGGATGAAACAAAGCTCTACGCCGCCATTCACCTGTTCTGGGATTCCGTCCGCGACAAGGGGCCGGAACGCTGGAAGGTAGAGGAGTTCTGCGACGCCCAGCTGAAGCTTTTCGGTGAAACCAAGGCGGGCAGCGAAAGCACCGTGATGACGGTTGCCGCCGCCATTATGGCCGATGTCTTCAACAAGGCCGACTACGCCCCCATCATCATGAAGTGGATGGAGGAAAAGACCAAGGGCATGCCCAAGGCCGCCGCGCAGCTCTCTGCGCTGAACTCGCAGCTGCTCAAGGCGGGCAGCGCCGGCAGCGCAGGTGTGGATGTGGCGGACTTCAACAAGGCCATCCTGATGGCGGCGGAACGCGGGCGTGACATCGAGACGTTCCAACGCGTCGGTCACCAGCTGGCCGAAGCCAACGGCAAGCTCGTCAACCCCATCCGCGACGTACCCACGCTCAAGGGCGACCTTGTGTCCTCCGGCGGTATGGTGTACTACAACGCCCCCGGTCGTCAGGATGATCTCTCGATGCACTGGGGTGTGTTGGAGAAGGAGGGCGGATACATTCAGGCAGAGGATGCCGAAGGCTCCTGGATTGCCGTGAAGCTGCCGCGCGACTGCTATATCAACGGCGTGGTGCTGATTACGCCGACCTTCCAATCCGAGTTCTGCGACGACATGCAGCTGCAGGTGTCCGACACGGGTGATGAAGGCACATGGCAGAACGTGGGTGCGCCCATGGGCAAGTGCACGCGTGCCACGCGCCAACACACCGTTGACCTGAGCAACGACAACATCAAGGCGCGCTACCTGCGCGTGAAGATTGCCGGCAAGCATGCGTTCCATCTGCATGTCTTCCATGTGTACGGTCGCAAAGCCGCGTAACGAACGGAACCACCTTTAACCTCTTTTCTCTTTTCCATGAACAAGAAACTCTTTACCGTTTCCGCCGCCGCGCTGCTGGCTCTTTCGTTCACCCTGCCCGCCGCTGCCGCCACGGTCTGCAAGACCTATGCGGAAGCCGCCGCCACGGTGAAAGATGACGGCTACATTGCCTTTGTGTACGGACCCGACTGGGACAAGCGCAGCACCGCCCTCTGCAAGAAGCTGATTGCCGACCCCGCCGTGCAAAAGGCGGCGGGCGATGCCAAGCTGATTCTCACCCCCCTGTACCAGCGCCCCTCCGAGGCGCAGAAAAAGGAGCAGGAAGCCGCTTGGGGCGAGCTGCAAACGCCGCACCAGCACTCCTCCCACACCTACCCCGCCCTGCATTTCTACGACAACAAGGGCAAGCTGGCGGGCTTTGTGCGCGGTCCCGTGATGATGCAGGGTGACGTGGCCGCCATTGTTGCCGAGATGGAGCAGCGCATGAAGGAAATCCGCCAACGCCGCGAGCTGCTGACCAAGGCCGATGCCGCACAGGGTGTGGAAAAAGCCAAGCTGCTGGGCGAAGCCTGCCGCGTACCCCACACGGAACGCCCCGACAAGGTGGTGGATGCCGTGAAAGCCGCCGACCCCAAGGATGAGAGCGGCTTTGTCCGCAGCCTTTCGATGGGTGACTCCTCTTTCGCCGAAAGCAGCAAAGATTTGCCGCTGGAGGAGGGGTTGAAGCAGATGGACAAGAACCTTGCCGACCCCGCTTACACCAACGAGCAGAAGCAGGTGTTCTGCTGTGTGGCCATCGGCTTGCTGCACCGCAACGGCACCAAGGCGGATAACGAGCGCATTGTCAAGTACGCCGACAAGATGAAGGAACTGGTGCCGGACAACTATCTGGCCCGCTCCGCCGACATTGCCAAATCCATTTGGGTGAAGGGTCTTTCCTACGAGGGCGGCTGGAACAGCGATGCCCTTGCCGACGGTCCCGGCGTACCCATCCTGTTGCAGGGTGAGCTGCCCATCCGCAAGCCCGGCACCTACACCGTCACCTTCAACTTCTCCGGCGGCTCCGATGCCCTGCTCATCAAGGGCGTGGAAGCCCGCGACGGCGACAAGGTGCTTGCCAAGGACGAACACGAGGGCTTTGCCGGACGCAAGGCCGATAAGAACAGCTACACGCTGAACCTGAAGAGTGTGCCCAAGAACCTGAAACTCTACATCACCTTCGGCAATCAGATGACCTCCCGCGACACGTCGGGTACCATCAGCATTTCCAAGGGTAAGTAAATTTTCCTCAGAAAAACGGCGGCGAGACGTCCGCTGAAGGTGAATACTCGGAAGCCCGCGCAGAGGAATAGGCCCCACGCTTTAACTACTTACTACAAGAGCGCAGCACCATGTGCTGCGCTCTTTTCTTGCAGGCATCAACCTCGAGCCTGATAAAGATAAACACTTTTTTTGATTATATTGTTGACAAAATACGTCATTTTGGGTATTTTCTACAAAAAAAGGAGGTAAAACAATGCTCGTTTCGTTCCGAGTCAAGAATTTCAAGTCGATTGTTGATGCTACCCTCGACCTGCGTTACGGCGAGGGCAAGGCACCCAACGGCTATGCCGAAATGGACAGACTGCCGTTCTTGCAGAATGCAACCCCCGCTAACGCCCCCAAGAATACCCGCCCGCTCCGTGTGGTGCCTGTGCTGGGCATCTACGGTCAAAATGCGGGGGGAAAATCGACGTTGATGGATGCTTTGAAAAATTTTTGGCTGCTGGTATGCCAATTTCCGCTTTCGCCCATGACGGAAAAGCTGCTTTTTCGGCCCAATGTCTTACATCCAGAACTGAAAGAAACTGAATATACAATAGAAGCGTTGATAAACGGTCAATTATGCCAATATACCATGGCACATACGCGAGCGTCTATCATTCGCGAGGTGTTTCGACAAGGAGATAAGGAACTCTATCATATTGACAGGGAAAAGGGAATCTATCAATTTGAACCCATCGCAACAGTGAATTACCCGGTCAGCCGTATACGCAGCATTCTGGATGTAGAGTGTACGGTTCCTGACGGTAAACAGCGTAGTCTGCTCTTCTCCAAAATGAGTATGGGCTATGCCGGGCTGAATAGCTGCATATCTCTATTCTTTATGGACATGTGCAACATGACTCTGCTTTCGGACAACTATATAGCCCCGGACGCTGCGCTCCGCACACTCAACAATCTAATAGGTGATGAAACCAACGAACTCGCTCTGCAAGAGATTGCGAGTTTGATGACAAAACTTGACATGGGCATTGCCCGCATGGAGCTTTCGCCGGAATCGCGTGAATCCGTCGACAGCTACAAAGAACCGACATTCTACTGTGCTGACGAGGGAGACCATCAGTCAAGCCCCAAAAGTGCTGCCGACTCCATCTACACCTACCACCGCCGCACAGATGGCGAGCTGGTGAGGCTGCGGCTGCGCGATGAATCGCGCGGGTCGCAAGTGTTATTCGGGCTGCTCGGTGTGTTGCTGGCGGCTCTGCATTCGGGCGGCACGGTGGTGATTGATGAACTTGACCGCTCGATTCATCCGCTGGTGCTCAAATCGCTGGTGTCGCTTTTCACGGATAAGACCTACAACAAGCACGGCGCCCAGCTCATTTTCACGGCACACAATACAGAGCTGCTGGATGGTGATGAACTGCGCTTGTCGGAAGTCGGCATTGTCACCAAGACCGCACAGAACGGCACCACGCTGCGCCGCCTGTGCGATTTTGAGGGCGTTCGCAACGTGAAAAACTTCCGTCTCGGTTACTTAGACGGCTACTTTTCGGGCATTCCCTT
This sequence comes from Akkermansia sp., assembly GCA_045615585.1. Lineage (GTDB taxonomy): Bacteria > Verrucomicrobiota > Verrucomicrobiia > Verrucomicrobiales > Akkermansiaceae > Akkermansia. The sequence goes on from JAZLFB010000039.1 coordinate 55,687, forward strand.
CCCCTGCATCTAACAGCGCGGCGAGCCCGCCGAGGGCATTAAATGATTTGTACATTGTCCATCGTACTTTGTACATGGATATGCCCAATCTCCCCGCCGACTTATCGGTACTCACCCCTCACCATTTAGCCAACGCCTACCGCCACTCGCAAGATGCGGCCATCCCCTTTCACTGTGATTTCATCGAAAGACTTGTACCGCTTATCATGGAAAAGCAGCCGGACTTTTTCAGCAATGAGTTGTAAATGCTAGAAGTTACGCAGAGGGCGAACCAGCTGAAACGCCCGAAAGCACCGAGGAATAACACGCCTCAAGCGTAACGACTCATACAAAAGGCGGCAGCGCAAACGCGCTGCCGCCTTTTCAGTTATCCAAAATTTTTGGATAACTGAAAGGGAACATGCCAAGAAGTAGATACAGGACGATGTTTGCCTCAAGTAAGGAAAAAACAAGAAACGCTGCCGATAAGCAAAGTCTTAATCCACTTAAACCCATAGAAGGTGGCTAATTTGCTTGACGAGGCATTTTGGATAGGCTATCCTGCACTTGATGTATAATGTAGAATGGGATAAAGAAACTGGTGGGGTTGTTCTCTGCACTAAGGTGACGCAGGACACCTTGAATATTTCGCCGCGTCCCGTATTCTATGAAGAGCTGGATTTGCTCGGCCTCAATAAACATGGTTGGAACTATCCCCACTGTGAAGCTCCCATCATGTGGGCTGTTAATAGGCAATACTTTTACCGAGGGAAACGCATTTTCGAAGCAAAGGGAGCCAATTTGTGCACGCTACCTGTTCTTGTTTTTGATGAAGGTGTGGATGCTTGCAGTCTGGAAGCTGTCAACTTGGAGTCTATGCTGTCCAAGAATGCTGATTTAATGTTTGCGTTAGAAAGCGAGGCAATCGAGTTTATACGTGACACATATACCACGTATGCAAAGGTGAACGCGGCATACGAGAAGGAGGATGCCAACAAGCTTGATTTTATCGCTATGGCTGAGCGAGAAGAAAAATTGAGCAAACGAAAGATGGCAGTGGTAAAGCAGAACTGTGATAGCTTTGACATCATGCCATTGGACGAAGCGACGCGATCGGGTAAGAAAGTCTTATTGTCCACGCGCATTGATTATTTTATTGCTTCCTTCTCAGGCGGCAAGGATTCTCAGGTTGTTCTCGACTTATGCACCCGCGCCATTCCTCCTGCTGCCTTTTCTGTCACATATAGCGATACAGGGTATGAGCTGCCGCCTTCATTGGAACTATATAAGGGTGTTCAGGCTTATTACAATGGGAAATTTCCTGATTTGAAATTCAGGATGGCTCGCAATCATGAGCCTGTATTGCATTATTGGGATCGAATTGGTACGCCCAGTAATGATCACCGCTGGTGCTGCTCTATCATGAAAACAGCGCCCTTGTACAGGATGTTCAAAACAAAGGGAGATAAGCGGGCAAAAGTTTTGGCTTTTGACGGTGTGAGAGCCGAAGAGTCCACTAGGCGAGAGAGTTATCAGCGCATAGGAAAAGGAAAGCATACAAATGTTTATAATGCACATCCTATTTTTCTGTGGAATGCCGTAGAGATTTACCTCTATCTTTTCAGACACAATTTGCCAATCAATGCGGCATACAGATATGGTAAGGCACGAGTGGGCTGCCTAGTGTGTCCGTTCGCAACGTCATGGGATGATATGGTTGTTAATCATACTCTCGGTGATGCGATCACTCCTTTCATTTCACGAATTCAGAAATATGCGAACCAAGCTAACATTGTAGATGTGAAACAATACATTTCTGATAGAAAGTGGAAAACTAAACCCTTGGCTGATCGTGAGTATATACTGCCAGTTGTAGAACTAAAATCAAAGCAGCACTCGGCCATCTATCATGCAGAGATTAAACACGCACGTCAATCTATAGAAGGCTGGTTGACGGCACTTTGCTCCTTTACCATTAACAGGCAGTCTGAAAAGACAACGGGGGAACTGAATTTTAAAAAGAAGATATACCCCTATGAATTAGTCACTTCAGGAGATACAACAATTTTTAAGGTTTATAACAGTCCTGACCGTGATTTAGAGATGCTTCTTAATCGCTTGATATATAAGACTGCGTACTGTATCAACTGCGAAGTATGTGAAGTCGATTGTCCTACAGGCGCCTTATCGGTTATACCCAATTTAAAAATTGACAAAAATAAATGCGTTCACTGTCACAAGTGCTTCCAGAGCCATGACCGGGGATGCATAGCTGCAGATTGTACACGTATGATTACTGATTCAGAAAGAAAATTGAATGCGAAGGTACAGGCTTACAAAACGTTTGGCCTTCGTGATGCATGGGTGGAAGAGTTTTTCATTGAGCCTGACAACTTCTGGGCAGAAAACAGCTTAGGTACTGCTCAGGTTGATTCTATGAAAGCATGGTTAAGAGATGCTGAAATAACAGACTCTAAGAATAAGATTACCCCCATGGGCTCATTGTTAGGCGAAATATATCAAAACAACCGAACGCTGTTCTGGGAAATTGCATACATTAACCTTTCATATAACTCATTTATTGTCGGATGGGTTTGCCAGAATATCGCTTCTGGCATTGAATATAATAAACAGTCTTTATCAGAAGGTATTCAGAGGCAAGGTTATTCTGCTTCATCATCAACTATTGAAAATGCTGCTGCTGCTTACATAAACATGCTTAAGAACAGTCCTCTGGGTGATGAGCTGTTGCAAGGTATTCCTGCGGGGAAAACGGTACTTAGAAGAGAATCTTATGATGATTTGAGCATAGAAGCTCTCGCATATTCAGTGTTCAAGTTTGCACACGCAAAGGGAATAAATATGTTTAGAGTTTCTGACTTGTATCGTGCAGAAGAAGAACATGGTGCGTATAAAGAGTTTGCTGTTTCAAGAGAATCTTTGCTTAAAAAACTGCGTGCACTTACTGCTGATCATAACAGAGTTCTAACCGCCGATTTGGTAATGGGATTAGACCATATTACCATTAGAGAAGATTTGAACGATTTAGAGCTCCTGCGTCTTTTTGCATAATTTTTCACTAGCTATCAAAAGAAAATGGCATCTACTTATCAAGATATCATCCGCATCAGAGGCGGTCGGGCAGCCTATAATCTGGAGAGTGAGGCAGAAAATGAATGGGAATCGTTTATACCTAATGACCAATTCAACGGAGTTCTCCAAAAGGTATTACAATCTGTACGGGGAAACGATATTGATAATCATAAATCATTCTGGTTGAATGGAACGTATGGCACAGGGAAAAGCCATGCTGTTGCCGTTATCAGCCACTTGTTGGGTGATCCCGTTGAAAGCATCACAGAATGGGTGGAAGCTGAATACGGAGCAGAGAAGTACGCGACCTATAAGCGAGCTCTTTTAGCATTGAGAGAACACAAACGCCTGCTTACTGTAAAAATGTGTGGGCTCGAATCGATGACTCATCCTGTTGACCTAGCACTGGTAATGCAACAGGCAGTCATAGCTTCCCTGAAAAAGAAGGGGATTGAGTTGTCAGTTCCTTCGGATTTTGAGAGAACCATCGAGCATGTAAATTCACACAAAGATATTTGGAAGACTCTGATTGATTCCCATCCTCAACTGTCATCGGCGGCACCCGATATTGATGAGCTCGTCAACTTGTTGGAGCAGGGCGATGTGGGTATATATCATCATGTGGTTAAAGCATTGAGAGATAGTGGTTTTGGCGCATTGCGACAGGATAATGCCAAGTTGAAGGATTGGTTGGTTGAGATACAAGATAAATTAGCAGAGCAAGGCCACTATTGCGGACTTCTATTGGTATGGGATGAGTTTACAGATGTTATGATTGACCCGATGGGCTTGCAGGTATTGAAAGCCTTGCAGGAAGTAGCCGAGACTTTCATGGCAGAACAGCATAATTCATACTTGTTCCTTATCTCCCATCCGTCAGCTTTTGATGCTCTCGGTGCAGAGCAGCTCAAGCAAACAGATGGACGATATCACCGAATGAAATATAATATGGAGCCAGCTTCGGCATTTAGGATTATGTCTCGCAAGTTCGAGATTTGCGACAGGGCGAGGCATGAACACATGCAGAAGGCATATTATATGCGCCATTCTCAACTTCTGCTCACATACAACCAGCATAGCAACGATGCTAAAGCTACGGAAGAAGACTTACGGAACTTGTTCCCTCTTCACCCGGGGACTGCGAATCTTGCTACTCATTATGCAACGGTTGTTGGAGCGGCAACTCGAGGGGTATTTGAATTCTTAGCTCAAAATGAGGCTATCCGCCAATTTTTAGAGGATCCTGAGAAATATCAGAGCTGTGATACAATTTCAGCTGACTATCTGTGGGATTATATATTGAAAGATCTACAGAGCAATGTGAAACAATATGCAGCCGTAACGGAGAGATATAATTCGTACGTGAATCGAGTACGAAACCAAGGTGATGCATATTTTGCCATTTTTAAGAGTTTGCTGCTACTGAATGCTTTTAATAATGTTTCAGGAACTAGCAATTATGGTTTGATAACGCCCTCCGAAGAAAACATCAGAGGGTTGTATGCAGGCACACGCTACGAATCCCAGATTGATATGGTGTTGCAGTGGTTAAACGAGGAGTCTGTCATTCAACGTGCTCCTGGGGGAATGTATTCAGTGCAATTCTCAGCATTGCCGCCGATTGAGATTGAGGAGAAAAAGAACGAAATGCGTTCTGTTACTTTCCGTCGCACTTCTGAAATTGCGAACTTTGGTGCTGTTAACATTTTCGAGAAGCGCTTTATGCAAAATGCGCAACGTCCGTTTGAGTATGCATATTTCTCAGATGAAGATAACGATTCCATTCTTCGCAATAAAATCAAAAAGAGAAGAAGAGAGACCAAAGGACATAGTTTGTTTTTTGCTTTATTTTTGTCGCGCAACAATAATGAATTGGCAAAGCATAGAACATTCGTCGAGGCGTGCGCCAATGATACCGATGACAAAGAGCTGCAGAATATAGTGTTTATTGTATTCGATGAGGTGTTTTCTGATGTGAAGTTTGACCAGTTCATTGAATACATGGCAAATAAAGCGTGTGCAGAAAGCCGCGGCTTGGCTGATCAGAGCAAGTCTCACAATGATAATGCTCTCTGCATGGTGAAAGAGTGGATGGATTCTGTTTATCGTAATAATGCAGTTATATATATAAACGGCAAGGACAAACAACCAATATCAACTCGTCATCTACCGACAATTGTCAAGGATATAATTGTTCCTTTGATGTATCCATACGCTCCTGAAGCGCATGATCAATTGAGAAAGAAAGCACCTCAACCATTTTGGAAGCCACAAAGTTCCAAAAATATTGTCCGCGCAATGCTTCATGCGAAGTCATTTGGAGAAATATTGGATATGAGCGCAAATATGCGATATATCCAGCATCTTATGCAGGATTGCCTAGACGATAATTTAGAGTGGAAAGATGGCGTTCCAGAAGATCACCCGCTCAAAAAGGTGTGCACAACTGTCGATTCAATTATTAGGAGAGCAGATAAATCACAGACATTTAACTTTGAGGAAAAGTTTGAATTGTTCACAAAGGCTCCTTATGGCTTCTACCCCAATTTCGCAAATATGGCAATGCTTGCATTTGCTATGCGCCCTTGGTTGAAGAAAATATTTGACTTACAGGGTAAGCCGCGGGATGAAAACGCGATGGTTGATGATATAGAACTATTGTTCAAAGTATGGGATGGAAGCAAAAAATCTGGCGGCAAGCTCAGCTTCAAATTTCAAACACCAGAAGAGGGCAAATTGTGCAAAGAGCTTGTAGCGTTGTTTTCTTTGGATGCGAAGAACAAAGAATATGGTGATATCTCCAGCTTGACTAATGCCAAATATGCGATGGTTAATTCCTACCTCAATGGTAAGAAGGCACCTTTGTGGGCATTAAAGTACGTTTCAAACGATAAAATGCTTGAAAACTCATCCCATATTGAAATTTCAGACCGCATCAAGCACCTCATTGATAACATTGTAACGATATGTACTGAGCGCGAATTAAAAAATCCTGCGCTTGTTAATGAAACGTTGAAGTTGATCGCTGATTTACGAATGGACATGATGAACATTCTCAACTTGGAGAATGCGTTTAGTGATGGATTTAAACAATTCCTTTTAAATATACAGTATACAAATATCAAGGAAAACGAGTTGAACGAGGTTGTTGAATACATTTATACTCACTCGGAGTCAAGTGTTGGATATTGGACAGAGAAAGCAGTAATAGAACATGCTAAGAATTGGCGCTTGATTCAGCAGAGTCTTCATAGCCCTGATCCCTTCTTAGGTGAGGGAGGAATTGAAATCTTTGTTCCTGAATCACGCAAGCCCGACGAAAAGGTCAACCAGTTGGCAGCACTACGTGATAAGGCTGAGGTTCGGATAGCGCAAATAGGGGATCTACAGGAAGCTAAAAAGATTCTGCTTCATCTGTGCCATGAGGGTAACGAATGGGTTCTTGAAAAAATACTGAAATAACATGTACGAGAAATTTCCCGACCTTGATACTCTCTATCAGGCAATGGATAGAGATAAATGCATCGCAGAGTCTGGTGTTGCCAGCGCGAATCGCTACCCATTGCGTTTCGTCTTGTTTGAAAACTTTTCTGACTTTTATAACTTCGTGTTAGAATGTGCAGAAAAAGGGATTCAAGTTGTGGGGATTGAAAAATGGTTGGATGCACAGAAAACGGATGTTTTTCCTACATATTCGACTTTGGCAAAAAGGATTCGCGATTATATCAAGCATTCCAATGGTCAAGATGCCGTAATAGCTCCTTTCTCTGAATTAGCTCGTTTTTATACAAATGAGGATTTTAGAGGACTGTTAAAAACGATTAGGTTACAGGAAGCCAACCCTTTCTCGCAAGAAAACAATCTGCGAATCTATATTCCGATAATTGGAATGCAGAACAAACTGGATTCCTTTAAAAACGATAACGAAATCCAAGTCTGGGAGTATGGGCCAGCAGACACTGAAAAGCCATATCGTTTAATACTCTGTCGAGGCTCGCAGTACAAACTGCCTCATGATGAGAGCTTATATAGTTATTCTGATTCCGTCTATGATTGGGTTACCCTTTGGGAAAAGGGCGAGAGTGTTAAACAGAGTATAGTGTGCTCTTCTCGTGCTATCTTCGACAATGCTCACAATGCGATGCCAGATAATGCATTTGAGTACGTTATATGCCATAATTCGTTTGAACTTCTTCGGGACGGACTAGGTTTAGTACCCAAAGGCATCGAACTCAATCAAGGCGAATTACCTCATTGGGATAGGCTTGCTTCTGAGATCACAGACATCAAAAGTTTTTCGTTCTCAGACTTTGTTTTGCGACGCTTTAATGTTCTTCAGATGGGGGATATTGCATTCATGCATTTTTGGCTCAAGACGAAAGATGCATTTTCTCGATGGTTGCTCAGAACATATTATCTGACAAATTATCCGGAAGGCGGCTATTTGTGGCGAGTTCTCAGTCATTGCCGCACCTTACACACAAGCGAGATATTTGAGTACCTTGCGCTGTCGATATTTGGAGAAGATTGTAGGAAAGTGGATTTGGATGACCGCCGCTCATTGCTTGCGATCGGTAAAGAGTATGGGGTGAGAATACCTGAAGTTGTAGAAGCAGAGCTTAGACAAAAACTGGAAGCAATTTCGCTAAACCCAGAATATGGGGTTGCAGGAGCCATGAAATACATGACCTCGCTGACTGATACTGAAAAACAGCTTATGGTGGCTTGGTTAGGAGAAGGGAGGATTAGTCGTGAAAACATTAAAGATATACTTCCTGATTTGTATGCCTATACGGCTGAGTTGCCACATAATCTTTTCCATGGTGAAACTTGGTGCGTTGAGTATTTCCATGAGTATCATCGTTCAAAACTTTCTAATGAGCCGACTGCTCGCCTGAGAAAACTGTTAGTAGATCATAATGACTCTTCGGCTTCTTTTGAAGCATGGCGAAACGAGTTCAAAACTGTTAAAACGATCCTCTGGAATCGTGATGATGTTGAGGTCTATTATTGGATTGATGGGTTGGGGGTAGATTGGATTCCCTTTCTTAAGCGTTTAGTGGAAGAGCATCAAGATGATGGTGTCTACCTGAATGAAGTTTATGTAGCTACGGCTCAATTACCTACGACAACATTTATTAATAAAACTGAACTTGAATCTCTTCCTAATACTTGCTTAAACAAAGTCGGAGATTTGGATACATATGCACACAAGAGCAAAAAGTACCCAGATTACATCTGCCAAGAGCTTCAACTCGTTCGTGCTGCACTTGAAGATGCCCTCACTCAATACAATGGCAAAAAAATAGCTATTGTGTCTGACCATGGCATTAGTTACATGGCGCAGCATGGAGCAGCTCTTGCTTTAACCGGTGCGAAAGGCGAGCATGCAGGGCGTTGTTCTACGTGGAAGAAACTACCCATTCCTCAGGATAAAAGATATGTCATTGCTCCGAATGAGGAAATGATATGTTCTTTGACATACGATTCTTTGGCAGATAAAACTCCTCGAGGACAGGGCGCTCATGGCGGAGCAACGCCAGAAGAGGTTCTTGTTCCCATTTTGATTATTTCAGCGCAGAAGAATCAATCCAATTATACAGCAAAATTGTTACAGAGAGAGCTATCGGTTAATGAGCCTGTCATTGTATACGAAATTAAGGGTATCCAGACTCATTCGATGGATGTTCCTGTTGTCCAATATAATGGCAAATCATATACTCTGCACAAAACGAGTAATAATCACTATGAGAGTGAACCATTGAGCTTGTTGGAGTCAGTCAATAGCGTCACTCTTGAGATCGGTGATTTTTCACAGACTGACGTGATTACTGTGAAGATAGGTGTAAATGAAGATGATATTTTTGGAGACTTTTAAAGATGAATACGTTTACTATTGAGAAAATCCGTCAGCATTTTTCTGCCGTTGCCATTTATAAAGATCCGGCATCAACGAATAGCCTTTTTGCCGGGAGAAATTTACCTTCCTTTGTTAAAGATTTTATCCTGAAAAGGTACATCAATCCTGATGGATCTGTGAAAAGGGAAGAACTTACTCTTTTTCTTGATAAGGTTATTCCACAGCGGCAGGAGGCGGTCAAGGAACGTTTGGATGAGGGAGAAGAAGTCAAGGTGTTGGCTCGCTTTATTATCTTCATTGACCTTGTTCGCGGAGTGCGACGTTTTTCTGTTCCTGATTTAGGGATTAAGCTGAATGAAGGGCAAATTCCCGAATATGTATATTCAAAGCATCAAGGAGAGCTTTGCGAAGGTGAAAAATGGGGCATTATCAAATTGGCTGTTTTGCCTGATGATGATGGGAAAAAAAACCATGTAGAAATGGTAGAATATACCCCTTTTAAACCATATCGTTCTGTTGATATTGACTATTTTCGAGAGGCGCGAAAATCTTTTAATTTGACGGAGTGGATTGATGTTTTGCTTTCCGCAATGGAATACGATGCAGATGGTTTTGAAAGCATGACCCAAAAACTGGAGTTCTTGACGCGCCTTCTCATCTTTGTGGAACCTCGCCTCAATGTCGTGGAACTTGCGCCTAAGGGGACTGGTAAGTCCTTTGTGTTTGGTAATCTTTCGAAATATGGATGGCTCATTAGCGGAGGCAAGGTTACGCGTGCGAAGCTTTTTTACGATAAGTCTAAACAGCAAAACGGAATTCTCAAGAATCACGATTTTACCGCCTTTGACGAAATCCAGACGATAACATTCCAAGAGCCTGCTGAGATTCAGGCAGCCCTGAAATCATATTTGGAATCTGGTAAGACTACAATAGATAATAACGAGTTTACCTCAGAATGTGGGCTAATGCTAATGGGTAACATCCCGCTTACAGCGCAGCGAACACCTATCAACCGTCGATATTTTGATTCTTTGCCTCAGTCATTCCGTGAGTCTGCCTTACTTGACCGCTTTCACTGTTTCATAGAAGGGTGGCTCCTCCCACGTATCAATCACGGAATCATTTTCAAAGGCTGGACCTTTAATGTGGAATATTTCTCCGAGATATTGCATTCTCTCCGAGTTCAAAACGTATACGGCTGTCTTTTCGATGAATTGGTTGATTATGACAAGAATGCGGATACACGCGACCTTAAGGCAGTTAAACGGGTTGCGGTTGGCTACATAAAATTACTTTTTCCCCACTGGACACGTGTCTCTGATGTGAACAAGCTAGAGTTTGAACAGTATTGCTTGAACCCTGCTATACGCAGACGAGGTATTATCAAAGAACAGTGCAACCTCGTAGATGCAGAGTTTAAGCCTATAATGCCACGCATTTGGGTTAAATGATATATTCAGCACGCCCTAAAATATGGATAATTATTTCAGTAAGAGGAGACTTTTAGGTATACATAAGCCTCATGCATTGAGAGAAATCTAAAAGCTGCGCGATCGGATATTAGTGTACTTCTCAAATCAAAAATACAAGATTTTAGATTTTTCTTCCCCTGTAATACTGTAGTTTGCGCTGTACAAATTTTTTTTTGGGGGGGAAGCGTTTAGTTAATAAAACCCTGGGCAGAGGGTTGTCTGCCCGGGGGGTAAGTGTTTTTTTTGATTGTCCTCGTTCCCTTTACTTCACCGTGGGGGTGACGGTGGTTTCTTCGCCGTTCACGATGAGTTTGACGGGGGCGGGGTTGGGGGTGGTAGTGGTCAGGGTGTAGTTGGTCACTTTGCCGTCTTTCCATGCAGCGGGAAGAGTGGGGAGCAGCATGAACAGATTACACTTTTGTGCTTCACTCCGTTACATGGATTTTGAACTCTTAGGATATTTATTGAAGCACCATGGGCGCAAAAAAGCGACAGCCTTTCGACTATCGCCTTTTTGTTTCTTTCCGTCGATGAAGTTGAGGTATCGTTCTCCCAACAGCTTGAATAAAGGATTTTTCTCTATTTTACTTGAGCGGCAATGATAATATGAAAGCATATATTTCAGACCATTTTTCAGCCAAGCTCACAATGAGCCCCAGAACAGAGCAGAACACTGTACGATAGACATTTCTTTTCTCTCGCCGGCGCTCCGCATCCTCTGCGAGCTTCACTTGTTCATCGGTATGGGCACAGTATAGTTTATCAGTTAGCTCTGCAAATATTGCAGTGGCTCGCATTTGTTTAAGGAAATATCTGATGTCAATTCTATTCAGAGGAAGAGGGTTACTGAGATTTCCTAAATTTTGTCGAATCGCTTCTTCTTTAAGAGAAGGCATTTCTGAATGGAAGCGATACAGATGAAGTTCCAATCCGCTAAACAACGCCTTTTGTTGTTCATACGCTTCCTTAACTATCCAAAACTGAATCTCGGGAATATCGTAATGAATACGTAAAAGATGCCGTTTAGCCTTATCCCAATTATCATCTTCAAATCGGGGTAGATTTTCCATACCGACAAACACATTATTACGGGTGTATAAAGGATCCCAATATGCCCGCATCTTGTTACTGTCAAACACACTTTCATCAAAAGCACATTCATCATCCCCTGTACCGTTTTCTCTCATGGGAGAAACGGCATCTAAGACATGACGTGTGGCATAACGAAGCTCATTATAAAATGGTACAAGATTAACATCAGATGATTTCCATTCCTCTAATTCTTGCACCATTATATGATAACACGATGACAACAATGAGATGTACCTAGCTTGCGAATCGGGTTCAGACATTACGATATAATTTTTCAAAATTTATGTATCTTGATCCATTAAGAAAATCATTCTTGCAGCTGTTAATTGCATATAAAATATTTAACAACTTCGACACCAAGGAATGACACTATAAAGCACAGTATATCAAAAGTACAACTAAGAATTTTTCTCCGTCTTCTGCCACGAACAATTCTCTTAATATCCCTGGCATAAGTTTCATGCAAAATATATAATTGTGAGGCTTTCTCTATGATGTGTTTTAACTGAGTGAGTTTGGGAAGCTCCATATCAGGCTCGTCTCCAAAGCGCTTGATAATTTTCTTAATAGGAGCAAGATCTCCCTGTAAGGCTTCATATTTTTTATGAAATTCAGCTATCACTCTTTCATCCTTCAAAGAAGAACTTGAACGCACTATTTTTTGCAAATCATCAATTTTGGCGTAGATGCCAACCAAGGTAGCAAACAATGCCTCTTGTTGAGCTTTCTCGGCATATACTTTTGCTTTTTGAATATGATGTACTCGAGTTTCTTCCGGTGCATCCAATGCATGAAAAATGAAATCACCGGCCATGACCAGATTATACATAGCATCGGTATTACTCGTAAAAAAGATACGTTCGTAATTTTTCAAGCATCCTTCCGCCGTACGATATTCATGGGCACAGTTCTCCCATGCCCTTTCTTCATCTGACATGACTTTAATCAGTGAATGGATTCGAGATTCACCCTAAAGGTACGGCACTGTGCACTCAATGTCTTTCGAGAAGAAACATTGCCCTGTCCCATAGGCACATCACCCCTCGTCAAGAGTCTGGCAATTTGCATTTCTAACGACTCCAATGAACCGCCCTGCTTCTGGGTACCCTCAACAAAAATCTTTAAGGTTCTGGAAAAAGGCGTCTGTTTCATGTGCTTGCAGGTTATTTTACTCATTTTTTGTACTTTGTCAATCATTATTGGTATATATAGTTTGCATTTTTTCAACAGAAAAGAGGTTACTAACACATTCCCCTTTCAGATAGAGCCTATATATTTGCCAATGCATAAGTTCAGGGAATATAGCGTTCATATATGTAGTAAATATTGTTTAGTTAGTTTTAGTGTTACGGGAAAAGATTTAGGTGTTACTTGCACCAGCCAGCTCACATGCTTGGCTTTGTACAACATTCTCACAGCCAAAAACTCACACTATTTTCATGGCAAATAAAAAGCACAGTAAGATGCCATTTTGATATGCCTATAGATATCGCCGATTTCTCGTTCTGTCACTACTTGTTATTTGCCGCACAATCTGCGTCTTATGCTGGTATAAAAATCGATGCATGGGAAATTCGCAAGATTTATTCGACTGACCAATGCACACAGATATCTCCTGCAGGGCTTCCCGGCAGGAAAAGAAAACATTCCGATTGGCATAGTGCATATATTAGGGTTAGTTATAACGATAAAACATTAGCTAAACGGACTTTTGCGATGAGAAGTGTTGAAACGCGCTGTTTTCAGCAGAAAAACATGGGATTCCATAAACATTTGATGAGAAAGCCCCATTATACACACAATCTACCAAACAATCAACAATTGTTATTTGTAATACACGCAAGTTACTATTTATCAGTGTTTTATAATCACACTTTCTTTTTTAAGAGTCAGAAAAAGATGTTATTTTAGTCAACAACAACGCGCCGCTTCGCCTCTTGCAGTCATTCGGCGATGGGGCATTATGCTACAAATAATGAGAGAATTCGGGCAAAGTTCACGTTTGAGCGGATTATAGAAGTCTTGTCTTGCCTCAACGAGGCCTCAGCAAACGGAAGGAGGCAAAAGCCATATCGCGAAAAAAGCTATACCTTCAACTCTCTCAGCAATGCCGCTCAATTTGTAGGTGTCTGTACGCATAACAGCAATTAGTGTAAAAGCCCGCAAAACAACCCAAGCATGAAGATAAACAACGGAGAAATGACGATTTCACCCTCCTTTCACACTCTACAGAGCAAAGAAAAATGCCCCCCCGGGCAGACGGTTGTCTGCCCGGGGGTAAGTGTTTTTTGATTATTCTCGTTCCCTTTATTTCACCGTGGGGGT
>JAZLFB010000040.1:0-1790 GCA_045615585.1 Akkermansia sp.
CTCATAGTAGGTCTTTTTATTGTCCTGAGCATGGTTCTGCTGTGGCAGAACAGCGATATGCGCGACCAGCTGCGCCAATACCGCGCAGCAGAGCGTTTTTTCGTCGAGAAAATGAGAACGCCGGAAGAATGTTGGGAGTTCGAAGAGAAGATGAGCGAACGGCGTCCTTGGGAAAACAAAATCCTGACAAACATGATTGCTATCGTGGCAGCGCAAAAGGGAGATGCCAGCGGCCAGTGCCTGCTGGGCTGTTCCGGCGGCTTGCTGGATAGGGATTACACCAATATCGAAGACAAGATGAGGAAGAGGGAAAGCTGGCTGCAGGCGGCAGCCCGACAAGGGAGCCTGAACCATCAGCTTGCTATTGCGTGGTTTTATGATAACCGTATCCCCATGGTGTACGAGCCCGATAAATGCGATGCCGACAGAGCCCGCGAAATCGAAAGGTGGCGCCAACAAGCCTTCTACTGGTACCGGGAATGTGCATTGAAAAACGATGCCTACGCCATGTATAATGTGGGCATTATGTACATGCCCGGAGAAAGTCACACAGTAGTACCGGACACGGAAGCTGCAGAATTCTGGCTGAAGAAAGCCCAGGCGGCGGGGTATTCTGTCCAGTCTACAAATTGCGCCTTGGCCGGGGTGTATTGGAAGACGAACAGACGCGACGAGGCTATTGCCTTGCTGAAAAAAGGGGCAGAAAAAGGGGAAATAAAGGCAACTACATTGCTGAACAGGTATTTGGAAGAGGAGTGCCGGGAAGCCGCAGGCTCCGCGAAATGACATGGCTACCCAGCTACGGGAAATACCCGCATAGGGCAACAACAACAGCAAGATTGAATCACATGGAACAAAGCCGCAAGCAGCCCCTCCCGCGCATCGGCCAAGACGCCCCGATGATAGGCGTATGCCACTACTGCTCCAAGTCCTTGCATCCCACTACGGAGGACTTGTGGGAGAACGCCTGGTACGTTTTCACGCACGGGATTCGTTTCAGGGGTCGTGCCACGCGGCGCGAGTTCTGGAGCTACGTGCCCTTTGCTGCATGTGTGGCGTATTTGATGGAGCTCACCTGGTCGGTCTGCCAAACGGCGCAAATTGAAGAGGGGACGCTAACCTCCGTGGCAGGCTGTATCCTGCAAGTGCTGAGTGCGTGGTTGCTGTTAGCCCTGCTGGCGGTGACAGTGCGACGCCTGCATGACGCAGGTCGCAGCGCATGGTGGCTTGTGCCGCCCGCCATCTGCTGCGCCGCCTACCCTTACATGGCGGAATGGGAGGACCGCGCTCTGAGAGCGCATGAACCGAGCACATGCATAGAGCTTGCAACCTATGCCCTGGTTTTCGCGGCCTTTCTGTTCTGTGTCTATATACTGGTGCAGCTGTTCATGCCCTCACAGCCCAGTATGAACATATGCAGATATGATGTAAAAATTAAGGGGACTTCTATTTAACCGAAAAGGGTGATTTTTCTGATTTTGATTGCGCATGTGCGATTCAGGGGTATTATAGGGGTATAAAGAAGTACGGCGACGCGATACGCGCGCTGAGGGAGAAAGTCCACAAGGTGCCGTGATGATGCGGAAACACATACCTGAAGAACAAAGCTGCGGGGAGGCAACGAACCGAGAGGAAGTTCGAGGGGGAAGCCCGACTACGCGTGTAGACAGGATACCGCCGTATGGCGCAGGCGCTCTAGAAAACCAGCCCCTCCCTTTCCTTCGGGACATGGCAAAAACTGGCGGGTGGGAAAAAGGGTAGCGAAAGGGATTTGAACTCGGGTGGAAAGA
>JAZLFB010000041.1:0-5812 GCA_045615585.1 Akkermansia sp.
CTTGCAGTAGTAGCGGAAATCCGTCACCGTTCGCGCCCTGCGGTTCTTCTTCTCCCGCTCTTCCAGAGCCGCTTCCACCGCCTTGCGGAATGTCACGGTCTTTTCCCGCTTCCGCATTTCCTCCGCACCCAGCCGCACGCACTCCCGCGCGCGCCTCACCCGTCCGCGGCTGTTTTCCAGTGCCTCCTTGGCCACCAATGCTGCTTCCAGCACATCTATGCCTGTTGACCGTAGCACTTCCAGTGCCGCCCGTTCTCTGTCCCTGTTCTCTGTGTTCATTGTGTTCACGCTTTGCTAATGGGTAGTCAAGCCTTTTTCCCAAAAAAATACGAGCATGCAATCAAAAGGAGTTCACCTGCCCGCCTGCGGCACGCTGCAGCGGTGGTGAGATTACTTCATGACTTAGTAACATTTGAATTTGCGGGAACAATAGGTCATCAAACACCCATTAGCAAAGGGTATACTTCCGCAGTCTTTTGAGGCTCTGAGGAACCTACGATGAAAACGAAATTCGCCGTTATAGGAGCTGGCGTGTCCGGACTTGCCGCTGCCCGCTTGGTAAAAGAGAAGGGCGGTGCGGTCGCTGTGTTCGAGAAGGCGCCTCGCGTGGGCGGGCTTGTGAAGTGCGAGGTCGTTGACGGAGTGTTGTACCACCGCGTTGGCGGGCATGTTTTCAATTCCCGGCGTGCGGATGTGCTGGAGTGGTTCTGGAAGCACTTCGACAGAGAGCGGGATTTCCACAAGGCCATACGGCACGCCGTAGTCTCCCTGGCGGACGGGACGAATGTGGACTACCCCATAGAGAACCACCTGTACCAGATGCCTGCAGGCATGCGGCGGGCGGTTGTTGGCGATTTGATGGAGATTCAAAGGAATGGCTACAAGGATTCGTCCAATTTCGATGAATTCCTGCGTCACCGCTTCGGCATGACCCTCTACAACGAGTATTTCGCGCCCTACAACAGGAAGATATGGGGGCGTTCCCTCACGGATGTCCCTTTGGCGTGGCTGGAAGGGAAGCTGCCGATGCCGACCGTGCCGGAGATCATGGAGGCGAACATCAGCCGCGAGGGGGAGATGAAAATGGTGCACAGCTCTTTCTGGTATCCGCTTCGCGGCGGATCGCAGTTCCCTGTGGACGTGCTGGCGGAGGGGCTGGACGTGCGCTGCAACGCCGCCGTTGAGCGCGTGGCGCTCCACAGGGGAAAGTGGCTGGTTGAGGGCGAGGAGTTCAATCGGGTCATCTACACCGGCAACGCGCGCAGGCTTCCCGAAATGGTGTGCGGGGAGTGCGACTTGTCAGGGCATGCGGAGGCCGTGAAGCGACTGGAATACCACGGCACCACATCCGTCCTTTGCGAGATTGAAAAGACCCCCTACAGCTGGATCTACATGCCCGGGAATGCGCATGAATCCCACCGCATCATTTGCACGGGGAACTTCTCGCCCTACAACGACAACCGGGAACGCTCCACGGCAACGGTAGAGTTTTCCCGCAAGATGAGCCGCGGTGAAATCGAGCGGCAGCTGGCCCTCATTCCCTTCCATCCCTCCTACTTAGCCCACCATTGGGAGGAATGCACCTATCCCGTTCAAACCGGTTCCACCAAGGGCATCATCGATGGCCTCAAAGCTGCGCTGCGCCCCCACGGGTTCCACCTGCTTGGGCGCTTCGCCGAGTGGCAGTACTACAACCAGGACGCGGCCATCGGTGCCGCCTTGGACCTATTCAATTCCCCGGAATTCCAATGAACGCCTTGGTGTCCCTCATCTACCGCTACTCGGCGCTGGCAAAGTTCCTCATCGTGGGCGTTTCCGCCTCTGCGGTGCACGGTGCCATCTCATGGATGTTCTACTACCACATCCTCCCCGGACGCACGATATTGTCCACCCTTCTGGGCTACACCGGCGGCTGGCTCGTCTCCTACATTGGCAACCGCATCTGGAGCTTCAGGGTTAAGGCTGATGTCCCCGTTGTCAGCTCCGCAGCCAAATTCATCGTCAGCCAGCTGGCGGCGGCGTGTGTGCTCCTGAGCTCCACCTGGCTGCTGCAGCAGGCAATCATCCTCTACTTCAAGTGGTACGTTATCACCAACGACATGAGCATGACGGAGGAGCTCATGCGCTTCAGTGCGGGCGCATCCTATCCCCCGGCCCTCCTCGGCGGCATGGTCATTGCGGCCATGGCTAGCTTTTCCATGATGAAACTCTACGTATTCAAAAAATCAACACCGGCATAACATGGACAACAACGTACGATTTGCCATCTGTATCCCCATGGCGAATGAAGAGCAGGATTTCGACAGCTTCATCACCCCGCTCAAGAAGGCACTCTCCGACTTTCCGAACGCAACTGTGTACCTGGTGGTGGACAACGCCAGCAAGGACCGCACGCCCGAGCTCTGCGAGGCTCTGGGGAAGGAAGACGCCCGCTTCCGCTACGTGTGGGCACCGGAAAACCGCAACGTGGTGGATGCCTACCTGAGCGGCTTCCGCGAGGCCATGAAAGAGCGCCCGGATTTCATTTTGGAGATGGACGGCGGCGGCTCGCACGACCCGCGCGTCATCCCCGCCTTCGTGCGCGTCATGACGGAAGGCAACGAATGCGCGTTCGGTTCCCGCTACATCAACGGAGGCTCCATGGTTGGCTCTCCGTTCAGCCGCCGCTTCCTGTCGAAGTTCGGCTCATTGCTTGCGCGTGTGCTGCTGGGCTGCCCAATGAAGGACGTGACCAGCGGGTATGAGGCCTTCAGCTACGAGGTTATGGAGAAGATTCTGGCCTACCCGCTGAAAAGCAAGGCCCACTTCTACCAGACGGAGCTGCGCTACCTCTGCCGCCGCCGCAACTGGATAGAGGTTCCCATCCACTACACCGCACCATCTCCCCGGGTTTCAGCCAATGCCTTAACCAACGCCAGGCAATGTTTAATCTATTATGTTCTAAGGCACTGGCTCGCAGGAGGAAGAAGACTAGTATAAAAGATCTTTTTTATATGAAGGCAACGCATATTACGGGGCTGTTTTTACTAATTTTCCTGGTCATTTTTTGGAAAATCAATTACGGTTATGAGGTTGGTGACACTTTTTTCAGCCTCAATCAATTTCTCTTTTTTGATACGGCTCCCCACTGTATCAACTTGCCCCTGTTCCTAACCAGCTATGTAGGGAATATGCTGGTAAAACTCGCTGGTTGGATGGACATTCCGCCAGCCATTTTCTTGCGCATCGTTCCAGCCTGTATCAGGGCACTAGCAGCAGTTGTCATTTATCGTACGTTTTCTCAGGATTTGGGAAAATACACGGTGGCACTTGGTTTGCTTTGCGGGTTCATGATTGAGAAATCATCCTTTTCCAATTTTTACTATTCCTTTGTTAGTCTGTATGGTTTTGTATTTATGCTGAGCACTATTATTACAGCGCTTAAGCGTAGTAATAATATATATTTATACATTAGTGGGCTTTTATATGCCATTTGTATTTTTTTTAGAGCTTCCAATATAGTGTATGGAGCAGCCTATTTGCTTGTATTCCTTTATACGGGAAATGCATGGAAACACGCTATCAAACATGGTGTGAAACAGTTGTTTTTCGCTGGCTTTGGCCTTGCAACAGGCTGCATTATTGTCCTCTGGATAATCGGGGGCAGTTTAGGCTTTGCGGAGTACAGTCATATCATAGAAAATGTTCAAGCTTCATCGATTGATGGGCATAGTGTATCTTCCCTTCTCCTCAAAGAGGTATTCAGCCTTGCTCAAGGCTTTGTACTATTGTGTGCAGCTGCGTGCATTTCCACAGTCTATTTCCTGCTCACTCGGGGCTTGAGCAAGATGGCATGGACATATCCTACCCTTATTGGTGCTGGGGGTGTATTCTTCGCATATCTATGGGCGGATCCTTATGTATTAGACTTTTTTACTTATAAGCACCTTGCTTACATCATTGCTCTCGCTATCAATCTAATGGCTGCGTTCCTAGTTTTAGCGTACCTCTATTCCATTTTTGGCAAGACAAGTCTCTCCCCCCACCAGAAACGCATTTTGGCATCCGTATCCGTTTTCGTCCTTACTGGGCATTTCGGTTCGCTTTCCAGTATAAACCTATACATAAATTGCATGACCTTTATCATGCCTGTCTGTTTTTTTGCATGGACAAAAGTAGACGCAGCAACATGCCTATATGGCAAGGACAAGCTATGCTCCGCATGGCGGCAGACTGGATTCGGCCTGGCCTCCGCCCTCACAGCAATTGCCCTTTTCTTGACCCTGACCTACACAGTCTGTGAAATCAAAAGACCCATGCCGGACCAGCCTGGATGGACATATCAAGAAAGCAGCAAAATACCCATCTTAAAAGGCATTCAGCTCACAGCTAAAGAAAAACAATACTACGAATTGTTGGAGCAAGAACTTTCTCATTATGCAAATCACCAATGTAGTCTCATATCCATGAGTTACCCGGCGGACAATGCTATCTTGGGCATGCCTCCGTTTCTAAAGTGGCAGGGAGGTTGGACGTGGTTGACAAGCCCGGAGGCAATGCAGGAGCAGTTGTCTGAAGAAAAGGATTGCCCATATATCCTAATCCCCTCACATGGAGGAGATGAATACTCTCACAGGCAACAGCAGAAAGAGGTGCTTTTCAAATACATGGAGAAGAGGTGCTATGAGCATATCTTGACTCCTCATTTCCATTTGTATATTCCAATGCCGAATCCTAAATGGGATTAGCATCTTTTTGTATTATTATTCAGCGTCATGGAGAAGCACAAGATCGACTTCTCGCGCAAGGATGCCAACGGCAACGAGCTGCTCGGCCACCTCCTGGAGCGCGGCAGGGCGCGCGAATTCGAGTTCCTCGACGAATTCATCAACCACGGTGCGGATATCCGCGCCACCTTCAACGGCAAGCCCCTCCTCTACCAGCTCGTGGAGTCCTCCTACCTGCTGCATCCCTTCAAGGGAATGGGCCCGGTCACCACCACGCAGGACCTCCTGCGCGCACTGGACGCCCTCGTTGTCCACGGCCTGGCCCCCTACCAGCCTTTCGGAGCCTTCCAGAGCATCTTCGAGTACGCGCAGTCCCATTCCTCCGCCCCTCCCAACGCCGCCCCCGCCTTCAACGAGGCCCTGCAGAAATGGAAACAAGCACACCCCAAGGCAAATTGAGGATTTGGGTTCATGGCCATCCCATAACGCTCCGTTAGCGGAGCGCCACCCCGCTTGATTGCGGGGTGTGGGATGGGAAAATCGGAAGTTTGGGGAATTCGATCGCATGCCGCCTATAGGTCACATGTGTCCCAATGGTTTTTCCCGTGGGCTGCGTTCGGGTAATCGGCCAATGCCCACAACTCGCGCAGGAAATCCACATCCGCAGCCTTCAGTTTGCGAGTGGCTCCCCTTTGCCGGTACACCTCGCCCTTGCGGTTTAGCAGCCTGATTGCGCGCTTCCTGTCGTAGCCGGTGGCCTCGACCACCTTGTCGATGAACCTCTGACGCGCCTTGACGCCATGTACACGCTGATACAGACCATGCTGCCTTTCCATATACAACTTCAACTCTTCTCTACTCATGTTTATTGACATACGGGCATTGTAGTGTCCGATTTCTGTCCTGCAACTTTTTCGGCTCCTCCAAATCCGGGTTGCCCGGTGTCCGATTTTTGTCCCAACGCGCATTCCGGAAGCCGCCCGCTTTTTTCTTGCGTGGCGCTTGGCGCAGGGGGTATAATGCGGGAAAGAACAGAGAACGAGCATGATTTCATTTCTGAGAGGAACGGTGGCGGAGGCGATGCCGCAATGCCTGGTGGTGGATGT
>JAZLFB010000042.1:0-45338 GCA_045615585.1 Akkermansia sp.
CAAATCTGGGGTAATACTGCTATATTCTCTCCGGTGTTTGTTTTTTGTTTCATTTCACACCGATTATGAGTGTAATCGGTACAAAGTCAAACACCACTTTTTTTATTCTGTCACCATCCCCTATGGGATGGCAATGATTTAGAATTTATAATTTATAAAGTTTAAAGTACGGCACGCCTAACGGCGTGCAGGGCGGAGAAGGGGGCTACAAGCGCATGCAGCGGCTTTTTAGATAAATCCCCTGATGCCCCAAGCTAAGCGGATTTTGACCGTCTAGCGTCCGCACAACAAGCCAAGCGGTTTTTCAGTCCGCATAGCATGCCAAGCGACCTTTCAGTCCGCTATACATCATGCAACAGGTGACTAGTCACCCACAGGTTGGTAGCGGGTGAGTTATATGCAAATGCGGGTGTCTACATACCTGCGTGGCGGTGGTGTCGGGTTGCATGTAACCTTGGGGGGCTACACATCCGGCGTGGTGGATGTGTAGTAGACGCTTTTATTGTATTCTTACTCGGCAGAGATGTGCGGAATTTTTAGATTCAAGATTACCGCATCATATTCAACGCTTGGTTTTCTTTTCTAAGGTCTCATGGTGTCAGGACGCAAAGCTATAGTCTTCGTTGAGAAATCTCAGGTATTGGTGTGTGCCGGGAATGGACGATGCGGTTGAATGTATATCGGAGCAATTGTTGCCCATCGGGGGCATGAATTTTCGCCTACGAAATAGAACTGGAAAAATGTCACGCTTTCTGTTCATAGGTTGGTGGCACTCCGCCGGCGAGAAAACAATTAGCAGATTTGGAGTGTTCAAGAAAGAAAAAAAAGATGAAAAAATCCTCAAAAATTGTAGATCTCAATCGGGATAAAAAAGGTTCAGATACGTCTACGCCTTCGACTGTTATAGGTGACCCTATAGGCCGTTTTCTGTCAGGTGGTGAAGTCGCTACCGGCAGCCAACTTTATTCTAGCGGCAAGCTTAGGGAGGAATATTCAGCTCGCAGTGCTGCAATTCCGAAAAATTTGAGCAAGGAAACGCAGGCAACAATGCGCAGTAATTTAAGAAGCGAGATTAGGAGCCGCCAAAATGCATTCTCGGAAGCAGTTGTGAAGAATATTGATAAACAACGTGCTGCGGAAGATGCTGAATCATTGAGAAAAGGTGAACCGTCTAAGTATAAGACAGATCATGCCCAGTCAACGAATAACGCCGTAAACGAATTTGGGAAAAAGTGCAAAGCCGTTGGAACAGGCATGGCTTTAATTGGTTTGTCCAATGAGACATTACAAGTTATCAATGCGCCGGAAGGGAGTCGATTGAAAGAGGCAACGCGCGCTGTGGGCCGACAGTGCGGAGGACTCATAGGGGGGCGTGTCGGGGCTGATGCTTGTCTTAAGACGCGTTCCCCCGGCATCATTTCTGCAGGGTCCTTCGTTGGTGGTACCGTTGGTTCTATGGTAGGCGAAAAAGCCGTAGATGCGATGTGGTATTTATTCGGTAATAAGTGATGGCTGCTGCCGTGGGTGTTTCGAGATACAGGGACTGCGGCCATTGATTTTAACAAGGTAACTACATGGCTGTGCAGCAGCGGAGTATTCGACTGCTGCACAGTTCATTTGACGTAAATTGTATCAGGTGGTAAGGCTCGGTATATAGTTAATCTAAGGAGAGTCTATAACAAATCTTGCATCGGAAGTTTGAGTGTGATATGGTAGGCGGCATGGCAGGTGGCGAGAGCATTGTTGATTCCTTTCAGGCGCATCCGTCAGAGAAGCTGGTAGGTGTGTTTGAATATATGGAACCCGGTTTTATTTGGGATGAACGCAATGTGATTTTTTTGAGCCAAGACGGCGATGAGGTGTACCTGTATCATTATATCGACGATGATGAAAAAGATGAGAAGGAAGTTGCTGAACTGAAAGCCGCCTACGACTTTTTCAAGTCGCGGGGCATTGAGTTGACCGAATGGCCTGTTCAAGTGATTCCTCCGCCTATGGGGTCGCGCGTGTTGTATCCGCCGCAGGATTTCGGGGCGTTGGTCTATGTTTCCGATTATAAGCCGAAGCCGCTTACTCGTTGGCGGAAATTTCTTCGCCTTTTTTGGGATGATGAGCCTTCGTTTCAGACTTACCGTCTGAACGAAGAGCTTTCTATTACGTGGGCCTTCAAAACGGTCACCATCAAACGTTGGCAATACCATCCCGTGCCTTTGTATACGAAGGTGCTTTAAGATTACCGCATCATTTCTCTACGTTTGGTTGTCGATTGCGGGTGTTCTTTTATGCCTGAATCGTTGCTTGTTCGGGCGGTGGGGTGTGTTGGCGAAACGGAAACGGTAATCTCCGAAATCGAAGGTTGAAACTCTTTTCGCCTCGTGTTATGCTTGGGGTGATGAGTTATTCTTCTGTTCGGTTGGCATCGTTGGATGCGTTGCGTGGGTTGGATATGCTGTGCATATTGGGGTTGGATACGTTGGTGGTGACGTTGGCACCGCTGTTCCCTGAGTCGGAGGGGTGGAAGCTGCTGCGCGGGCAGTTCGGGCATGTGGAGTGGGAGGGTTTTACTGTGTATGATTCGGTGTTCCCTCTCTTTGTGTTTCTGGCGGGCGCGTCGTTGGCTTTTTCGCTGCGGAGGCAGGCAGAGCTGGGGCGTGAGCGTTGGCGGATGTTTTTGAAGCTGCTGCGCCGCGCGCTGGTGCTGGTGGTGTTGGGGTGGCTGGTGAACGGTCCGTTGAGTTGGCAGGTACAGGAGATGCGCTTTGCTTCTGTGTTGGGGCTTATTGGTATCAGCGGTTTGGCGGCGGGTGCCGTGGTGCTGGCGGCAAAGGGGCGCGTGGCGGTGGCGGTTACGGTGGCGGCGTTGCTGACGGCGGCGGTGGGCGCGGCACAGTATGGGGGCGGCGATTTGACACCTGACGGCTCCGTGAATGCTTATTTGGACGGCCATTACCTCATCGGTCGGCTGCATGGCGGCCCTTATGACCCGGAGGGGCTGCTGTGCCTGGTTTCCGCTACGGCGTTGGCGTTGGTCGGCTATGCGGCGGGGCGGGTGTTGATGCAGGATGGTTTGCTGCGGCGCTTGCTGCTGTTGGGCGGCGTGGGGGCGTTGTTGTTGGCGGCGGGGTGGCAGTTGCCTGTTATCAAGCGCATTTGGACCCCCGGTTTTGTGCTTTGCTGCGCGGGGTGCGGCATGTTGCTCACGGCGTTGTTCCATGTTGCGGTGGATGTGTGCCGTTTCCGTGCGTGGTCGCTGCCCTTACAGGTGGTGGGCTGCAACGCGCTGGCGGCGTATTTGATTTCACACCTCTTTGATTGGTGGGGGCTTTCCGTGCGGTTGAGCGCGGGTACATGGTCGTGTCTGCTGCCCGCCGAGTGGGTGCGCCCCGCGGTGGCGGCCACCATGTTGTTGCTGCTGTGGGGGCTTTGCTCTTTTCTGTACCGCCAAGGGGTGCGGATTAAAGTGTAACCGCCCTGCCGATACCCTCAGCGGGTTGCATGCAACCGCGGGTGTACTCACACCTGCGCGGCGGGTGCGGTGGGGTTATCGTTTGGTGTGCGGGTGACCTGTGCGGAGTTCGCGGCAGCGTTCGCAAAGCTCCTTGTAGGCGCTTTTGTGGTGCAGGGGAGAATCCTCCATGAGCAGCGGTGTCGGGAAACGGTGCTGGAAGCGCTCGCCGTCCGCGCTGCGGGCGGTGCCGGGGTAGGCGATATTGCTGTCGGCCTGGGGGCAGTTGCGCCATGTGCCGCCAATCAGCGGCACCACATCGGCGGCGGCGCGGTAGGGGTCGCAGTAGGCGTTAATCCACACATCGACCTGCGGGGCGCGGGTGCGGGGTTCGGAGCGCCCGCGGCGGCTCACGGGGTCAAGAGTGACCACGATGATGCGCCCGTGTTCCTTTACGTCATCGAGGTGGCGCAGGGCATCCATCACCGCTGAACCGCCGTAGCTGTGCCCCAGCAACACAATATCGGCGTGGGGATTGCGCTGCATGAAGGCGCGCAGGTCACGCTGCAATCGCCATGTACTGTGGAAAAACAGATTGCCTGTGCCGCCGTCCCACGCATAGAAGGCGCGCAGCTGCCGCCCGCCGCAGGGGAGCAGGGGCATCGTTTCATAGGTGGAGCGGAAGTGCGTGAGCACCTGTTCGCTGAATCCGCCCACAAAGACCACCGCCATGTCGGCCTGTTCGGCGGGCAGAAAGGCTTGGTGCCGCCGCCCGAAAAAGGAGGTGGCGGGCGCGGGTTCAATGCCGGGCACGGCCTGTTGGGCACAATCGCTCAACAGACAGGCAGCGGCAAGCGGTAAAAGACAGCGCGTATTCATCGGCAGGAACGCCGCTATTCTACCCGATAGAGGCGGTGTTGGCAAGGGGCAATATGTTCCTCTTGCCGAGCGACCACCCCGCTGATTTTACGCACCCTTAAAACGGCGAATCAGCTGCACAATCTCCTCGTTCACCTCCCCCGTACACCCTGTGGCGGTCAGGAGATGCGGGGGAAGTTCGGGCGTGGCTCCGTAGCACAGCAGCTCGTAAACCGTTTCGGTGTGCCCGCGCACGGCGGCAATGACAAGGGCAGGAATCCCCGCGCGGTTGCAGGCATTCGGGTCGGTCGCATGGTCGCGGAGCAAATTAACCGAATTTTCGCGCATGCCATAGGCGGCGCTGTTCCAAAGCATGGCGCTGAAATAGGGAATTTTTTCGGCTTCTTCTACGTTCCATCGGGGAGGGCCGGGGAGTCGGTCGATGTCGGGGTAACGTTCGTAAATGCTTTCCAAAACGCGGCGACCATGCTTGCGCCGCCGCTTATCCTCTGCTTCTCTGTAGGGAAGGCGTGCACTCCATCGGTACTCATTTTCCGCTACATAGAGAGGTGATTGCCCATCCCAATCATCGATAAAACCATCGTCCGGTATTAAGAAAGGGGAGGCCCCTGCGTCCAGCAATTCTCTGACCAGACCGACATCCGCATCGCTGATAGCCTGAACAAGCGGCAGCGTCCAGATGTCTTCAGCATCAGAAGGATTAGTGTTGACTCCCAAGTTCAACAGGCGGGTCACCAACTGATAGCGTTTGTTTACAACGGCTTCAAGGAGTGGGGTAGACCCGTTCCATTTCTCAATAAAGGGGTTGGCACCTGCTGCTAACAGCATTTCGATAAGTTCGTCAGAAGCATCTTCGTCATAGTCGTAAAGTGCATCAAACAGAGGAAAGGCTTCATCTCCCCCATTCCCCGATGGGTCGGCACCATATTCCAACAGCAGGGGAACAAGGGAGGGAGAACATTGTATAGCTTCACAAAGAGGAAGCTCATAATAGCCGTCATCAGCATACATGTAGTCATTCGGATTCACGCCCGTGTCTAACAGACGTTTTAACCAATAAGCATCCCCATTTTTCAGCAAAACCTCCATGGCAGCCATGGCGCGGGAGGTCGGTTTCCGCCTGTTCTCCGGCCATTCATCCAAGTCAGGAACTTCAATGCCTTTCGCAGACAAATCCGCGAGTAGGGTTTGAAAGGCAGATTCGTTAAAGACGGGGGCTTGGAAGGTGAGTCGGCGTTCACGGTCACGCAGGTTGGCAAGTCTTTCCCCATCTCCCTGCGCTTCGGCTTCCTGCATTTGTTCTCGGCAGAGTTCAAGCAGCGGGCGGTGCTGCCAATCTGCCCGCCCGCAGTACAGCGGTTCGCGGTGCAGGGCGGCTTCCTGCCGTTCTTCTTCGGTATAAAAATCTTCCGTAGCTCCTGCCTTTTCCAACGCCCATTCCACGTTGTCTGCGTGCGCGGCTTGGGCTGCCAGCAGCAGCGGCTTGCCGTCGGCTGTGCGGCTGTTGGGTTGTAACCCCTTGCGGAGAAGGTGTTCGGTTAATTCGCTGTCATTGAAACGCAGCGCATCCGCAAAGGTGAGGGTGTCAGGGAACTGTTTGTCAGGGTAGGTGGCGGTGGTGTTCATTTCTTTTCGGCGCGTTGGAGGAGGACGATGATATCACCGTAGCCGCTTTCAAGGTTTTCTTCGCAGAAAAAGCGTTCGGCTTCTTTGCGCGGGGTGCGACCGTCTTTGACGGCGTTGGGGTCTAGGTCTGTGTGGCGCAGCAGGGCGGCAACGCTGTTGGCATAGCCGTTATTGGCGGCCGTATGCAAAAGGGAGTGCTTTTCCTGATGCGGGTCCACCCCTGCGTTCAGGAGCAGACGGATGCATTCTGCGTTGTCTCCGTGAACGGCGTGGTAGAGTGCGGTGTTGCCATTGTCATCCCGCAGGGTGGCATCGGCGCCATGCTCCAATAGCAGCCGCGTGATGGTAGCCAGCCCGAAGTGGGCAGCTTTCATCAGGGCGGTGTACGAGCCGAAAAAGCTCTTTCCCCAACAATTGACATCGGCACCCGCCGCCAGTTGTCGGAGCAGGGCGGGAGCATTATTGTTATCAACCGCGCGCAACAGCCGTTTGTTTGGGGATTCATCGTCACTTTCGCGCACGGGTAGCTCCATATAATAGCCTTCTCGTGCGCCGAAGCTATGCAGCAGATGAAATGTCCGTTCGCCGTGCGCCTTCGGAAAGACGACCATGTCGGTGATTACTCTGTCCAAAGCCGTGTCGCCTTCTTCCTTGTCATTTTCGTAATGAGAACGCCGATTCGGGTCGGCACCTGCCCGCAGCAGCAGCCCTATTTTGGTGTAATCGCCGCAACCAAAGGCAGCCAAAAGAAGCGGTGTGTCACCATCATCATCGGTTGCGTTGACATCGGCCCCTGCCTGTATCAGCCATTCCACCATGTCGGCCTGCCCTGAGTGGGCAGCTTCAATCAGCGGTGTGCGGCCTTCCTGATAACGGGTGTTGATGTCGGCTCCGTAGGCAAGGAGAAGTTCCATTATCTCTGCATGCAGTACATCGCGCCACCCGCTGCAATCAACGAGAGCGGCAAACGCTGTTCGCCCGTATTCGTCGCGCGCGCGAATATCGGCACCGGCATCCAGTAGGAGTTTGACCATCTCATAGGACGGCGTGTTGAGTGAACAGGCGCGGTGCAGCAGGGTGCAGCCCTTGGCATCGGCGGCGTTGGGGGAAAGCCCTGCATGGAGCGCGGCTTGAACGGCGGCGGTGTCGCCGTTGTCGATGGCGGCGAAAAGGGTATCAAGGTCGGGTGTTGTGTCCATGGTGAAAGGGGGTGTTAGGCGTTGTCGGCGGTCACCACGCGGCGGAAGAAGGCATCCGCTTCGGTGAGGTCGGGCAGGGGGAGGCTTTTGTGGTCGGGCAGTTGCGCGCGCAGGGTGTCGATTTGCTGCTCAATCCAGCGCAGGACGGCGGTGTGGGGCGGCCCCGCGGCTTTCTCCGTGCCGCTGTTGCGGAGGTACAGCAGCTCGCTCACCGCATCCTGCATGGCGGCGGGCAGAAATTGTTCGCGCAGGGGCGCAAAGGGAACAGGGGCGGGGGCTTGCTCCTGCATTACCCAGCGGGCGGCCAACAGCGCGCGGACGGCGTACAGGTATTTTTTGTAGACAGGGCGTTCTTTGGTCAGCTCGCGGCGGTAACAGGCGGCGGCCAAGCCCACATAGCGCCCCGCCAAACGTTCGGGCTGCATCAGGCGGCGGATGACGGCGCGAAACTCCGCATGCCACGGCGAGCTGCGGTAGCAGATGGGGGAGTCGCACCACTCGAAAATGGTGAGGTGCGAGTGGTAGGCCATGAGCAGGGCTTTTCTAAGCTCCCATCCGTTGATGTCAAAGACCTCGTTGAGTTCCCATTCGATGGTGTCGCGCAGCGGGTACAGGGAGAGGTAGCGCGACTGCGGGTGCCAATAGACGCAGCGCACGTCGTAGTCGCTGTCCTGTGAGGCGTAGCCCCACGCGCGGCTGCCCGATTCCACCGCCAGCAGCAGCTGACAGTCGCGGGTGCGGCAAAGTTCGTTGAGCTTGTTGTGGATTTGTTGTTCGATATTGTTCATGGGTAGGGAGAGGTTACAGCACTGCCCTATTCGGGGGGCATCGCCATGGGGAGAGGGTAGAGGCAGGTGGGGTAGAACCCTGCGCGGTGATTGTGGCACATCTGCGGGTCTGTGTCAATACTATGTTGCGGGTTGCGGAAAAGAAAAAACAGGCTCGTCCGTTGCGGACGAGCCTGTTTGGTAGAGTTTCTTTCCGTCGCTCTTAGGCGGCAAAGAGCAGGGGCATGGTACCCAGCACCAGGATGGCGATGGTGCAGACGGTCATCACAATAGCCGTGATGGCGGGGACGCACAGGGGCTTGTCCGTGTCGGCGGGCTTCACCCAGTACATCTCACGGATGACCTTGAAGTAGTAGTAGAAGCCCGCTGCCGCGCAGATGAGCATGATGGGCAGCAGCCACACCAGCCAAGGATTGCCGCCCAGCACATAGATGACGCTGGTAAAGGCATAGAACTTCACCATGAAGCCGTAGGTCAGCGGCACGCCCGCCAGAGAGGCAAAGGCAACGGTGATGAGGAAGGCCGTGCGGGGGTTGGTCTTGCCGAGACCGCGGAAGGCGCTCAGCTCTTCGCTGCCGCGCTGGGTGCGCACCATGGCAATGGCGTAGAAGGCGGTGGTGGTGGCCAGCGTGTAGGCCAGCAGGTAGAGCACGACATTGGCGTTGACACCCGCCAGCGTCACGGGACCGTCGCTGAGCACAAGGTAGAACGCGAGGATGAAGCCCGCCTGACCGATGGAGGAGTAACCCAGCAGACGCTTGGCGTTGGTCTGAACGATGGCGCCCAGATTACCCACCAGCAGGGTAGCGGCAATCACCACGGAGAAGGCACCCAGAAGCGTGCAGCTCAGCTCGCTGCCGTTGCTGATGATGACGGAGACGGGCAGCATGAGGATACCCATGAGCACGAAGCCCGCCGTCTTGGAAGCGGTGGCAAGGAAGTTGGAGACGGGGGTGGGAGCACCCTGATACACGTCCGGCACCCACACCTGCATGGGCACGGCACCCACCTTGAAGAAGGCACCCGTGAAGAGCAGGGCAATGGCCATCAGGAAGCCGGCACCGATGGCGGCACCGCTGTTGAGGGCGGCGGCGGTGGTGCCCGCAGACAGGACGAAGGAACCGCTCATACCGAAGTACCAGGCGGCACCGAACACCAGCATGCCTGTGCTCATGGCACCGATGACGAGGTACTTGATACCCGCCTCGATGGAACCCTGGTTGCGGCGGAAGTAGCCCGCCAGCACATAGGACGTGAGGGTGATGATTTCAAGGCTCACGAAGAGCATGATGAGGTCGCGGGCCTGAGTGAGGCACAGGATGCCGGCGCAGGCGACGAGCGGCAGGGCGTAGAACTCGGCGGTGCCGTCCTCGCTGTCGGTGCCGGAGAGGGAATCGCGGCAGACCTTGGTGTAGTCCATGGCCAGCAGGATGCTCAGGCAGGTGGCAAAGGCGGCAAGGGCGCCGAAGCCGATGGCAAAGCCCGTCTCGGTCTTGGAGAGGGCGAACGCCACGATGAAGGTGCCGACGGCGGCCAGCACGCCGTACAGGCGCCTGGGCAGCTTGGGCAGGAAGGCATCGGCCATCAGGATGGCGGCTGCCAGCCCCACAAGGGAGAAGGCAGGGATGAACTGACCCCAAGTGTAGGTGGATGAGATGTCAATCATGGTTAGCTTGAATGGGGTTGAGGTTTACAGGATGAAGAGGAGACCGGGCATGATGCCGAACAGGACGATGAAGAAAATCAGGAAGCCCGCGGACACCTTATCGCTGCAGGAGAGCTGCGTGGCGCGTTCGGAGGCATGGCCGATTTCCGCTTCGAAGATGTTGCGGAAGGCGCGCAGCATGTAGATGGCGCTGATGACCAGACCCCACAGGGCGAAGATGAGCGCCAGCTGCACGGGACCCAGACCGCCGAAGAAGTTGGCGATGGTGCCGAGCACGCATTCGCATTCAACGGGGGTGGGGTTCCAGCCGTGGAAGCAGGAGACGAAGATGGTGAACTCACCCACGAAGTTGGCCAGCAGGGGCAGACCGATGGAGGCGAGACCGGCAATGCCGAAGAAGAAGCCGAGGAGCGGTAGCTTGCGGGCAAGTCCGCCCATGGAGTCCAGCTCCAGCGTCTTGGTCTGGCTTTCAATCTGACCCGTCAGCAGGAAGAGCAGCGCGATGGTCAGACCGTGTGCCATCATGAGGGCGGCGGCACCTTCCACGGCAAGCGCGTTCACGCCGTTGCAGGCGATGAGGGCGGCGAAGGCAAGGAAGATGTAACCCATGTGCATGACGGAGGAGTTACCGAGCATGCTGTCCAAACGTGTCTGGGCGACGGTCACATAACCCACCCACAGCACGTTGCCGAGCAGCAGGACGAGGAGGAGGTTGTTCCAGCAGCCGAACAGCTCGGCGCACTTGGGACCGAAGCAGAAGGCGATGGTGAACAGACCGTACAGACCGAACTTCTTGAGCACACCCGCATGCAGCATGGCAATGGGGGTGGGGGCGCTGGCGTAAGCGGGCGCTGCCCAGGAGTGGAAGGGGAAGAGGGAGATAAGCGTACCGAAGCCCGCCAACAGCAGCCCCGCAATCAGGCAGGGGTGCTCGGGCAGGATGCCGCTCTGCACCGACATGGCCATGGCGGAGAAGCTCCACGCGTGCATTTCAAGGCAGAGCAGGATGAGACCCGCCAGCAGCACCATGGAGGCGACGCCGAGGTAGACGGTGGCCATCCACGCTACGGAACGGCGGTCGCCGCGACCGTAGCAGCCGATCATCACGAAGGTGGGGATGAGGGCAAGTTCGTGGAAGCCGTAGAAGGCAATGATGCTGTCGCTCATGAACGCGCCCAGCGCACCCGCAGAGAGCAGCAGGGCAGAGACGCACCAGCTGCGCTCGGCATCTTTGTCGGGAGCTTTCAGACCGAGCACGGCGGCAAAGGTGACGAGGAGGGTAAGCAGCACCATGATGCTGCTCAGCGGCAGGGTGAGCGTGAGCTGCACGCTGCTGCTTTCGGTGCAGCAGTCATTGCCGAACACGTTGCAGCACAGGGCAGCGGTGCCGAGAACCAGCATGAGGGCGGCCGCGGTGACGGCGGTGCTCTTGCCCGGCAGTTTCAGCAGACCGATGCAGGCGGCTGCAATCACAGGAATGAGGAGAAGCCAGATAAGCATGGTGTTAAAGTCGGTTTAGAATTGGAAAGCGAAAAGGATGATGACGATGACGAGCCCCAGACCCGCCACAAAGCTGTAACCGCGCACGGAGCCGTTTTGAATCAGACCGAGCAGACGGCCGATTTTCTGGGTGAGCCATGCGAGACCCTCGACAATGATGCCGCGGATGATGTGGTCGAGCACCTGCAGCACGCACTGAGAGAAGAAGCGCTGCACGCCGCCGATGAGGACGTGGTCGTACAGGGCATCGATGTACAGGCGCTTGCGGAGGGCGGTGGAGATGAAGTTGCCCGCCAGCAGGTCCTTGGTGCGACCGCCGAAGCCGTAGAGGGCGAAGGCAAGCAGCAGACCGACGGCAAGGGAACCCATGCTCACATAGAAGGGGAGACCGATTTCAAAGCCGTGAGCCTCGAAGCCCGCGAAGGGCACCAGATAGTCAGCCACCACGCCGTAGCCGGAGATGATGGCCATGACGGCAAGGATGATGAGGGGAATCAGCATGCTGGGGCAGGCTTCCTTGGCGTGTTCGGCACCGTGGTCACGGGCGGAACCGAGGAAGGCCACGATGCAGAGACGTGCCATGTAGAAGGTGGTCAGCGCGGCCACACCGGCACCCACCCAGAAGAACACGGGGTTGTGCTCCAGCGCGGCATCAAGGATGGCTTCCTTAGAGAAGAAGCCGGAGAAGCCGGGGATGGCGATGAGGGCGAAGGTACCCATCAGGAAGCAGAGCACGGTCAGCGGCATGCGCTTGGCAAGACCGCCCATCTTCCAGATGTCCTGCTCGTGGTGGCAGCACACGATGATGGCACCGGCACCGAGGAAGAGCAAAGCCTTGAACCATGCGTGTGTGAAGAGGTGGAACATGGCGGCTTCACCCGCCAGCAGACCCACGGCCATCACCATGTAACCCAGCTGGGACAGGGTGGAGTAGGCAAGCACGCGCTTGATGTCATCCTGCTGCGTGGCAATGATGGCAGCCATGGCGGCGGTGATGGCACCCACCGTGGCAATCACGGTGCAGGCACATTCGGTAAAGGCTTCGGCACCCATGCTGATTTGCAGACGCACCAGCATGTACACACCCGCGGCCACCATGGTGGCGGCGTGGATGAGGGCGGAAACGGGCGTGGGGCCTTCCATGGCGTCGGGCAGCCACACATGCAGCGGGAACTGGGCGGATTTACCGACCGCACCGCAGAAGAGGCAGATAACCGTGACGGTGAGGATGGCGGGGGCAATAGTCGCCGCCTTGCCGCCCATAGCGGCAAAGTCGATGGTGCCGAACACGCCGAGCGTCAGCAGAATACCGATGAGGAAACCGAAGTCGCCCACGCGGTTGGTGATAAAGGCTTTCTTGGCGGCATCGGCGGCACTGGCTTTTTCGTACCAGTGACCGATGAGCAGGTAGGAGGAGAAGCCCACCATTTCCCAGCCGATGAAGGTCATGGCCAGATTGTCGGCCAGCACGATGGTGGTCATGCTGAACATGAAGATGCTCAGACCCGCGAAGTAGCGGCTGAGGTTGGAGGAATCCCCCTTCATGTAACCGACGGAGAAGATGTGGACCAGCAGGCCGATGCCCGTGACAACCAGCATCATGCGCAGGGCCAGCGGGTCAAGCAGGATACCCATGTGCAGGGATTCCGCAGCGGTGAAGCCGGGCATCCATGTGTAGGTGTCGGGCGTGCCTGTCTCCAGACCCAGCATGTAGGCCAGTGTCAGCAGCAGGGTGAGGGCGGCGGAGGCAATGGAAATGCCGGCAGCCGCCTTGGCGCACTTGTGGAAGCACACCCAGTCGATAGCCGCCGCCAGAAGGGGCAGCAGAAGATAAAGCCAGGGAAGATTGTGAATCATGGTGTGTCCTAGGGGTTAATCTTTGAGTGTGTTGAGAGCCGTGCTTTCCACCGTGCGGCGGGCACGGAACATGGCAACGATGAGAGCCAGACCGATGGCCACCTCGGCGGCGGCAATGGCGGTGACGAAGAGGGAGAGCACCTGCGCATCATACACGGGCAGCCCCGCCGTGCCTTGGGCGCGGGAGAAGGCCACCAGCGCAACATTTGCGGCGGTGAGCATCATTTCCAAACACATGAACACCACAATGATGTTCTTGCGGATGAGAACGCCTGCCAGACCGATGGAGAACAGGAGGCCTGAGAAAATCAGGTAATGTGCTAACGGAGTCATGGAAGTCGAAAGGGGTTATGCTTTGCGAATCTTGCGGGACAGGGCCACGGCGCCCACCGTGCCGGACAGCAGGGCGAAGCCGAGGATGACGAAGGGAATGACATACTTGCCGAACAGGGTCATGCCCAGCAGCTTCACATCGGGGATGGAGGTTGCCTTGGCGGCATCGGCAGGGGCAATGGCGGGGTTAAGCGTCTTGGCCGCAGCGGCGGGGTTGAGCGCGGGCATCACGCCGCCCAGACCCTTGGCGGTCACATCGGCGGCGGCAGCGGGCGTGTTGTCACCCAGCCCCAGCTCACCCACGCTGTTGCACAGGGCGTGGCAGGGGCAGCCGTTGCCCGTGGCACCGGGCAGGCTGATAGCGGTGTAGCTGATGATGGCGGCAAGGCTGCAGCCCACCAGCAGACCGGAGAACACGGGCATCTTAGCACCCAGCCAATGCACGGCCTTACCTATGCAGCACTTGCAGGAGCTGTCGCTGCAGCAGCAGGAATCCTCGTCGTTGATGTCGAGCATCATGACTACGAAGAGGAAGAGCACCAGAATGGCACCCGCGTAAACGATGATTTGGACAATGCCCAGGAATTGAGCCCCCAGCCCGAAGAGGATGGCGGCGACAAAGCCGAAGCACAGGGCCATGTTCATGGCCGAAGTCACGGGGTTGCGGAAAGCCACCACGCCGACGGCGCAGAGCAGGGAAAGCACCGCAAACACGTAGAACAGGATTTGGCAGATAGCAGATTCAAACATGGCAGTATCTTATTTGTATTGGTTCCACTTGTTGACAAGACCCTTGCGCGTGCCGCCCAGCTTGTAAAGCTGCTCCTTGTTGCGGACAGCCTGCTTGCGGTCGGTGAGGGTGATCAGGTATTCCTTGGAGAGGAAGATAGCCTGTTCGGGGCAGACTTCCTGACACATGCCGCAGTAGATGCAGCGCAGCATGTCGATTTGGAATTCGGCGGGGGCTTTCTCCTGCTTGGAGCAGGGGTTGGCGGGGTCAACGGCACCGGGCGTTACGGTAATGGCGCGGGCGGGGCAGATAAACTCGCACAGCTGGCAGGAGACGCAGCGTTCGCGACCGTCCTCACCACGCACCAGCGTGGGGGCGCCGCGGTAGTACTCCGGCAGGCGGGCATCCCAGCGTTCTTCGGGGAACTGCATGCAGACGCCGACACCCTTCTCGCTGAAATCCTTCTTGCCGCGGCTCTTGCCGAGCAGGGAGAGGGCGAGATGCTTAAAGGTGATGCAAAGGCCCTTCACCAGCTCCACCACATAAATGCGGTCAAGCACGGAGAACTTGGGGCGTTTAATCGGAATGTAAGCCATGGTAATGTAGAAAGGTTACTTGACGAAGTTGATAGCGGCACCGTTCAGGAAGTAGAGAACGGCAGCGGCGAGGAAGATGTTGGCAACGGCCAGCTCAAGGAAGACCATCCAGCCGAGGTGCATCACCTGATCCCAACGGAAGCGGGGCAGCGTCCAACGCACCCACACGAAGAAGAAGATGAAGGCGAGCAACTTGACGATGAACATGCAGAACTGGCAGCAGACCGCCAGCCACTGGCTGTATTCGGCAAGGGCGGCATCAGCACCGAAGCCGATGCTCCAACCGCCGAGGAAGAGCGTCACCACGATGGCGGAACCGATGACCATGGCGGCGTATTCACCCATGAAGAACGAGGCGAACTTCATGGAGGAGTATTCCGTGTGGTAACCGCCCACAAGGTCGGTTTCACATTCGGCCATATCGAAGGGGGTACGGTTGGCTTCCGCAAAGACGCAGGTGGCGAAGATGAGGAAGCTGATGATGTTGGGCACCATCATGCCCCAGCGTTGCAGGGACAGACCCTCACCCCACAGGGGCAGAAGCGTCCAGCCGTTGTCGGCCTGATACTGCACGATTTCCTGCAGATTCAGCGTGCCGAACATCATGAGCAGCGGAATGACGGACAGACCCATTGCCACCTCGTAGGAGATGAGCTGGGCCGTGGCGCGCAGACCGCCGAGGAAGGGGAACTTGGAGCGGGAGGACCAGCCGGCCAGCGTCAAACCGTAGACGGAAAGACCCGTGACGGCGAAAATCCACAGCGGCCCGATACCCAGTTCCGCCACGCACATGGAGACATGGCCGTAAGCCGTGTCAACGCAGGAGGCGAAGGGCAGCACGGCGGCGGCCACCATGGGGGGACCGAGCACCAGCATGGGAGCCACGATGAAGTAGGCCTTGCGCACATAGGAGGGCGTCAGCTCCTGCTTCAGGAAGAGCTTACCGCCGTCCAGACAGGGCTGGATGAGACCGAAGGTCGGGATTTCGCGGTCAAGGCGCAGCCATGTGCAGAGCTTGGCAATCCAAGAGGTTTCGGGAATGCCGAAGAAGTGCAGGAGGTCCTTGAGGGGCTGCTTCTGCTTGCTGCCGAAGCGCTGGAACAGGAACAGCGGAATGCCCGCGCGGTTGGGGCCGGGGCGGTCCTGAATCCAACCGGCCACGCGGCGTTCAATCCAAACGGAGAGCACCACGAAGGCGAGGATGACGGCGAACATCAGCACCAGCTTGAGGATGGTGGCGATGAGGTAGAACCAGATGGGGTTGCTCATCAGGTCGTTCCACCAGTTGCAAATTGCGTCCAACATAATCAGAGTCAGTGTGTGTGGTTTTACTTCTTAGCCTTTTCGCGTTCCACCAAGGGGATGGTGACGCCCGTTTCCATAATAACCTTGCCTTCGTTGCCGATGCTGCCCCAAGTGAGACCCTTCATCGGCTCGAATTCCTGTGCCATTTCCTCCAGCACCATCATGGGGCTGGGGCAGGCGATGACCTTCACGCAGTCGCAGCCGAGGCGTTCGGACAGCTCGCGGAAGATTTCCCAGTCGGAGCGTGCCTGCCCCATCGGCTCAATGGCCTTGTTCAGGCGCTGGATGCGACCGGCCACGTTAATCATGGTGCCGTACTTTTCAGCGAAGGTCACGCCGGGCAGCACCACGTCGGCCGCCTTGGTGGTTTCGTTTTCGCTGTGGTGCATCACCAGCAGGTAATCCAAGCCCGCCAAATCCTCGG
Organism: Akkermansia sp.; assembly: GCA_045615585.1. Lineage (GTDB taxonomy): Bacteria > Verrucomicrobiota > Verrucomicrobiia > Verrucomicrobiales > Akkermansiaceae > Akkermansia. The sequence goes on from JAZLFB010000042.1 coordinate 16,349, forward strand.
CGGTGAAACCTGCTTCTTCGCTCGTAAGGTCTTCACCCAGAACGATGAGGAAGCGGATGCCGCCGTTGCGCACACCGTTGCGGATGGTGCGCAGCCCCTTGCCTTCCTTGCCCAGCACCATCTTCACGCCGTTGGTGTTGGGGTTGCGGTCGGCGGAGACGAGCATGCCGTCGTCCTCACCCATGCGGGGTACGATGTCAATCTTGCTGATGCCCAGCTGGCGAGCCAGCGCGCGCACCATGTAAAGTTCCTCATTGGTCATGCGGGCGGAAGCCACGATGGCCACCTCGGTGGGGGCGCACTTGTGCAGCTGCTCCACGGCAAGGTTCAGCGTGGCATCCCAAGTGGAGGGACGCTGCGGGGCCTTGGCATCGGTCTTGACCAGCGGGGTCAGGATACGCGTGGGGGCGTTGATGTACTTGTAGTTCAGACGGGCGTCATCGGGCATCCAGCAGCTGTTCACCTCGTCGTTCTGACGGGGGGTGATGCGGTAGACCTGCTGCTCGCGCGTCCAGATGTTGATGTTGGTACCCGTGCCGCAGTTCACGTCAATGGTGGGCGTGCTCTTCAGGAACCACACGCGCATCTTGAAGCGGAAATCCTTGCTGGTCATGGCACCCACGGGGCAGATATCCACCACATTCATAGAGTAGTTGCTGTCCAGCTCGGTGCCGGGGTAACAGGCAATGGCGTTGTGCGTGCCGCGACCCACCACGCCCAGAACTTCCTGACCGACCACTTCTTTCATGAAGCGCACGCAGCGGCGGCAGAGCACGCAGCGTTCCTGGTCAAGGTTCACGCGGGGACCCACGGAGAGGTATTTGCCCTTCTTGGTCTTGTTTTCTTCAAAGCGGTGGGTGCCGCGACCGTAGTCGGTCGTGTACTCCTGCAGCTTGCATTCACCGGCTTGGTCGCAGATGGGGCAGTCGAGCGGGTGGTTGGTGAGCAGGAACTCCAGCACGCCGCGGCGGGCTTCGGAGGTCAGCTTGCCATCCGTGCGGATACCCATGTTTTCTGCCACGGTGTTGGCACAGGCAATGACGGCGCGGGGCATCCAGCTGATGGGCTGGTAGCCGTTCTCATCATACTGCGGCACGGCACCGGGGGCCAGGCGCGGGGGCATACCCTGCTCCACAAGGCACATACGGCAGGAGCCGGCGATGGAGAGCTTGGGGTGGTAACAGAAGCAGGGAACATGCGCGCCCACGGAGTTACAGGCGTCTGCAATGCGGGTTCCCTTGGGGAAGCGGTACCATTTGCCGTTAATCTGGACGTTCACCTTGCCCTCGGCAGCGGCGGCGTCTTTCGGCAGGATTGCGGGTTTTGTACTCATGCGTTCAGAAGGGGGTGTTAATCTTCGCGGGACAGGAACTTACGGGCTTCCGCCGTCTCCTGAGAGTGCGGCTTGAGCGCGTTGATGGGCTTGGTGAGGGCGAGGAACTCGTCCCGGAACTTGGTGGTGAAGGCTTGGGTGGGCCAAGAGCAGGCTTCACCGAAAGCACAGACGGTGCGACCGCAGATGTTGTCGGCCACGTCCTTCAGCAAATCCACATCGGCGGGGGCACCCTTGCCTTCGCAAATGCGGGTGGAAAGTTTGAGCATCCACGGGTTGCCTTCGCGGCAGGGGGAGCACTGACCGCAGGATTCCCATGCAAAGAAACGGTTGAGGTTGTTGAGCACGTGGGGCATGCTGCGGGAATCATCCATCACAATCACGCCGCCCGAACCGCTCATGGAGCCGAACTTGGCAATGGAATCAAGGTCCATCGGCACGTCAAAGATGGTCATTTCCTTCACGGTGCCGTCGGGGTTGCGGTCTTTCAGAATCTCGTCGCAGCGCATCACCTTGGCGGAAGCACCGCCGGGGATGATGGCCTTGAACTTGCGACCGCGCTTGGGACCGCCGCAAATGTCGTACAGCAGCTCACCGTAGGTGATGGAGCCGGAGATGATTTCGTACACGCCGGGGCGCTTCACATCACCGGAAACACCGATGATACGCGTGCCGGGGGAGCGCTGGGCGCCCTCTGCGGCGTAGGCTTCGGCACCGCGCATCATAACCTGACGTACCTGACACAGAGACTCCACGTTGTTCACAATCGTGGGGCAGCCGTACAGACCGATGGCAGCGGGGAAGAAGGGGGGCTTAATGCGGGGATAGGGGCGCACACCTTCAATGGAGTTGATGAGGCCTGTTTCCTCACCGCAGATGTAGGCACCCGCACCGCGGTGCAGGATGAGCTTCAGATTGAAGCCGGAACCCTGAATGTCATCGCCAAGGAAACCCTTCTTTTCGGCTTCCTTGATGGCCTTCTGCACAATCTTGGCGGCTTCGGGGAACTCCTCGCGCATGTAAATCACGGCGTAGTGTGCCTGCACGGCGTAGCACGCAATGATAAGACCCTCAATCAGCTGGTGCGGGTCTTGGTGCACGATGAAACGGTCCTTGAAGGTGCCGGGTTCGGATTCGTCACAGTTGCAGACAAGGTACACGGGCTTGGTGTTGCCGCGGGGGATGAAAGTCCATTTCACACCCGTGGGGAAACCGGCGCCGCCGCGGCCGCGCAGACCGCTCTTCTTCACCTCGTTAATGACATCGGCGGGCTCCATTTTGAGCACCTTTTTCAGCGTCTCATAGCCGCCGTCCTTGATGAAGCACTTGATGGAGGGGTCGTAACCCTTGCGGTTCACGTTGCGGAAAATGCGGCGTGTTTCACGCGGATGCGGCTCCATGCCGGGTAAGTAAGTGATTTCGCTCATATTTCGCAGTGGGGGTTAGTCTTTCTTGCTGTATTCGGCAATCAGCTTGTCAATCATCTTGGTGGTCACCTGAGAGTACAGCGTGTCGTTAATCATGATGTTGGGCCCGAAGCCGCAGTTGGCCAGGCACTCCACCGCTTCAATACTCCACATACCGTCGGGGCTGACACCCATCGGCTCTTCATCGGTGAGAGAGGCGGGGTCGATACCCACCTTGTTGCAGATGTAGGGAATCAGCTCTTCGCCGCCCGAAAGCGCACAGGCAATGGTGCGGCAGACGCGGAAGTGGTACTTGCCGGGGCAGCTGCGGTGAATGCCGGGGTAGAAGGTCACGATGCCCGCCACGTGGATGGCCGTGCTCTTGCACTGTTCGGCAATCCAAGGCATGGCTTCGGGGGCTACGTAGCCGAACTTCTCCTGCACCATGTGGATGATGGGCAGCACGGCGGACTGTTCCTTGCCCTCGGGGTACTGCGCTACCAGCTCCTGAGCTTCCTTGACCAGAGCGGCCGTGGCCTCAAACTTGGGGAAGAACTTTTCCCCGGGAGAGGGCTTGGCGGCGGTGATGGCCTCAATCGCGTTAGGTGTTTCAGACATGATAAGGTATTCAGTTTAAAGGTTAGCGGTCACATTCACCCTGCACAAAGTCAAAGGAGCCGAGGATGGCGCCGATATCGGAGACAAGGTGGCCGGGCAGCAGTTCCGGCAGGATGGAAAGCGTGCAGTAAGAGGGGCTGCGCATCTTGAGACGGTTGGCAATGCCGCCGCCCTTGGAATCGAGGAAGAAGCCCAGCTCGCCCTTGGGGTTTTCTGCGGCGAAGTAGACCTGACCCGCAGGGGCGTTCACGCACTGTGTAGACACCATGAACTGGCGGATAAGCTCTTCAATGTTCTCCATCGCGGACTGCTTGCCGGGCAGAATGCCCTTGTCCAGCTGCACCCAGATGGGACCCTTGGGCATCTTGGCAATCACCTGACGGATGATGCGCACGGACTGGCGGATTTCCTCCATACGCACTTGGAAACGGGCGTAGCAGTCACCCTCCGTCGCCACGGGTACGTCGAACTCGTAGTTTTCGTAACCGAGGTAGGGGTTGGTCTTACGCAGGTCGCGGTTCACACCGCTGGCGCGCAGGTTGTTGCCCGTCATGCCGTTTTGCAGAGCCATCTCCTTGGTGATGACACCCACGCCGACAAGGCGGTCGATGAAAATCTTGTTGTGCAGCAGCAGCTTCTCCATCTCGTCCACCGTCTTGAGGGCGCTGTCGCAGAAGTCGAGAATCTGCTTTTCAATGCCCGCGGGCAGGTCGCGGGTCATGCCGCCGATGCGGGTGTAGCTGGAGGTGAAGCGGGCGCCGCAAATCTGCTCGTAGATGTTGTGAACGCGCTCCTTTTCTTCGAAAGCGTACAGGAAAGCGGTCATGGCGCCTGTGTCCATGGCGTACACACCCGTGCCGAGGAAGCAGGAGGAGATGCGGGAAAGTTCGCAGCAGAGCACGCGGATGGCCTGACCGCGCTCAGGCAGCTCCCAACCGAGCAGTTTTTCCACCGCGCAGGCGTAGGCGATGTTGTTGCTCATGGGGGCCAGATAGTCCATACGGTCGGTGTAGGCCACAAACTGGTTGTAATGGCAGTTTTCGGCAATCTTTTCCATGCCGCGGTGCAGGTAGCCGATGACGGGGTCGCAGGACACAATCTCTTCACCGTCAATCACTAACTTCAGGCGCAACACGCCGTGCGTAGCGGGGTGGGACGGACCCACATTAAGGGTTACCAACTCGCCGTGATCATCTGCGTCATTCTTCAGATAATCTGCCGCAGCACTCGCTGCATCAGGCACTTGTAAAAATTTGGTCGTCTTCATAAACTGGGGATGAGAGGCCACCTCCGGCCACATTCGTGCGCAGACATTAAACACCAAATGCCCCCGCATTTCAAGCCCAAAGTTAGGTATTATCAAGGAAAATTGAAAGCCCCCGCCCGGCGCAAAGTCGGATGGGGGCTTTTTCTTTCATGCCCGTAGGGCAACGAAAAGAACAGAGAGGTCAGAATTTATTCTTCGCTGCCGTCGGGTTCTTCGTCCTCGGCAGCGGCGTTCTTCTTCTCCTTGGCGGCTTCAAGGGCGGCTTTCTTTTCCTCCTTCTTGTAGTCCTTCACAATCTTTTTCCAGCCCGCAAGGAAGCTTGCCACCTCGTTGCCGTTGGCTTCGCCCAGCTTGTTGCCCTCGGCATCCACCGCCACCATCAGGGGCAGCGTGCTGCCGCCGCCGAAGGGGAAGGGAACACCGTTGGCATCACCGGGGGCGACCACGGGGAACTTCATCTTGAAATCCTTGGCCCACTTGGCGGCAACCTCCTCGGAAGCGTCAATGTTGAGCATCACCAGCTCGGCATCCTTGCCCTTCATGCCCTTGTAGGTGCCGACAATGGAGGGGGCTTCCGCCACACAAATGCCGCAGGTGCTGCGGGATTTGTAAATGAAGTACACCTTGGCCTTGGTGTTGAGCTTCGCGCCGTTCACGAACTCCTTGTCCGCCAGCGAGGCAGGCACGGCGGGCAGGTCGGCGGTATCTTCCGCAGCCGCCTTGGCTTTCTTGTTCTTCTTCACCGTCTTTTCCGCCTTGGCGGGCTTGTCGGCTTTGTCGGTCTTGGCGGCGGCGGGCATGCAGAAGCTGCCCAAAAGGCCGAGGGCGAGCATCGCGGTCAGAATGCGTTTCATGGTGTTTCGATGGTTGTTTTGGGGGAAAGAGTGTCAATAATCAGTCGCGGGCTTCAAAATGCGTCACGGCATCGGCAAGGAAGCCGTCTGCCACCAGCAGCTGTGCTTCGTGGCGGGGAATGCCGCGGGAGAGCAGATAGAACAGCTGCTCCTCATCCATAGGCGCACTCGCGCTGCCGTGGGAGCAGCGCACTTTATCTGCCAGAATCTCCAGCCCGGGCAGGGAGTTGACGGTGGCTTTCTCGCTGAGCAGCATGTTGCGGTTGGCTTGGTAGGCATCCGTGTTGTGGGCGCCGGGAGCCACAAAAATGTTGCCCGCAAAGGTGGCGGTGGCGTTGTCATCCACCACATTCTTGTACAGCAGATTGCTGTACGCCTGACCGCAGCTGTGGATTTGGCGCGTGTGCTGGTCGAGCACCTGCGTACCCGCCAAGCGGTTGGCGGAGTACAACTGCACATCGGCGGGCTGTTCCTCGCTGCTTTGCAGGATGTCCGCCACCGTTTCCTCGCGCGCCCACGCGTGGTTTTCATGCAGCGTCAGGTGGCGCACCTTGGCCGCCACCGCGCGAATGTTGGTGATATTCATGGCGCGGGATTCCCCGCTGCCGCTCTCATGCAGCTCTACGGCGATGTCCGCCCCGCCCTCGGCATGAATCAGGCGCGTGCAGACAATGGCACCCGCCCCGCGGGTGATGTGCTTTTCGATGATGTGCGCCTTGGCACCGGGGGCCGCCAGAATGAGCGTGGTCGGCAGAAACACGCCGTCCGTCTCGTAGGTGATGGTGATGGGCTGCGTGTACTCTTTCTCCAAAAAGAGCACGGCCCCCTTGCCGAAATGCGCCAGATGCTGCGCGAGAATCTTATCCGACCCGATGGTGTGCAGCAGCTGCTCCTCCGCCCTGTCCTCGCGGTCGGGGGAATCGGCGGCGTCCTCCGCTCCCTCGATGGTAACGGTGCCGCGGTTGTCCGCCCCTTCCATGAGGGCGACAAGCTGCGCGGCGTACTCGTGCGGGCGACCGAAACGCCAGTCCTCACACAGGCGGTCGGGGGTCTGCGCGGCGGCAAGGCGGTGTTCGGCTTCGGCCAGCTCCAGCGCGGTGCTCAAATCGGTGGTGTCAGGAAAATCCATTGTTTCGCAGTCGTTGGGGGTTAGCCGATGGAATCCTCCATCTCCAAATCAATCAGGCGGCGCAGTTCCACCGAATACTCCATGGGGAACTCTTTAATCAGGTCGTTCACAAAGCCGTTCACCGCCAAGCTCATGGCTTGGGCGCGGGTCAGACCTCGCTGCTGCATGTAGAACAGCATCTCTTCATCCACCTGCGAGACGGAAGCCTCATGCTGCACGGCACTCGCGTTGCCGTTCACGGTGATGGCGGGGTAGGTGTCCGTGCGGCTGCTTTTATTGATGAGCAGGGCGTCGCACTCCGTGTTGTTCTTGCAGCCGCTCATGCCTTTCAGCACCTTCACCTCGCCGCGGTAGCTGGCGCGCCCCTCGCCGATGGAGATGGACTTCGCCACGATGTTGGACGTGGTGTCGGGTGCGGCGTGAATCATGCGGGCGCCCGTGTCTTGGTCCTGCCCGCTGTGGGCAAGGGAGATGGAGACGACCTCGCCGCGGGCACGGCGCCCCTGCAAGACCACGGCAGGGTATTTCATGGTGAGGGCGGAGCCGAGGTTGCAGTCAATCCAGCGGATTTCCGCATCCTCCATTGCCAAGCCGCGCTGAATCACCAAGTTGTACACGTTGGTCGCCCAGTTCTGCACGGTCACATATTGAATCTTGGCACCTTTCAGGGCTACCAGCTCCACCACGCCGCTGTGCAGGGTGGCGCTGTCAAACTTGGGGGCGGTGCAGCCCTCCATGTACATCAGCTCGGCACCTTCATCGGCAATGATGAGCGTGCGCTCGAACTGCCCCATGCTTTCGGAGTTGATGCGGAAGTAGGCCTGCAAGGGCTGCGCCAGCTTCACCCCCTTGGGGACATAGATGAACGAGCCGCCCGAAAACGCCGCATGGTTGAGGGCGGAGAACTTGTTGTCGCCCACGGGAATGACCTTACCGAACCACGGGCGGAAAATCTCTTCGTAGTCGCGCAGACCCTCCGTAGAGTTCACAAAGATAACGCCCTTTTTGGTCAGCTCCTCGCGCATGTTGTTGTATGCGGTTTCGGAGTCGTACTGGGCATCTACACCCGCCAAAAAGGCGCGTTCCTGTTCGGGTACACCCAGGCGTTCAAAGGTGCGCTTGATGTCGTCGGGCACTTCATCCCAGCTCTTGCGGGGCGGCACGCCGTGGGAGAGGTAGTAGCGGATTTTCTCGAAATCCACGTTCTTGATGCCCTCGGGCGCCCAGTGGGTCGGCATGGGCATCTCGTTGAACTTGCGGAGAGCGTCTTTGCGGAACTGACGCAGCCAATCCGGCTCGCCCTTGGCATCGCAGATGTAGTCGATGGTCTCCTCCGTCAGACCGTAGCCCGCATCGAACCTGTGGTTTTCAGGCTCGCTGAACGCCCCGCGGGTGTCCATCTGGAAAGGTGTTTCGTCCATCACGCCTCCTCGTTTTTCACAAAATCAAAGCCGTGTTCCTCAATGTAGTCCACCAGCTCAAAACCGCCTGTGCGGACAATTTTGCCGTGGTAGAGGATGTGGACGACATCGGGGCGGATATAGTCCAGCAAACGCTTGTAGTGCGTGATAACCATGAAACTGCGGAAAGGAGCACGCATGGCGTTCACGCCCTCGGAGACAATGCGCAGGGCATCCACGTCAAGCCCGCTGTCGGTTTCATCGAGAATGGCGTACGAGGGCTGCAACATCATCATCTGCAAAATGTCGTTGCGCTTCTTTTCGCCGCCCGAAAAGCCTTCGTTCACGGCGCGGGCGGTGAACTTGGTGTCCATGCCCAGCTCTTTCATGTTGCCGCGCAGCTGCTTGTAGAAGGAGACGACGTCCAGCTCCTCCCCCTTGGGCAGGCGGGCTTCCATGGCGGCACGCATGAAGTTGGCGTTGGTCACGCCCGGTACTTCCACAGGGTACTGGAACGCGAGGAACAGCCCTGCGCGGGCACGTTCATCCACACTCATGGCAAACAAATCCTGCCCGTCCAACTCGGCGGTGCCTTCCGTCACTTCGTAGTCGGGGTGACCGCACAGCACCTTGGAAAGCGTGGATTTGCCCGAACCGTTGGGCCCCATCACGGCGTGCACTTCACCCTTGGGGATTTCCAAGTCAATGCCGTTGAGGATTTCCGCGCCGTCTTTGACGCGGGCGTGCAGATTGCGGATGATGAGACTCATGTCTGTGGTGGTCGTGAACGTGTAAAAGGCACAGCCCTACAGCTGCGCGGGCGTATTATACCCCGCGCGCGGGCGCATTTCAAGGCAAAAGCCCGCCGCTGCCGCAATTTGTCGGGCTTCCGACAGCCAAGGATATGCCGTCGAAAATGAAATAATAGTTAGCAAGTTAGGTTGTGCAGCGGTGTTGCCTGTGCTAAGTTACCTACAGTCAGGCACCCATGGTGGGTGTCTGCAACCCAACCATATCAGATGAAAAAGATGATTCCCCTCGCCGTGGCAGCGGTGGCACTTGCCTCCTGCTGCCAGCAGCAACAGCAGACCCCGCCCCCCGCACCTATGCCCGTACCCACCGTGCCGAGCAAGTGACGACAAAGCCGTCCGATGAATGTCGGACGGCTTTTTTGATGAAATCCGCTTGCTGCCCCACGGCGGCGGCTTGGCGGGACGTGGGGCGGCGTGGTACAAGGGCGGCTATGCAAGAAATACCGACCTTGTTGGGCTTTACTGCGGGTGAGCTGTCTCCTTGGCTGGCCACGCGTTACGATTTGCAGGCGTACCAGCGCGGTGCCGCTCTGCTGAAAAACCTGATTACTATGCCCTACGGCGGGGTGCGCCGCCGCAAGGGTACCTGTGCCGTAGCGAACATGGGGCAGAGCGAGGATGAGGTTCGCCTTTTCCCCTTTGTCTATTCGGCGGGCGATGCCGCCATGCTGGTCTTTACCCCCGGTTGGCTGGCGGTGTACAAGGGGCGGCGTTGCCGTTGCCGTCTCGATGTGCCGTGGGGGGCAGGGGAGGAGCTTGCCCAACTGCGTTTCATGCAGGTGAATGATACGGTGTACTGCACAGGCCCCGCCACGCCGCCTGTGCGCCTGTACCGCGTGGCGGATGATGACTGGCGGTGGGAGTATATCACCATGGAACCCTACCCCCGCGAAACGTACGCCCGCCAAAAGGATGCCCTGCAAGTGCGCATGGGAGAGGGCGATACCGCCTATCTGACGTTTGACCCCGCTACGACCACCGCCCGTTTCGCTTGGCCGATGATTGGCAAGGAGTACGTGCTGGCCGATGCGGATACCCCGCCCCATGTCTATTTTGAGGGGCGCGCCTTTTTGCCCACCGTTTCCAATCTGCCCGATTTGGAGAAGAACAGGGCGGGGAAAGGCAAGCATTACACGAAGGTGGACGGCAACTCCAACATGCACAAGTATTTCACCTGCATTCGGGATTACGACCCCTCTTTTTTCAACGGCTCAAATGCACCTGAGTCCTACCCCGACTGCTTCATCCCCGGCATCATGTGGTTGGAGCCTAAGACCGATGCCCCCTATGAAGTGTGCGGTGACTGGTCGCTGCGTACCACAGGCTCTTGGAACGCTTCGTGGGAGCTGTGGCGCAGCTACGACACCGTAGAGGATAACCCCGATTTCACGCAGTGGGAGTGGACCTGTGTCAAATCCTTTCAGCAGACGGAGTACGCTTCGCGCGAGAACTGGGCGTTGTCGGGTTCGGAATCCCGCCCCTGCCGCATGATTCTGGTTTGCCGCCGTTCCGAAAATCTGCCGATTGCACCCATGATGCACTTCATGATTGGCAAGGGGCAGAGGGAATACAAGTTCCTCATCACCGACATGGTGGACGAGTGTCACGCCGTGGCGAAAATCTGCACCCCCTACTGCGACGGCAAGTTGAATTTCAGCACCCGCAGCTGGAGCTTCGGTGCCATCGGCAACCGCAACGGCTACCCCGCCTTTTCCTCATTCTTCCAAGGCCGTTTGTGGTACGGCGGTATGCCGGGGCTGCCCACCACCCTGCTCGGCAGCGTGACGGATGATTTTGATAATTTCTATGTGGGCAGCGGTGATGATGATGCCCTGCATCTGACGCTCGCTTCCGATAACCAAAGCAGCATTTGCTGGCTCTGCCCCGCCCGCGGCTTGCTGGTGGGCACCACGGAGGGTGAATGGATGCTCAACAGCGGCGACGGAGCCGCCGTTACGGCGCGGACAGCGGCGTTCAACCGCCAGTCGGCGGTGGGCGGGGAGAGCCAACCCGCCGTGGCGGTGGAGAATACGGCGCTCTTTGTGCAGCGCGGCGGGCGGCGCCTACGCGAGATTTCGTACAAGTTGGAGTCGGACGGCTTTACCGCCACCGATACGAGCATCCTTGCCGAACACCTGTTACAGGCGGGTATTAAGGAGTTCTGTGTGCAGCATGCCTCCGATACCTACATCTGGGTGCTGCTGCGCGACGGATCGGTGGCGGTGCTGACGCTGAATGCCGAGCAACAGATTTCTGCCTGGCAGCGCATGGATTTTGCGGGGCGTACCGTGCTGCGGCTGGCCTGTCTGCCCGATACAGCGGGCGGGGATGACGAGGTGTGGCTGGTGCTGCGTAACGCGGCGGGTAACGTGACGTTGGAGCGCATTTGCGCCCAATCGACCTATCTGGACGGCATGACGGAACTGGGCATGGTGCCGTTTGAGCCTGTCACCACGCTCTCCCTGCCCGATATGGCGGGTCAGACCGCACGCATTATCCGCACGGATGTCACCCCGCACGAGGTGTACGATGTGGCGGTGCCGCCCTCGGGGGAAGCACAGCTGCCTGTGGATATGCGGGGCTTTATGGTGCAAATCGGCTATCCCATCGAATCGGTGGTGCAGACCATGCCGCTGGAGGGGCTGAACAGCTTCAATTCCGTGCGGCAGTTGAGCCGTCTGCGCGTGCGGCTGCTCAACAGCGACCCGCAGTTTGAGTACAAAGCCTCCCCCGCCGAACGGTGGGAGAAGAGCGAACCGCAGCGCGAGCATATCGGCTACCCCTTCACCGGCTCGCTGCGCCTGTTGCAGATACCCGATGCCGCCGTGGGGCAGGGGCTGTGCCTGCGCTACAACGGTCCCTACGACTTCTGCCTACAGGCGTTGACCATCGAAAGCGACTACCACGGCAAGTAAAGGATGCTTCACCGCCGCAGGATATTCAGTGGGTAGAGGGTGTTGGCGGATTCGTCCGCACCTCTCGGGGTGCGGAATTCTTCCACCATGTAGACACCGAAGGGCAGGGTGGCTTCTAAGCGGTTGCCCTGCGCTTCTGCCTGAACGGGCAGGGGTACGGCAGGTTCCCGCTCGCCTTTGTCGAGGCAGTAGCCGTGGGGGTAGGCGCGGGCAAAGTCCTCGCGGCGGTATACGTGGATGCTTGTCGTATTCTCCTCCCCCTGTAGGGAAACGGTAAAGGTATCGCCGTGCCCTGCGGGGACGCGGACGCGGGCGGACAGGTAGTGAATCGGTCCGTCATCCTGCCCCATTTGCACGCTGTATTCCCCTGCGGGGCCGTCCACAAAGTAGAGGTTCGGGTCGGGGTCTTCCATCAGGTTGCCGACGAAATAGCAAATCTCTTTGGCAATCAGTTTGGTGAGCGGTCGGACGGTGCCGCAGAAAATCTGCGGCTCCTCCACCCCGACATGTCCGCTCTCGCAACCTTCGATACCGATGTGGTACGGACGCTCCGCTGCAACAAAAAAGAGCAGGGAGAGCAGGGAGAGCAGCGGTAGCGAGAGGAGAAAGGCGAGGAGTCGGAAGAAACGTTTCATCGCAGGAAGAGGCGCAGTACGAAATTCTTGAAGCCGTTGTAGGGCTGGTAGCGGAAGGGCAGGTCAAGCCAGTTCGCTTTTTTCAGGATGGAGCGTGCGTGCGAGAAGGTGTCGAACCCTGCCTTGCCGTGGTAGGCACCCATGCCGCTGTTGCCCACGCCGCCGAAGGGCATGGCGGGCACGGAAAGGTGGACGATGGTGTCGTTCACGCAGCCGCCGCCGAACGAAAGGTGCGAGAGCAGCTGCTTTTCCGTCGCCCTGCTGCGGGTGAACACGTAGCAAGCCAGCGGCTTGGGGCGGGAGAGCACAAACTGTTCCACTTCCTCCAAACTCTCGTAGGTGAGCAGGGGCAGGATAGGCCCGAAGATTTCCTGCTGCATGCAGGGAGAGTCGGGGGTGACATCCGTGAGCAGCGTCGGCTCAATGCGCAGACTTTCGGCATCTCCCTTGCCGCCGAGCGCGGCGGTGCAGCCCTGCAACAGCCCCATCACGCGGTCAAAATGGCGGCGGTTGATGATGTGCGGGAACTTGTCGTTCTCCAGCGGGTGAAAGCCCACCATTTTGCCCACGGCATCGCGGTAGGCGGTGATAAACTCCTCTTTCCTTGAGCGGTGGATGAGCAGATAATCGGGTGCCACACAGGTCTGCCCCGCGTTGAGAATCTTGCCGAAGGCAATGCGCGCGGCGGCGACCTTCACGTTGGCATCCTCCGCCACAATGCAGGGGCTCTTGCCGCCCAGCTCCAGCGTGACGGGGGTCAGATGCTTGGCAGCGGCGGCCATCACGATTTTGCCCACGGCGGGGCCGCCCGTAAAGAAGATGTAATCGAAGGGCTTTTCCAACAGCTCGTTGCAGACAGATACGTCACCCTCCACCACCGCCACATACTCGCGGGGGAAGGTTTCGTGCAGCATTTCCGCCAGCACGGCAGAGGTGGCGGGCGCGAGTTCGGACGGCTTCAGAATGCAGGTGTTGCCCGCCGCCAGCGCGGCAACCAGCGGGTCAAGGGAGAGCAGCACAGGGTAGTTCCACGGTGCCATCACCAGCGTTACGCCGTAGGGCTCCTGCTCAATGCGGCAGGTGGAGGGGAAGTGCGCCAGCGGGGCGAGCACGCTGCGGGTTTTCGACCAGGAGCGCAGATGCGACAGCGTATCGCCCAGCCCGCCCAGCACCATGCCGATTTCGCTCATGTACGATTCCGTGGCGCATTTGCCGAGGTCCTGTTCCAACGCTTCGGCAATGCGGGGCTCCCAAGCCTTGATGGCTTTTTTCAGGGATTTGAGTGCCTTGCGACGGAACGCAATGTCCTTGGTGGCGTGCGTCAGGAAAAACTTTTTCTGCGCGTCAAACAGCTCTTGAATCATATCAGTAGGCGGCGTTAAGGATTTCGACCACCTGCGCGCGGTCGGCGGCGCGGGGGTTCACAATGAGGGCACCGTCATTGACACCTGCGGCGGCCACCTGTTCAAAATCAGCTTTGGAAACACCCGCTTCGTGCAGCGTCAGGGGCAGCCCGCACAGGTCGTGCAGCTCCTGCTCCAGCTTCACCACGGCATCAATCGTGGCTTGGGCGCGGTCGGCGGCGGGAACGGCGGCAGCGGCCTCCGCCCCGATGAAGAGGGGCAGCAGCGCGCCGTAGGATTCCTTGCAGCGTTCCAGATTATAGCGCATCACATGCGGCAGCAGAATCGTCATGGCCACGGCGTGCGGCACATGGCACACACCGCCCAGCGCGTGACCGATGGCATGCACCGCCCCCACCATCGAGTTGGAGAACGCAATGCCCGCCATCGTGCTGGCCACCGCCATGTTGAAGCGGGCGGTCTTGTTGCTGCCGTTGCGGGTGGCTTCCGTCAGGTTCTCCGCAATCATTTTGATGGCGGCGTGGGCATAGGCGTTGCTCAGCGGGTTGGCCTGTAGGCAGGTGCAGCCCTCCAGCGCGTGGCTCAGCGCATCCAGACCCGTGGAGGCCGTGGCCTTGGGCGGCAGACCCATCGTCATGCGCGGGTCAATCACCGCCACATCGGGCTCCACAAAGGGGGAAAGGAACTCCATCTTCACGTTCGTCTTGTCGTTGCGAATCACCGCCACGCCCGTACATTCGGAGCCTGTGCCCGCCGTGGTAGGCACCACGATAAAGGGAACGAAAATGCCGCGGCTCAGGTTCTCTACCCCGCCGATGGCGAGAATGTCATCCGTATCCTGCGACAGCACCAAGCGAACGCCCTTGGCGGTGTCAATCACCGAACCGCCGCCGATGGCAACGATGGAGTCGCAGCCGTGGTCGCGGTAGATGTAGGCAATGTCGTTCACCACCTTCAGCGAGGAGTCCACGGGAATATCCGTGAACACGTGGGCGGGTTCGCAGCCCTCGGCGGCCATGGCCTTAATCACGGTGTCCAAGGTGCCGATTTTAGCCAGCACGGCATCGGAGAGCACCAGCGGCTTCTTGCCGCCCAGATGTTGCAGCTCGTTGGGGATACGTTCAAGGGAAAGCTCGCCGCACAGCAGCTTGACGGCATTCTGGAATTCAAAATAGTTGTTCATGGAGAAAAGAGGGGTAAGGGGTGAAAATCAGGAGAGACGGTAACGGCAGGTCAGGAAACCGAGGAGAATCGCGCCGTAGATGCGCAGGAAACAGACCTCGGTCTTGGGAATGTCGGTCAGAATGTGCTTGGTGATGAACTTGGGGAAGAGGTAGGCCTCCACCAGATTCACCAGACGCGCCAGACGCATTACGTCCGCCACATCACCCTTCATGGTGAAAGCATGTTGGGCGTAGGCCTGTGCCAGCCCCATCTGCCCCGTGAAGAGCAGGAAGGAGAGCGGCAGGCTCTTGATTTGAAGCGCACAGGTGGGGTTGTCGATAGCGGTGCGGCGGTGCAGCTTGCCGCCCTGCCACTGCACAAACAGCTTGGGGGCGTTGTGCCCCGTGGCAAGCGCGTAGCTCATGCCGTCGGGCAGATTGTCCAGCTCCTCGCGGGCGCGGCTGTCGCGCTTGTACAGCTCCACAATAGCCGCATGTACAAAACGCAGCACGATGGCAACGGTTAATTTTTGTATTGTTCTCAACATGGAAAAGTTGAAAGTTGTAGGTTGAAAGTTGAAAGTATCAGTTAGGCTCGCTTCGCTCGCATCAGTTCCATTACCCGCGCCAAAGGCGCGGCGAATTTGATGATTTGTACCTTGTGCTTTGTACTTCACCGGCGTGCGGCAGCACGCCCCAGTCGGTCCATCATGGCGGCGCCGATGTTTACGCGGGGCAGCTCCTCGGCGATAATCACGTCGATGTCCTCGCGCTCATCCATCGCCCGCATCACGGCGAACAGGCGCACCGCCGCCTCGGAAAGACGACCGCTGCCGGGGGAAAGCGGCATCACCTCCGTCCAGCAGTCCTGTTCGGCAAGGGGGGAATCGCCCTGATAGGAAATCAGACCGTAGGACACACCCTCCTGCGGGGTGAACGGCTCCTTGGGGTCATGGAGGAAGAGGGGCTTGGTCGGCGCGTAGTGGCTCTTCAGCTGACCGGGTGCCACGGGGGCGGCGGGCTCGCTGTCAGCGGCGGCTTTCTTGGGCTTCAGCACGCGGCACAGCCCGCGCAGCTTCTCGCGCGTCACAGGACCCTCGCGCAGAATATGCACGGCGGGCTTGCCCTTTTCATCCAGACAGGGGGCGAGAATCGTGCTCTCCACACCCTCGGAACAGGCACCGCCGTCCAGCACCAGCGGGATGGCACCGCCCAGCTCCTTCATCACCGCTGCGGCGGAGGTGGGGGAGATATGCCCGAAGCGGTTGGCACTCGGCGCGGCAATGGGGTGCCCCAAAGCCTTGGCCACGCCGCGCATGGCTTCGTGAGAGGTCACGCGGCACGCCACCGTGGGCAGACCGCTCGTCACAATGTCCGGCACACAGGGCTTTTTCGGCAGCACCAGCGTCATGGGACCGGGCCAGAACTCTTTGGCGAGCTTGTTCACCAGCTCCTGCAACTCGGCGGGAATGTCGGTGATATCCTTCAACGCCTTGGCGTTGGGAAGGTGGCAGATAAGGGGGTCGAACGAGGGGCGCTCCTTCACGGCAAACACCTGCGCCACTGCTTCGGGGTTCAGGGCATCCGCCCCCAAGCCGTACACCGTTTCGGTGGGGATGGCCACCAGCCCGCCCTCCGCCAACACGGCGGCGGCATCTTTCCAAATGCTGCGGCTGTCCTCCAGCGGGTCAATCTCTAACACGCGCGTTTCCATGCGCGTGATAGTAGAGCATACTCCAGCATTTGTCAATCCGAAAGGAACACAGAAAGTTGAAGGTTGAAGGTTGAAAGTTGAAATTATTAAGTTAGGCGCGGCAGATACCGCGCTTGAAATTCTCGTCTGATTAATCATGAATCCGAACAATCGTCAAACCTTTTCAAAAAAGCTTGGCGGCGGGGTGGCTTTTGTGTTATTATCCACAGTCGAACGATGAAAGACTACGCCAATCCCCTTTTGCTGTTTCTTGTGGTGGCTCTGTTCGCGCTCTCCTTTCAGGAGATGCCGGATGAAAGCCGCTTTGACCCCTTGCTGTGGCTGCTGGTGTTCTGTGTGACCGGCTGCATGGTGAACGGTCTGCTGTGTATTGCCCGCTCTTTGGCGCACCGCCCTGTGCTGATGAGCGCTGTGTGGAGCATGGCGTTTCTGGTGCTGGGCTGCATGGCGTGGGTGTTTGTATCGCAGGGGGCGGAAGGCGACCGCGAGCTGAACGCGGGCTACACCGCGCTGAAAACAGCGGGTGCTTCGTTTGCCGCGCCTGATGAAACAGGCGAGTGCCTGCTCACTTACGCTGCGGCGTTGGGTAAGAAACGCGCCGTGGCAGCGATGGCGGAGTCTGCCGATGCCTCCGTGCCGCAGGAACTGTGGGGTAAAGCGGCGGCGCGGGCGGCGGCTCGCGGCCATGTCAACGTGTTGCAGGTGCTGGTACCCGCCAAAGCTGCGCCCGATGCCGTGTGCGACGGCATGCCCCTGTTGGTGACGGCGGCGGTGAACGGTCGCGTGAAAGCCGTACAGTTTTTGTTGGAGCAGGGCGCGGCGGTGAACGCCGCCGATGCCGAGGGCAACACCGCCCTCATCCATGCCGCCGTCAATGATGATGTGCCGATGGCCAAGCTGCTGTTGCAGCACGGTGCGGACAAGGCGGCAACAAACGCCGCGGGGCAGACGGCTGCGGACAACGCTCGCGGTGAGGTGGCGGATATTATCTCCCCTGAAGCGGCTGCGGAGTGAGAACGGGATGAAAGGAAAATTCATTGTCACGGGCATGAGCTGCGCCGCCTGTTCGGCGCGGGTGGAGCGCGCGGTGGCTGCTCTGGCGGGGGTGGAATCCGCCCAAGTCAATCTGCTGGCGAAAACGCTGTTGGCGGTGTGGAATGAAAAATGCCTTTCGGAAGCGGATATTGTGGCGGCTGTCACGGCGGCGGGCTACGGTGCCGCCCCTGCGGATGCCGCAACCGCTGCCCCCGTGCAGAGCGAGGCGGGTGCCATCCGCCGCCGCTTTCTGTGGTCGTTGGTCTTTCTGCTGCCGCTGGTGGCGGTACACCACCTGTACCACGGCGCGTGGGGCGGAGTGGCACAAATCGTTCTGCTGCTGCCGATTTTGGTGCTGAACCGCAAGTTCTTCCTTTCGGGAACCAAGGCTGCGGTGCAGGGGGCACCCAACATGGACACGCTGATTGCGCTGGGCGCGGCGGCGGGTATCGTGTACAGCGCGGCAGATGCGCTGTGGCTGCATGAGGGTGCGGTGTACTGGGAATCGGCGGGCATGATTCTCACGCTCATCACTTTCGGTAAATGGATGGAAGCCCGCGCCACGGGGCAGACGGGGCGCGCGTTGGAAAGTTTGACGGCACTGCTGCCCGAAACCGCCCGTGTGCAGCACGGCGGTGCGTGGGAGAGCCTTCCCGCCGAAGCGGTGCAGGCGGGGGATGTCTTGCAGGTTCGGGCGGGGGAGCGCGTGCCCGCCGATGCCGAGGTGCTGGAGGGGCAGTCCGCCATTGATGAATCCGCTCTCACGGGTGAGAGTTTTCCTGTGGAGAAAACGGCGGGCAGCCGCGTGTATGCTGGTACCGTGAACGGAAACGGTGTGCTGCTGGTGCGGGCATTGAGCGGGCGTGCGGAGTCCGCCCTGTCGGGTATCATCCGCTTGGTGGGGGATGCTACCGCCGCCAAGGCACCGATTTCCCGCGTGGCCGACCGCGTGAGCGGTGTCTTTGTGCCTGTGGTGGTGGGGCTTTCCTGTACCACGGCGGCGCTGTGGCTGCTGGGCGGGGCGCCGCTCTCCGTGGCGATGGGTTGCGCCATTGCCGTGTTGGTGATTTCCTGCCCCTGTGCGCTGGGGTTGGCGACCCCTGCCGCCATCATGGTGGGGGCGGGCAGGGGGGCGGGATCAGGCATTCTCTTTCGCCATGCGGCGGCTATGGAGCATGCCCGCGCCGTCACCGCCGTGATTTTGGACAAGACCGGAACCGTGACGGCGGGAAAACCGCGCGTGACGGATGTGCTGCCTGCGGCGGGCGAAACCCGCGAATCGCTGTTGCAGCTGGCGGGGGCGTTGGAGGGGCAGAGCAACCACCCCCTTGCCGAGGCGGTTTGCCGCACAGCTGGGGAGAGCGCGGCGGCGGTGTCGGCTTTCTCCTACCGCGCGGGGCGCGGGGTGACGGCTGTGGTGGCGGGTGTTCCCTGTGCCGCGGGCAACGCGGCGTTGATGCGGGAGCTGGGCGTGAAACTGCCCGAAACGGCGGCGGATTCCTTAGCTTCCGCCGGTAAGACGTGCCTGTATTTTGCCCGCAACGGTCGGTTTGCGGGGCTGATCGCCGTGGCAGACACCGTGAAGGACGGCAGCTCCGCCGCCGTGGCAGCCTTGCAGGCGGCGGGTGTTCGCGTGATGATGATGACGGGCGATGCCGAACCCACCGCGCGTGCCGTGGCGGCACATGTGGGCATTACAGAGGTGGCGGCGGGTGTGCTGCCGCAGGACAAGGCCGCGCAGGTGCAGCGTTGGCAGCAGGAGGGGCTGGTGGTCGCCATGGTGGGCGATGGTATCAACGATGCACCCGCGCTGGTGCGGGCGGACGTGGGAATCGCCATCGGTACGGGGGCGGATGCCGCCTGTGAAAGTGCCGATATTCTGTTGGTGCGCAGTGATTTGCGGGATGCCGTGGGTGCTCTGCGCCTGAGCCGCGCTGTGATGCGCGTGATTCGCCAAAACCTTTTCTGGGCTTTTTTCTACAACGTGGCGGCTATCCCGCTGGCAGCGGGGGTGTTGTACCCCCTCTGCGGTTGGCGCCTCAGCCCCGCCGTAGCCGCCGCCGCCATGAGCCTGAGCAGTTTCTGCGTGGTGTGCAATGCCCTGCGTCTGCGCCGCTTCAACCTTACCCCCCAACCGACAACGATGGAAACGATAACATTGAATGTGGCGGGCATGATGTGTCCGCATTGCGAAAAACACGTCACGACCGCTCTGTTGACCGTAGCGGGTGTCACCGACTGCAAGGCCGACCACAAAACGGACACCGTTACCCTTACCCTTTCCGCCCCCGTGGCCGACACCGCCCTGCAAGCCGCCGTCACCGCTGCGGGCTACGAGTGGCTGGGCCGTAAGTAAGAAAGTGCGGCAAGGCGGCTGCACACCGGGGAAAGCTCCCCTCTGACGAACCGTATAGGGGACACCCGCTGTTTCTGAGCGGGTGGGAGAGATGTTTGTTTGTAAAGTTGATAATTTCAATAGTTTGGGGAGGGGAGTACATGCTGTTGATATCATAGAATAAAGTTCATGTAATCCATGTAAAAAACGGATAATAGCTCCAAAAATGAAATTTGATTCATATCTCGTGAAATTGACGGAAATCCGCCTGTTTTTTTAAAAAATATTTAGTGTTATTTTTTTTTTTTTTTTTTTTGATGACATTTTGCTGTAAAAATTTTGTTAAATTATAGTTGACATATTCAATTTTGGTGGTAGACTCTCCGCGCGCTGAAGTTTTCATGGCGCGGGAAAACATGTTCATCAACAAGAAAAACAGAATCGCTTTGTTTATCGCGGCAGCCTTGGGCTACGGCGGTCTTGTTGACGTGTACGCGCAGGATTCTTTCTACAACACGTGGTTCAATATCGACAATTTCGATAAAGACTCCAAGGCGCAGAAACAGCAAGCCCTCGCCATGTGGAGCCTGCCCCATGCGCGTGCTGCCCGCGTGGCGTTGATGGAAGAACAGCACCGCCGCGTGGAGAAGCTGGCCACCTTCCTGATGCGCCCCAACGACAAGGGCGAGAAAATGGCACCGATGGCCGCCTACGAACAGGCGTGGAACACGGTTTACGCCGCTGCACGCCGTGATGCGAAGCGCGCCCTGCAATCCGAAGCCGTGCGCGAAATGCTGGAAAACCCCGATGGTGTGGATGAAGCCGCTTGGTTGGAATCCATGACCCCCGAACTGGTTCACGGACTCATCTACGCCTTGGAGGAACAGTATGACGGCTTTGATTACCGCGATGACGGCCGCGATGCCCGCCGCGCCTATCTCCTGACCCGCGCCTTGGAAAAGGAAGGCTGGAGCAAGGGGATGGATGAAAAGGAGTTCGCAACTGCCCTGCAACAGGAATCGCTGAAACAGGCCGCCTACCTGATGGCCGAGGGGGTAGACCCCTCCGATGCCTTTAAACTTGCTTGTACGCAGGTGCGTGCCTCGTCGCAGCTTTCTTCATTTTTCCGCACGACCGGACCCATTGTGTGGTCCGGCCCCGGCAATGTTGCCGATTTGTCCGAGCTTGACCCTGAGTACGTCAGGCAAATGACGGAAGCCGCCAAGAAGATTGTGGCGGCAACCAAGGCGATGCAGGAGAAGCTGCACAGCACGCAGAGCAACAGCCAAAGCCTGACGAAACAGACCTCTGCCGCACCTGTGGCGGTTTCCGCCCCCGTGGCTCCCCACGCCGTTTCCGGCGGGGCAGGAGCGGCGGGCGGTTTCGGCGGCAGCGCGGGCACTTCCGCCCCGCAGCGCACCTTGGCGGCTACGCGTCCTCCGTTGCTGGCTGCCCCCTCGCCCACAGGCAGCGATGCCCCCGGCGGCGATGTGGTGTGGGCGGGCAGTGCCTCCGTCCTGAAGGACGGCGTGAGTGCTACCTTTGACAAGACTTCGACCTCTCTTGATATCACGCTGGACTCCGTTTGGCGTCCCTACGACATCACGGTGAATGACAGCGGGGTGAAGATGACCAAGCGCGGCGATGCGCTGGGTGTCATCGGCTATGCCTTCAACGGCAGCGGTTCCATCGGCGATTATGTGGATGAGAGCGGCAATAAGCACGCCACGACCCTCACCAAGAAGGGCAGCGGCATTCTCGTGATGGCCCATGCGGGCAACTCCTACAGCGGCGGCACGGATGTGCAGGGCGGCACGCTCTATGTGGCGGACCAAGGCGCACTCGGTACGGGTGCCGTCACCCTGCATGACAAGACCTCCCTGTGGGTGAACTACACGTGGAATAACGACTATTCCTCCTCCTTCCGCAACCCTGTGGTGAGCAACAGCATCCGCCTGACGGACGGGGCAGCGGGTACCGTTTCCTACGGCGACTATCCCTATCAACAAGTGCTCGGCAACGATAGCAGCCGTATTTGGCGTACACTCTACCTGACGGGCGGTCTCAGCGGTGATGCGGCAAGCTCCCTCTACCTGCAGGGCTATACCTCCCGCTATGGGAACTACAATTTTTCCGTCGCCCGCAAACATCTCGGCGGGAACGTTTCTCTGCGCGGCCAGATATGGTATAGCGGCAACATCCTCAACCGCTCGGAGGCGGCCGAGGGCGAGGGGCGCTTCTACGGCACGCTGACGCTCGGCAACCGCACCAATACCTCCACCGCCGGCACGGATAACCTCTCTAACCGTGAGACGGGTGCCGTGAAGCTCGTGCTCTCGGACGATGTGCTGGAGTACGGCACGCTGGATGCCACCCGTGAGTTCGCGTGGGTGAAGGACAGCTCCGTGGCGGATGCCGCCAAGCAGAACGAGCTGATGCTCGCGGGCACCATCGGCGGCACGGCGGCGGCGAATTACACCGTGACGGTCTCCGATGCCGTGAAGAACGCCTACACGGCGGCAAAGGGTGCCTACAATACCCTCGGTCTGCACCAGACAAACGCGAATGTCATCCTCATCTCCAACAATACCAAAATCGGTGAGCTGAAGGCGGACTTTCTCGGCGTGACGCAGGACAGCTACCGCGATGCCGTGAACTGGAGCGAGGGGCTGGAGGCTAAGCTGGTGCGCGTGGTGACGCTGGAAAACAACGCCACGCTCACCCTCGGCAAGGACGGCAGCACGGCGGATTCATGGTTCAGCGGCACGGTGGGCTTTGAAAATCAGCTCTGCGATGCGAACGGCGACGGCTATGACACGCTGACTAAGGGAGATTACGAAAAGATTGCCGACACCACAGGCACGACCGTGGCGGGCATCAGCCTTGTGAAGACGGGCGGCAACGCGCAGTACATTCACTCTGCCAAATTGCACAACCTTGAGGTGCAGGACGGCACCCTCGGATTCAACAATGTGCAGCTGGTGAACAACCTGACGCTGGTAAGCGGCTCTAAGCTGCAGCTCGGCGTGCAGAACGACCGTTGGAAGGAGGCGGGTACCATCAATCTTCAGGTGGGCGACAACTCGGGCATCAACCACCGTTTCGCCGTGGTAACCACCAAGACGGACGACAAAATCAAGGCTTCCGGGACGCCTCTCAGCGCCCGTGTGGAGGGCTCGCTGGTGCTCAATGAGCATACGGAGATTGCTTTCGAGGTGAATGCACTGGGACAGGAGTCCGGTGAGCGTCAGGCCATCATCCCCGCTTGGGTGCAGGAGGGCGACTCGCTGAAAGGGCAGACGGACTACCTGAGCAGCCACTCTCTGTTGCAGGTGACAGCAGCCACGCAGCGCACGGATGCCGACAAGGGCGGTATTCTGACGCTTAACAACGCCTCGTACATCAGCATTTCGGGTGTGAACTTCCTGAAGGAGGATTACACCGACAAGATTTACTTCCTTGCCGCGGCGGATGAGATTCAGGTGAATAAGGACGGAACCACAGGGGCGGCATCCGCCTTTGATACCCGCGTCATTTCTCTCGGCTACGGCTATTACGGCCTTATCTCCACCATCGACGGTCACGGAACCACCATCGGCGGGCAGTACACCACTTATGGTGAGGAGCATGCCGATTATCTCGGTCAGGATTACTTGGTGATGCGTGTGGCGGCGGACCCCACCCGCTCGTGGACGGGTTCTACGCTGACCACCGCCGACCACGCCGCGAATGTGTGGACGGCAGCCAAGGAAGAACACTATGCGGATTATCTGGCGGCTACGGGCGCGAAAGCCGATGCGCAGTGGAAGGAAAACCGCGCGTACACGGACGGTGTGTCCGTGAAGTTCGGTAACCTGTGGATGCCGACGGCATGGGAAAAGTTTTTGACCGATAACCCCGGCGCCACGGTGACGGATTTCAAGGATTTGCTCACCTCCTCTCAGGTGACGAAGGTGGACGGCAAGCTCTACTCCCAAGCCGCCGGCGGTGCCGCCACAGGCAACGGTACGGTGGTGACCATCGGCGGCATTACCCACGGCACCGAGGGCAGCACCTACGACGGCGTGCGCACCGAGGGGCACAATGAGCACTATGAAAAGGTGGTCATCGAGGGCACGGTGCGCCCCGGCTTTGTCACCATCAACTCCGACTTCAACCTGAAGCAGGAGGACGGCTCCTATGTGACCGTGTCGGATGACACCAACTACGTTTTCACGGGCACGGGCTGCATTGCCGATGCCACGCCTGAAATCATGAAGGAAATCTACGGCAGTCTGCTGGGCAACGGCGGCGATACCTCGATGCTCGATGACTGGAAGACGGGTCTTTCCAAAGGCGGCACGGGCGCGCTCGTGATGCAGACGGAGAACACCTACAGCGGCGGCACGACCCTGCACGGCGGTCTGACGGTGATGGGTAACAAGTGGGCACTCGGTATGGAGAACCCCGCGCTGGCCAAGACCGACCCCCGCGCCAAGGGCGGCAAGGTGGAGATGTCCTACGGCGCGGGGCTGATGGCGGACTACATCACCACCGATGCCGTGATTGGTAAGCTGGAGGACACGATTGATGAAACGCTGATTTCCAACGACATCACCATCACGCACATGGCGGACTACGACAACAAGGGCGCCAAGGGTGATGCGCAGATTTTCAACCGCTACGACTCCATCCTCACGCTGCGCAACCTGTCCTCCTACGATGACGCCATCCTGACGCTGCGCGGTGTCTCTCTGGAAGCGGATGATGCCCGCGCCCACAAGGAGGGCGACAGCCACACCTATTACAACTACGCGCAGTACCTGATTGCCAACCCCGTGAACGCCTACGGCACTATCCGCATGGCGGGTTATCTCCAAGACCATGACGGCTCGCTGGTGGATATGAACGGCGATGCCTATGTGCACGGCGGCGGCAAGGTGCAGCTCACCCTCACGGGGCACCCCGAGGCCACCGTGACCCGCCCGCGCTGGAACCACACGACCATCGACCTCTCACTCAACGGCAGTGCGGAGAACGTGCTGGCTCTCGATACCCGCTTCGTTCCCAATGATGACTCCACCGCCGCTGCGGAAAACAAGGATGGTGCCACCCCGCTCTATGTGGTGCTCGGCACGCTGAAGGATGACGGCAAGGGCGGTCACAATGCCCGTGTCATCAATGATGCCTCCTCCGAGCGTCTCGGCGCGCTGGCCAAGGATCGCTACCTCGTCACCCTGACACTCAACCCCACGGAGGATGCCTC
This sequence comes from Akkermansia sp., assembly GCA_045615585.1. Classification (GTDB taxonomy): domain Bacteria; phylum Verrucomicrobiota; class Verrucomicrobiia; order Verrucomicrobiales; family Akkermansiaceae; genus Akkermansia. The sequence continues at coordinate 41,574 of JAZLFB010000042.1, forward strand.
GTTCTCCGGCGATGTGGGCTTCGGCATCGGTCAGAACGCCGTGGGTGCCGCGCTGCCGAGCCGCGGCTACATCAGCTTGGTGAAGGAAGGCGCCGCCCTGCAGAGCATCGGCAACGCCCGCCTGCTGGACCTCGCGGTGAAGGGGTCGGGCCTCATGCACTTCACGGAGAATCTTTCCGTGCGCGGCATCACTACCACCAATGCGGGTGCCCAGCACATCCACATCGGCTCCGTGGAGGATGCCGCCATGTCCCACACCCTCACCGTGGGTAAGGGCGGCGTGCTCTCCTTTGATACCACGCTCGATGCCGCCGACCCGCTGTCGGGTGTTCTCGGCACGGAAACCGACACGAAGTACGGCTCGGAACTTTCCTATGTGCTGCTCAAGGACGGCGCGACCGTCACGGGCAGCGGTAACTGGTACACCGAGAAGGGTATTGCCGTGGCGGGCGGCGCGGAAATCACCTTCAACACCCATGATTACAGCATGGATGACACCGTGAGCTCCGACATGGCCGTGTATGGCGCTGCGGGGCAGGTGCTCAAGGATGCCTTTGACGACAGCCACATCTTCTGGCTGAAACAGGCCTTGGCGGGTGACAAGGTGACGCTGAACCTCATCAATGAACAGATGAGCGCGGGCGCTACGGAGGCCGAGCGCGGCACCGCCACGGCGAACGGCTATTTCCTGACGCACGACCTGAACGCCTACCTTTCGTCGAGCAAGAAGGTGTACTACGGCTTGCAGGGCGGCAGTACGGTGAACATCGGTGCCAAGACCATCCTGCAGAGCTATGAGTCTGCCGGTGTGAACAGCGGCATTGAGTACAATATCAAGGGCACGGATGCCGCCTTGCAGTTCCTTGATGCGAGCAGCAACAAACTCAGCAGCTCAGGCGTGACGTCCTATGTGGATAAGGCGACCATCTCCGAGGGCGGTCGCATCATCCTCGGCGGTGCGGCGGCAGCCACGACCGCAACGACGCAGAACACCGACGGTGTCAAGACGGACATCACGGCGGATGCCGATGTCGTTATCACGAACAAGGCAGGGCAGACCGCGACCGTGCAGAATATGGCCGTCAAGACCGTGAACCAATCTAAGGACGGCGTGACGTATGAGACCACTCTCTATGCCGCCGACAGCGGTCGCGCAGAGGTGGAACATGCCGAGATGACCGCCAAACAGGGCAAGACGCTTGTGCAGGACACCGATGTCTCCGATACGCTTATCAGCTTGAAGGCAAAATGCTCTGTCTCGCTGGAGAATGTTGCCCTCGATAAGGATTCTAAGATTGAGGGCGCGGGGCCTGCGAACGGTAACATGGGTGCCGATGCTCTTGCCAAAGGGGCCACCGCCGCTTCAAATCAGGCTGTGACGGCTCAGATTCCCTCTTTCTCCACGGGTTCCGTGACCATGACGGATGCCGACACGCGCATCAATGTTTCCCTTTCGAACACGCAGAATGTCAAGGTCGGCAACGGTATTATTCAAGTCTCCACAGCCGACCAGCTTTCCAAGACCGATGTGGGCGGCAAGGGCCTGACGCTGGGGCTGTCCAAGGAGACATTGGAAAAGGCAGGGAAAGCGGGTGTGCACTTTATCGCCATTCAGGTGAGCGACAGCGGCCGTTTCCTCTACGAACAGGAGAGCTCTTTGGGGAATGTTACGCTGACCGACCACGATGGCAAGGTATACGCCGCCGGTGATATTGATATCATGGACCCCACCTTTGTGGTGAAGGTGGTGTCCTCCGAATACGTGGCACAGGTGCTGGGCGTGGCGCCCGCCGCCGTCTCTAACACGCTGCTCTACATCGAGGTACCCGAACCCGCCACGGCACTGCTCTCCCTGTTCGCTTTGGCCGGCATGACCGCTCGTCGCCGCCGCCACTAAACCTAGGCTATGGCATTTATCTTCGGCATCTGCTCATTTGTGGACGGGTGCCTTTTTTTGTAACAACCGTCGTGGTTCCTTCTCCTCGGTGCTGACGCCCCACGTTGATTCGGTGCCGCCTCACGGCACCTCACCCCTTGCGGGGCAAACCCTGCGGGTTTGTCCACCCGCCCTTACCGCACCGCTGCGCGTTGCGCCCTAAACGGGGCCGTCGGGCGTGTTGCCGTAAGTAAAAATGTCAAAGTACCTTCGGACCGAAAAGAAGAAGGTGCTTTTTTTCGAAAAAAAATATTGACGTATTGAAAAATATCAATATAATAAACCTCGTGAGCACGACACCACCCAAGAGCTGCAACTGCACCGCTGCGCAGGATACGGCGGAACTGGCCGCCTTTTTCAAGGCGTTGGGCAATCCTGTGCGTTTGCGGATGGTGGAACTGCTGCTGGAGGGGGAACGCTGCGTCTGCGAGCTGCATGCCGATTCGGGCAAAGACCAGTCCACCATCTCCAACCATCTGAATGTGCTGCGCCACAGCGGCGTGGTCGATTGTGAACAGCGCGGCAAAAATGTCTTTTACCGCTTGGCGCGCCCCTGCTTGGCAGAGGCCATCCGCTGTCTGCGGGGCGGGTGCTGACCGCCGCTGACCGCCTGAAAAATCTCCCCACCGACAAACAACCTAAGGAACAACCGAATCAAACATATTGATATATTGAAATATGACAACACATAATATCATCATCTACGGTCCGGGCTGCGCCCGCTGTGAAGAACTGGAGCTCCGCACCCGCCAAGCGGTCAACGCCCTGAGCGGGCAGTACACCGTGCGGCATGAACACGATGCCGCCGCCATGGCCGCAGCAGGGGTGCTGGCCACCCCTGCGCTGGCTCTGGACGGCAAGCTGCTCATCAGCGGAAAAGTACCCAACCTGCGGGAATTGCAGGAGCTGCTGCTGCATGCCGTTCCCGCAGCCCAACCCGCTGCAGCCGAAAGACCAGCATGCTGTTGCGGCGGAACGTGCGGCACACCACTCGGGGCGGAGCAAAAGCCAGAACCAGCGTGTGGCTGCGGCGGAACGTGCGGTGCGCCGCGCGGGGGAGTCGGCAAAAAGGTGCTGCTTTGGGCCGTGGTGGCTCTGGTGGCGGTGGGCGGTATCAAGTACATAAACCGCCAGCAGCGAATGGCCGCAGAAAGCCCCGCTGTAACCGCCCCTGCGGCAGAGCCGGGGCTGCGAGCCGTCTATTATACCTTCGGCCCCCGCTGCGTGACCTGTGTCCGTATGGAGACGTGGGCAAGGGAAACCATCGAAACGCGTTTTGCTCGTGAGTTGGCAGACGGCACGCTGGGCTTTGAAACGCAGGAGGCCGATGCCGCCGCTGTTCAAGAGTACGGGTTGACGACCAAAAGCCTGATGCTGCACCGCGGCGGGGAACACCCGAGCCACGTCAACCTCACCCGCATTTGGGAGTTGAGTCGAGATGAAGCCGCTTTCAAGGATTACGTGGAAGCGGAAATCAAAAAATTCCTTGACGCGCATGAATGAAGCCTTGCTCTTGGCTGCGGGGGTGACGGCTGCGCTCTCACCCTGTCCGCTGGCTACTAACATGGCCGCCGTGGGTTACATGGCACGGCAGGTGGGACAGGGGCGGGCGGCCTTGGCTTGTGCCTTGCTGTATGCGGCGGGGCGCATGGCGGCCTATGTGCTGTTGGGGCTGGTGCTGCACGGCGGTTTGGTGAGCATGCCCGCGCTTTCCTATGCCTTGCAGGAGACGCTGCCGCTGTTCATGGGGCCGCTGCTGTTGCTGGCGGGGCTGGTGATGCTGGAGGCACTGCCGCTGCCCGCGTGGCTGCACACCGCCGCCCCGAGCC
>JAZLFB010000043.1:0-4902 GCA_045615585.1 Akkermansia sp.
ACACCATCGCGCTGCGCACAGCGGCGGGGTCGCCCTTTTCGATGGCGGCCTGAAGGGTCGCCACCTCGCCGGGCATAGGCAGTAAACGCAAAGCGCAGGGTAGCGGCATGGGGTGGCTGTGATACCCATTGCCTACCCCGCACCGTTGTCCGAAAGTCTATTTGTAGTCTAATTTAGTCTATTTGTAGTCTAATTTAGTCTATTGCCTATCGACCCTCACCTCATCTTCCATTTTGCAGAACGGGTTGTTCCTTCTACGGAAACAAGCCCTTCCCCCAACATTTTTTTCAAGAGATTGGAAACCTTGCGCTCCATGGAACGAGGTTCGTAATCGAGCGGCAAAAAAGGCTTTAAAGCATGAAGGATGTCGGCGCGGCTGCGGGGATGCTTATCACGCAGAATATCTTTGATGTGGGCAATGTATGTTTCCGTTGACATTTCCTGCTGCCTGAAAATGGTCTCTCTGATTTCAGGATCAGGAGCAGTCTCTCCCAAAAATGCGGCCACGGCAATTTTCGGGAATCTCCCGCTGATAAGCCCCTTTTCTCTTAATCTGTCAGCAGCAGCTCTTTCGATGCGCCGCCCCTTGTACACATCGTACAATAACGCGATATCAATAGCTTCTATATCGTGATGCAACAGATTGAAGGCAAAAGTATAATCGTGAATTTTACCCTGTAGGGTGACCTGTACATGCTGCGGCGATATCTCATACTCAGGAACAGGAAACAAACGCTGAATCTGTTTATTAAACATGGTGCGAATACCGCTGCCGACTTTATCAATCAGCCTTAAATCCACCATGGCAGATACCAAACAGCCATTCCTGTATCTGGAAAAAGGTGCTGTTGATGTCAACACTGTCTCCAGGGTTTCAGGAAGAAATTGCCCCGCATTGCGGATAATCACACGATCATTCTCATATTCAACAACATCAATACTTTCATGAAGCGTATAATCCGCATGAGCAATGGCATTGTTGATGGCTTCACGAAGTGTATACTCATCGTAACGCTGTAATTCAGCGGGAATAATACCTTGATGAGTCATATAACGATACGTCGTGTTGCGAATCATTCCGTACACACTATCTGCCGCCAATAAGAGAGGTGTATACAAATGCTTGTAATCTAAGGTTTCCTCTCGCTGGTTACGCAAAATCCAACGGATTTCCGCGTCTGCTATGCCTGTTTTATGCATCGATTCGCGCTTTCCTAATAGAAGGAGACAGGCATTTGTGATAAACCCACCGCGTATCAATTGCAAACGCTCCAAAAAGTCAATATCTGACCATGTTCGGGCATCCTCCGACAAATGAGCACGACCGGAGAGATATACCTCCCGAGCTTTAGCAAGGGCACGGGGATCCAAATCCTCGATGGAGGCCGAGGCTACAGGATGTGCGCTCCAATCGTAATGCTCGAAAGTAAAGCGGATACGATCCAAACGCTGCTGCTCCAAAGCCCCGATGCTATCTCCTATCCGCCCATATGCATGCCCGGAGGCATAGACGGGGTGACCGGGACGTGCTGCAGTTATTCTAAAAATCAGAACGCGCTTCCCTTCAGGAAACAATGTTTCAACATGAACTTCCGCCTCAGAACCGGTCTTCACCTGTACGTCGCGCAACAGGTTTTGCATCTCTCCTTCTCCCGATTTATACCCCGTCCCAACGATTCGGTGAGTCTTGTTGTCTACCCCAATGATATACCAACCGAATAAATGATGATTCAAAAACGCTTCATTGGCGATGGCAGATACATATTCGGAGACATCATGTCCACCGGGTTGCTTTCCCTTAAATTCGACAATTTCGTGCTCCCATACATGAATGAGTTGCATGAGCAAATTCGGTGTGATGTCAGGCGGGGTAGTCATCTTCTGCCAAAAGAGTAGCATTATTTAGCATGAAGAACAAGCAAAATATTGAGTCCTCCCGACACAGAGGCTTCTTTCATTGGGGGCGGCTCATACAGAGAAGAGCGGGGGATGTCATGCCCCCATAAAAAGCAGAACAAGTCTGACGGCTCGTCAGACCTGTTCCCGAATTCCTTGCCACGCCATAGCGGAAGCGACGGCGGGTGCGCAAACTATCCCGCGCCACTATTTAAATGCATTGTACATTTCTCAGCGAGACGGAAGATAATTTCTGCGAGGCAGCGGTTGTTGACGGTGCAGATGCTGCCGAAGAACAAAAAAAAGGCGCCCCCACCCGGGGGCGCCTCCAGAGCATTTATCTCTAAAAAACTCTGTTCGGTTTATTTGCTGTGGATGTTGAGCATTTGAGCATAGGTGGGCACCGGCCAGAGGTCGGCATCCACAATAGCCTCAAGGGCATCAACGGTTTCGCGGGCGGACACCATCGCGCTGCGCACAGCGGCGGGGTCGCCCTTTTCGATGGCGGCCTGAAGGGTCGCCACCTCGCCGGGCAGTTCGTCGTACAGGGTACCAACGGCTTCGGCCTTGGCTGTAGCAGCCTTGAGGCCCGCCTTGATACCCGCCGCCTGAATGGCGGCAACCGTGCCGCAGATTTCGGTCATCTGGGCGGCAATGGCCGGCAGGTAAATGGTTTGCAGCATGTTGAGGCAGGTCTTGGCTTCAATGTCAATGACCTTCTCGTAGCTTTCAATCTGAATCTCCTTGCGTGCCAGCAACTCACCCTCGGACAGCACGTTGTACTTGGACATCAGGGCGATGGTATCGGGGCGGGAGAGCACTTCCAGAGCTTCGGGAGTGGTGTGGATGTGGGGCAGACCGCGGCGCTCGGCCTCGGCAATCCACTCGTCGGAGTAGCCGTTGCCGTTGAATACCACGCGGTCGTGCTTGGTGATCATGTCCTTGATGAGGTCGGCCACGGCGGCGTTGAAGGCAGGCGTGCCGGCCACGGGTTCCAGCTTATCGGCCACTTCCTCCAGCGTTTCGCACATGATGGTGTTGAGCACCGCCATGGGCCATGCACAGGTCTGGGAGGAACCGACGGCGCGGAACTCGAACTTGTTGCCCGTGAAGGCGAAGGGAGAGGTGCGGTTGCGGTCGGTGGTGTCCTTGGGCAGCACGGGCAGCACGTCCACACCCAGCTCCATGGAGGTCTTTTCGGCGGAGGACTTGGCACCGCCGGCCTTAATCTGCTCGATGATGTCGCTCAGCTGGTCGCCGAGGAAGATGGAGATGATGGCGGGCGGGGCTTCCTGAGCGCCGAGACGGTGGTCGTTACCGGCCTTGGAGATGGAAGCGCGCAGCAGGTCGGCGTGCTTGTCCACGGCCTGAATCACGCTGGCAAGGAAGGTGAGGAAGACGAGGTTGCTGTGGGGCGTCTTGCCGGGGGAGAACAGGGAGCCCATCTCAGGCGTGGAGAGCGACCAGTTGTTGTGCTTGCCGCTGCCGTTTACGCCGGCGTAGGGCTTTTCGTGCAGCAGGCACACCAAGTTGAACTTGAGAGCCTGACGCTGCAGGATGTCCATAATCATCACATTGTGGTCAACGGCCACGTTGATGGGCTCGAACAGGGGAGCCAGCTCGAACTGACCGGGAGCCACCTCGTTGTGGCGGGTCTTGGCGGGCACGCCGAGCGCCCACAGGGCGTGGTCGACGCTGGCCATGAACTCCAGCACGCGCTCTTTGATGGAGCCGAAGTAGTGGTCTTCCATCTGCTGGTGCTTGGGCGGCAGACAGCCGAAAAGGGTACGGCCCGTTTCAATGAGGTCGGGGCGGTTGATGTAGAGGTCGCGGTCAACCAGGAAATATTCCTGCTCGGCACCCAGGTTGCTGTCCACGCGGCTGGGGGTGATGCCGAAGCAGTTCAGCACGCGGGTGGCCTGACGGCTCACCGCCGCCATAGAGCGCAGCAGGGGGGTCTTCTTGTCCAACGCTTCACCCGTGTAAGAGCAGAACGCGGTGGGGATGCAAAGCGTAGCGGTGTGAGCCGTGCGCTTGATGAAAGCGGGGCTGGTGGGGTCCCACACGGTGTAGCCGCGGGCTTCGAAGGTGGCGCGGATACCGCCGCTGGGGAAGGAAGAGGCATCAGGCTCGCTCTGGATGAGGTTCTTGCCCGTGAATTCGCAAATCATGCTGCCCTTGCCGTCGGGTTCCACAAAGGAGTCGTGCTTCTCGGCGGTGGCATCGGTCAGGGGCTGGAACCAGTGGGTGTAGTGCGTAGCACCCTTGGAGATAGCCCACACCTTCATGGCCTGGGCCACTTCATCGGCAATGCTGGGGTCAAGACGACCGCCCTGCTGGATGGTCACGAGCATCTTCTTGAATGCGCTCTTGGAGAGATATTTCTCCATCGTCTTAATGCCGAAGGTGTCGCTGCCGTAAAGGGCCTCAAGCGCCTCTGCCGAATCCGTAATGGTGTCAGTAGCCATGGTGTGTTGTGTGAGATTTTTTGAAGTGCGGGGCAGGCGAACCGCCGCCCGTACACTTCTATATTTGCAAACGGCGTGCCAACTTTCAAGATTTTTTGTCAAAAAGGGCAAAAAAAGGGAAATTTGGGTAAAAAGAGGCTCTTTTTTGGGAAAATGAGATGCCGAACAGCAGAAAATTCTTCCATCAAGGGAGAGGCAAGAAAGAACGGAAAAGTTTAGATTTTACAAAATTGTAAAATGCCAAAAATTATTTGTACATTTTTGTATTACAAAATTGTACAAATGTTAGTTCTGGTGCAGATAGGGGGCATTTTGACGTTATTCTATAAATGGGGATTTTGTCGAGATGTTTGTTCATAGATGCGCGGCATAGCCGCGCCGAATTGATTCACCACCACCCCATTGGTGGCTCACCCCCTGCAGGGGCAACCGCTCCGCGGTTGTCCAATCCGCCTTACCGCCCCGCTGCGCGGGGCGCCCTCAACGGGGCCGTCGGCGGCTTTGTAGGCCAACTTTTGACAGGATGTCAAAAGTTGAT
>JAZLFB010000044.1:0-21321 GCA_045615585.1 Akkermansia sp.
GCGGACGTGCTAAAGCACTCCCCAAAATGTGCGCCCTGCGGGCGCAGAGTAAATCAAGCCAACATTTGACGTATCGTCAAATGTTGGCGGAAGTTTGAATCAAAGAGATAATCGGAGGAGCGCACCTTTTCCTTATCCCCCCGCTGCCCCGATTCAAAAAAAATCTGACGATACGTCAGATTTTTGCTTCGTAGAACGCGCGCCATCGGGGGGCGCACTATGGGAAGTGCTTTAGCACGTCCGCCGTATAGCCACGTCCGTAAGGGCGTGGGACAAGGCGGGTGGCATTACGCTCCCCATAAGGCCCCCCTTGGGCGGGGTGGGTGCACGCGCCTGTTGCATACCCCATGCGGTGAACACGAGCCAAAAAAGGCACCCGCCCATGAAAGAGCGGATGCCGAAGATAGATACCGTAGCCTAGGTTTAGTGGCGACGACGACGAGCAGCCAGACCTGCGGGCGGCAGCAGGGAAAGCGTAGCCGGGGCGGGTTCGGGAACAGCAGTCAGTTTCACGTTGCCGACAGCCACATAGTCCGTGTAAAACTCATCACGCCCGGCTTTTTCTCGGTTCAGATACTCCGTGCCGATGGTATAATTACCGGTGGCAGAATCAAGGCTCAACGCAAGAGTGTACGTCTTGCCATACCCCAGAGCTACCAAATTATCCAGTGTCAGGACAGAGGAACCGGTGGATGCGGAACGGAAGGTAATGCCGTCTGCGTTATAAACGGAGCCATTATCCGTTACACCGTAATCGCCAATAACGGTGGAACCGGTCGTCAGCGTTGAAGCCCCCATCGTCAACACCGTTGTACCGTCCGAATCAAAGAGCGTCCAAGTATAGTTAATCGTGTAGGGATGCACCCCTGCACCGCCTTCGTAATACTTGTTCGTGGCGATATGATTGCGCTGGTGGTGAACGATCGCCATATCCACGCCGATGGAAGTCAGGCAGTAGTAATCGTGCGTGGCATCGGCTCGGTCCAACGAAAAGTCAAACTTGTAATCAAAATCGGTGATGTTGGTCTTGGAAGCCACCACGCTCTTGAGACTGTCGGCATCGCTGTCATAGTAAATGCTCCCCATGGAAGAATCAGAGAAAGTCCACGCACCCTCACCCGTTTTCTGGATAAGACCGACGCCTGACGAGCTTTCGCTCGTGGCGCGATTATAAAGAAGGGCGCTCATTTCATCATCGGCAAATGCTGCGGCTGCCGCGCAGAGCAGAGCTGTAAATACTGTTTTTTTCATGTGTAACAGATAGGTTATATGTTATCGCAAATGTTATTATCCGCGCGTAACGTGCACCACGAGTATACAGCATTTGGAATGCTGTAAGCGCTGAAAGGTTCTAACAATACATGAGTTAACAAAAACGCTAATGAGCGTATAACATTCAACGCCTTGAAAACGGCAAAAAGAAAAATGTTCACCATTGCTTTTGAAACTATTTTAGATTTGTTTGCACATAAACACATTGATGTTTAGGTTATTAAAAATGTTATTGAAAAACTAAACAATATCATAATGATGATTTTTGTGGTGATATTTTTAAAGACAGTTATTATTTTTTTCTTGTTACAGCATTCCAAATACTGTATGCGGGGGAGATACTGGGAGAAGGGGTGAAAAAAGTTGGAGGTTGTCCGTCTCCGCGTCTCGCTTTGCTCGCTTGCTTCCGTCTCCTCCCCTCACGGGCAGCGGAACGTGCAAAGTTCGTTCGTTCCTGCCTGTTCGTTCCACGCTTCGGGGGTGTCGGCCAAGCGGATGCAGGGCGGGTGCGGAGCGGTGGCATAGCCGGGGCAACGCAGACGCAGATGGGCGGTCCAACGCCCGCGTTTCAAGGATTGGGTAAGCGGGGCGCTGAAATGAAAGACCTTTTTCTCCCCTGCCCCAAGGGTGCGGATATCCAGCTTCTTCCACGGCAGCGCACAGGTGGTGGTGCCGTCCTCGTGCGTGAGCACAATCTCCGCCTCTTTGGGTTTGATGACAGGGGCAAAGCCCACGTTTTCCAAGCAAAGCTCCAGTTTCAGGCGTTTGTCGGCAAGTGCCTTGCGGTTTACCTTCGCCCCGCGCAGCACAAGGCGGTAGCCCAGATGGTCGGTGACGTATTTCAGACCGTCCTGCCCGTCATACTCCGAGCCTTGGCAATGGTAAGTGTCGGTTTCCCACGCGCGGTGGACGCGCTGATTCCACTCGAAATTCAGATAAGTGGTGTGGGTAACAGGGGCCTCCCCCGACAGGAACGACACCGTGTTGAACGCCCCCTGCACGGCACCGCCGGCATCGGCAACGACCTCGCCGCCGTAAAAAGTGCGGGTGCCCGCTTGGTTCAGCCACGCTACCCCCGCCGCACGCGGCACGGCGGCAAAGGTGCCGAGGTCGGAGGACGAGCCGAGGTAGCCGTCATTGAACATGCCCACGCGCAGGGCGTTGCGCCCCTTGCTCTTCATGGCGGCGGTGTAGGCGGGGGAGGCACCGTCCAGCGTTTGAGGCTCCCGCAGCCCCAGCCAACCCGCAACGTATTGCGGCGTGCGCACGTTGACGGTAAGGGTGGGCGGCACGGCGGCGAGCAGCGTATCCAAGGCTTCATTCACGTTTTCCTTGGTGCAACAGGTGCTGCTGTGCATCTCGCCCCAAGGGCCGAAGGTACCCAGCTCCAGACACACGATGACATCTTCATAACGGCTGTAGACCGCCCCCATTTGGCGGAGATGTTGCAACAGGAGTTTCTGCGGCGGCTCCGTATTCTTTTTGCCGCTGAAACCGGGGTCGTAACAACTGCGGATGATGACACCCTTCCCCGCCGCGCGCACGGCTGCCAAGGTTTTGTCCAACGCCGCCAAGGCATCGGCGCTGAGGGGTGCATCCGCCCCGCCCGCTGCGGCGGAAAAGGCGGAGATATCCACCCGCAGATGCACCAAAGGCCCACCCGCCAAGGCAGCGGGGGCGTTCCCCGCCGCTTTCAGCCGCAAGCCCGATGTGCGGTAAAACCCGCGCTCCGGGTTTTGCAGCATTTGCAGAGAATCCGCCCGCTCCGCCGCCGCAGCACCAACCACGGCTAATCCTGACAAAACAGCGGTAACAAGAGAACGGAACAACATGTCGCCATTCTAACGCAGCAAAAGGCAAAGTCAATGAGAAGATTAGTCAGAACGGCGGCGCGACACCGCGCAAACTAAAAAAACTCCGTAATCATGCATGATTCGGTTCACGCTGACATCACGAGAGCTTGATATTTGCGCGCTTTGTGGTATGCTGAAAGGCAGATGAAATCCGCACTTTCTGCTCTTTTACTTTCCTTTTGTCTGCTGATGTTGCAGGCCTGTGCCTCGATGCCCGACAACAGCACACAGGCCATCATCGGCATGACAGACGGCTGGAACTCCTCTCACGTCACCCTCTCGATGGTGGAAAAAGGCAGCGACGGCAGCTGGCACCGCGTGTTGGGTCCTTTCCCCGGGCGACTGGGTCGCAACGGCACCGTGTGGGGTCTGGGGCTGCACCGTAACCCGAGCGGGGCGGTCACCAAGCGCGAGGGTGACGGTCGCTCGCCCGCAGGCATTTACGCCATCGGCGGGCTGTGGGTCACCAACAGTACCCCCGTTCGCCATGATTCCCGCATTCCTCTGGTGCATGTGGGACCCAACGATTTGTGGGTGTCAGACACCTCTAAGCCCGAACTCTACAACCGTTATGTGCATTTGAACCACCCCGCCGCGACGCCGTGGGAACTGAAAGAGCAGATGCGCCAGACGGATTACGCCCACAGCATCAAGATGCTTATCTGCCACAACACGGCAGAGACGAAGGGGCGCCCCGTGAACGGCGCGGGTTCTTCGGTGTTCTTCCATATCTGGCGCGAGAACGGCGGCAAGCCCACCGCGGGATGCACCGCCATGGCAGAGGAAAACCTGCGCGCGCTGATTGCCCGCGTGAACCCTGCCCGCCGCCCCGTGTACATTCTGCTGCCCAAGGAGGAGTATGTGCGGCTCCGTAAGTCTTGGCAGCTGCCGTAATTTTCACTTTAACTCACCACTTTTTTATGCTCCGCAAATCCTTTTTGATGGCCACCCTGCTCTGCACGCCCGCCCTGTGGGCTACGGAAGAGGCCATGAACCAAGCCCTCTCCGTCTGGCAACAGCACCTGACGGAATATGAAGCCGCCGTCGCCCAAGCCCCCACGCCCGAAGCCAAGGCCGCTGTGGTGCTGCCCGACGGCTCGGATGTCGCCCCCCTGCTGTGGCAGTCCGTTGCTGCCAAGACAGGCACCCGCACCGAAGAGGTGAAGGTGAAGAAGCAGACCAAAAAGCGCGTGGTGGACACCTACGAGTTTGAGCAGCCTTGGGCAGCCCCCGCCGTGGCGTGGATGCTGAACCACCCGCACGCCTTTGCCGCCGTGTTCGGGGGTAAAAAGAAGTCTGTCTCCTACTTTGCGGATGCGCTCATGACCTCGCTGGAGAAAGTACACTACGCCCACCCCTCCATGAAAGAGCTGTGTACCACGCTGACGGAGGGCAACGGCGCGCGCGAATACGAGATTCTGCAAAAGATTTACAACAACAACACAGATAAAGACACGCGTGCCTGTGCCGCGCTTTCCATGAGCCTGATGCTGAACAGCCCCATGATTGCGGGTGTTGAGGGCAGCGCAGCCATGACCCGCGCCAAGCGCCTGTACTACCTGAAACAAGCCCTGTTGTTGAGCAACGACCAAACGATGTACGGCAACACCCCGCTGATGCAGGCCGCCGAACAGCAAATCTATTTCCTGAAACACCTTGCCCCCGGCTGCGTGGCACAGCAAGTGACGCTGACGGACATGCAGGGTGCCGCCCACACCTTCCCGCAACCGGGCAAGGCGCACCTCATTCTGTTCTGGACGCCGGAGGAAGCCGCGGGTGCCAAGATTGTGGAGGGCATCGGCAAGCTGAAACAGCAGTACCCCGACTTAGAGGTCGTACCCGTGATGCCGCATGCGGATTCGGAAACGGTGCAGCAGTTGCAGGAGAGCGGCGTAACGACCTATTTTGACAACGCCGAGGGGGCGGCAGGCAACACCTACCGCATTGCCACAGTACCCAGCGCCGTTTTCACCAACAAGACCTGTGCGATTCTGTACAGCGGTTTCCCGAACATGGAGCTGCAAGCCGCCATGGACAAGGAGCTGGGGCAGAAAAAGAAAGCCGCCGAAGCAGCCAAGCCCAAGGTGGTGATTGCGGGCAACGATGCCCCCGCCGCCCCGCAACCCAAGGCAGAAGAGCAGCCCGCCGCACCTGCCGCGCCCGCTGCCCCGAAGCCTGCCGATGACAAGGAACAGGCCCCTGCCCTGCGTGAGGTGCCCAAGTTTTAAGCCATGCTGTTGAGCGACAAAGCGGTGGTGCGGAAACTGTCCGCCTTGATGCTGGCACACGGCGTGACCCGCTGTGTGCTGTGTCCCGGCAGCCGCAATGCCCCGCTGACCGCCACGTTTGACGCTCTTTTTGAATGTCGCACTGCCACCGACGAACGCAGCGCGGGCTTCATGGCGCTGGGCTGGGCCGCGCAATGCGGGCAACCCGTGGCGGTGTGCGTGACCACCGGCTCCGCCGTGCTCAACGTACACCCCGCCGTGGCGGAGGCGTACTACCGCCATCTTCCGCTGCTGGTGATTTCCGCCGATCGCCCCGCCGCATGGATTGGGCAGCAGGACGGACAGACGCTGCCGCAGCAGGGGGTGTTCGGCACATTGGTGCGCTTTGCCGCCCAAGTACCCGAAGCGGACGCATGGCACGCCAACCGCCTTATCAACGAGGGGCTGCTTGCCCTGCGCCGCAACGGCGGCGGTCCCGTGCATTTCAATCTGCCCCTCAGCGAGCCCTTTTTCAGCATGAGCGAGGGGGAACTGCCCCGCGAGCGCGTGATTCGGCACACTCTGTTCGGCACGGATGCCCTGCCCGACCTTGCCCCCTATCAGAAAATTCTGGTGGTGATGGGGCAGACGGCAAATGATTTTCCCGCCGATATTCCTTTTTTACACAGCGTTCCCGTGACGGGCGACCATTTGGGTGCCGCCCGCCTGTACGCCCCCGACCAACTGCCGCCCGATGCCGCGCTCTGCCGCCTGACGGAAGCGGAGGAAGCAGACCTCATCCCCGACCTGCTCATCACCTTGGGCGGCAGCTTGGTACCCAAGCAGTTGAAACAACTTTTCCGCCGCCGCCAACCGCGCGAGCATTGGCATATCAGCGCGGCGGGCGAAGCATCAGACACTTTCTGCTGCCTGACCCGCGTTATCGAGGGCGAACCAGCCGCCGTGCTGCGGCAGTTTGAAGCACCCGCCGACCTCTCCCCTGCCTTTGCCGACCGATGGCACAAGCTGTTGAGCTGCCCCGTCGCTGTTCCCCATGGCTTTAACGCGTTGACCGTGGTGCGAGATACCCTTGCCGCCCTGCCCGAACAGGCAGTGCTGCACTTGGCTAACAGCTCCGCCGTGCGCTATGCCGAGCTGTTTCCCCTGCCCGCTGGCATTGCCGTGCAATGCAACCGCGGCGTAAACGGCATTGAAGGCTCCCTTTCCGCCGCCGTGGGCTATGCGGCGGGTGATACGCGGTTCAATCTGCTCATCATCGGTGATTTGAGCTTCTTCTACGACATGAACGCGCTGTGGCTGCCCGCCCTGCCCGCCAATCTGCGCATTCTGCTGCTCAACAACGGCGGGGGTGCTATTTTCCATGCTCTGCAAGGCATCCCCCAAGCCGCTGCCGTGAGCGCCCCTCACCACGCCGCCGCCGCCGCGTGGGCGCAGTCCTGCGGCATTCAGGTACACAGTGTAGCAACGGCACAAGAATGGCAAACCGCCCTGCCCGCTCTGCTGACCGCCGCCACCGCAGCACCCGTGCTGGTCGAGGTACACACCGACAGCCACAGCGATGCCGCCGCCTATCGCCAAGCTCTGCGCGGCGGAAACACCTTCTAACAACATTCGATTAGTATCTTATCTTCTTTAACGGTATGCAAAACGAACACGCAACAAGTAAGGCAGTATCATTCAGACAACTGTTGATTGTTCTGAGCATGGTCTACCTCTTGCTGCCCAATCTGATTTTTCTGTTCGGATGGGTGAAGCCTTATCTGGCTGTGCCCTGTGCCCTTCTGCTGATTTATGCCGTTGTGAAGGTGTGCCGCTGCCGAGAATCGGCAACAGAAGTCGCACACACCCAACCGTTTACCAAAAGAGATTGGGGCCTCTACCCGCTGATGCTTTTGGGGATTTTTCTGTTGACGGAACTTATCGGCTTCCATGCACAGGTGCGGCAGGATCCGGATTTTCCTTATCGCAATGCGATATATGCCACTCTTGTTTGTCAGGACTGGCCGATTTTCAGCGAAAGGGGTGAATATTTTATCTATTACCATGCCTTTTGGCTGCCGCCGGCCCTGTTAACCAAATGGGCAGCGGGATACATCTCACCCTTTACGGCACTGGCCGTATGGAGTTATGCAGGGCTGGCGCTGGGTGCCTCCTTATTCTACCTGGCCCTGAGAGAAAAGACCATTCTGTTATTCGCCCTATTGCTTTTAACTTGTTCTCTTTCCTATTTTTACCATTTTTTCTTTCATCATGACACCGGATTCATCAAAACATGGGTATTGTTCGCCAAGAATCATTTTTATTTAACCAATTTCTGCCTCAACCAACTGCGTTGTACCTTCAACCACGCCATTCCGAGTTTTCTTTTCATGGCGATTCTGTTAACGCGCGGCGTGCCCATGCGATTCATGCTTGTGCCGGCAGCACTTTTATTCACCCTTTCACCCATGGGCGGCATCGCCTTGCTGCCGCTGCTGGGCATCTTCATCTACCTTCATTGGCGGCAAAAGAAACAACTTCCCATTAATCTGCCCACCATGCTGGCAACTTTGCCCGTGGGTCTTACCCTACTGTATCTGGGCGGGCAACAGGGCGAGGAAAGTGCCTCGCTTCTCTTCATGTGGAATGATTCACCTTTTTGGATTTGTAAAACAGAGCCGTTCACCCACCTTTCTCTGCGCTTGTTGAACACAGTTGCGCTTTGCCTCAGTTTCCTGCTACCGGTCGTCATTCTGTTAAACAAAAAACTCCGTTCAACACCTATATTCCTTGCGCTCGTTGTAACAACAATTCTGATTTCGTTTGTGTGGGTCGGCAGACATAACAACGAGCTTTTGTTTAAAGGCAGCCTGATATTGGCTGTTTTACAAGCATGGCTGCTGACACAGCAATGGTCAGTGGGCGGTCTTCTGCGAAAAGCCCTTATTATTCTGTATATCCTTTGTTTCCTGAAATTTGATGTGTATGCCTATATGCCGATTCTGTGTTCCTACAGTCAGGACACCGCGAGGAAAGAAATCAACCTGCAAAATGAATGGGAATGGAATATCAACCACCCGGAAAAATCAACCTATCAAAATTTTTTCGGCATCAATAAATGCCCTCTTTTCCTGAATAGTCAGCCGGCAGAATCCAAGTGCATTCTTCCGGCGCAGGCCGGCTCTGTATCGCTCTTTCAGGACAGATAAGGCACAGTGCCGTTATTTTTTACATTGCTGCGACACACTGGCGGCTTGACTTATCACTCTTTTATTTATACCATAAAGCCATGTACGAAGACATGAACAGTACTGCCGGTTACCCCATGCAAATCAGCCGTGAGCAAGTAAGTGCTTACGTGAACAAAGTTTATCTCTGGATGGCGGCCACGCTGCTGGTTACGGCGGGTGTGGCGGCCTACACCACGACATCCCTTGAAACCATCACTTGGGTGGCAGAGCACATGTTGCTGTTGTGCCTCGGCATGATTGGTCTGGTGGTTGTCATGAGCTTCGGTGCCTCCCGCCTGACATCGGGTGCGCTGGGTGTGCTGCTGCTGGTGTTCTCGGCGGTGGAGGGCTTGCTGTTCGGACCGATTCTCATTGTCTACACACAGACTTCCGTGGCGACGGCCTTTGCCGTTACGGCGGGCATGTTCGGAGCCATGGCCATTTACGGTGCCACCACCAAGCGAGACTTGTCGGGCATGGGCGGCACGCTGATGATGCTGCTCTTCGGTCTGATTATCGCGGGCGTGGTGAACATTTTCTGGGGCAACGGCATGATGCAGCTGATTACCTGCGGTGTCGGCGTGGTGGTATTCGCCCTCTTCACTGCCTACGACATGCAGAACATTCTGAAAGCGGGACTCTACGTGACGGATGAGGAACAGCGCAACAAGGGTGCCATCATGGGTGCCTTGGCTCTGTATCTGGACTTCATCAACCTCTTCCTCTACCTGCTGCGTCTGCTGGGCGACCGTCGCAACTGATACACAACCGCTCTTTTCCACCATGGTTGACACCGAACGTCTCACAGAAGCCGCCATCCGCACCACCACGGCTATTCTTACGCCGCTGGGCTTTGAGTTCAACCTCACCGTCGCCCCCTACGAAGACGGCGTGGCGGTGATGATTGAAAGTCCGGATGCCGGTCACCTCATCGGCGAAGAGGGCGACCGCCTGGATGATTTACAGTACCTTGTCAACCGACTGGTGCAGGAGGAATGGACCGATGCCCCCCGCGTGCGTGTGGACTGCGACAGCTACCGCGAACGCGCGGAAGCCAAGCTCATCCGCCGCGCCCGCTCCCGCGCCGAGCGGGTGCAAAAAACCGGCAAGCCCCTGCAAATGGAGAAGCTGAACGCCTACCAACGCCGCCTTGTGCACAATGAGCTGTCCAAGATGGAGGGCATCATCACCACCTCCGAGGAGACGGATTCGCGTTTCAAGCGCATCACCATCAGCCGCAGCGAATGAGTTTTCGTGCCGCCGTCTTTGCCGTTCTGCTGCCGCTGCTGCCCGCTGCGGGAGAGGTGACGGTCTATTTTGCCCCCGGCACCCCGCCCGCCGATTTAGCCAAGCAGACGGCGGATTTCCGCAAAACCCACCCGCAGGAGGAGTGCCGCTATGTATTGCTGCGACCGCAGAGCCACAGTCTTGAGGAAGCGGAGCACGCCGCCGCCGCGTTGGAGGCGGGTGTTACCCAGCTCCCCGCCGCCGTGGTGGAGGTGAACGGCACGCTGCATGCCCTGCCCCTGCGAGAACTGACGGAAGAACAACTGCAAAAGATTTCTGCCGAGCCTACGCAGGACGCCCATGCCGAAGCCGAACAACGCCGCTACCGCGCCGCCGTCTATTATCTGACGGCACGCATGTCCTTCCGCAAAGAGCCGAACGAGATTGAACTGACACAGGATGTGGCGGAATGCCGCCGACTGATGGAACACCCCGCCGCCACGCAGGAAGAGAAGCAGATGCTGGGGCTGCGCTGCCTCTACCCCCTGCTCATGCAGCAATACACCTTGGGATATACGGGTGCCCACACCCCTGCCACGGAAGCCAAGTTGCTGGAGGCTATCGCCGCCTTGGAAGCCGCGCGTGATGCCGCCCCCGACAGCGCCGAAGGCAAAGCCGCGCATGCGGAGCGCGAACGTCTGCGCATGGCTCGCCGCCAAGCGCGTCAATGCGAATAGTGCCTTGACTTTCCGACCTTGTTTCTCTATACTGGGCGCGCGCCATGAGTACCGAAAAGACAAAACTTTCCCTTGTCGTTCCCTGTTATAACGAGAGCGAAGCCCTGCCCCCTTTCATGGAGGAGGTGCAACGGGTCATGGCACAGATGCCCGAAACAGCTTTTGAAATTGTGCTGGTGAACGACGGCAGCAAAGACGACACGCTGGCAAAAATGCGTGAACTGGCTGCCAAGCACGACATCGTTCACTACGTTTCTTTCTCCCGCAACTTCGGTAAAGAAGCCGCCATTCTGGCGGGTCTGCGCCATGCCGAGGGCGATTTTGTGGCGGTGATGGATGCCGATTTGCAGGACCCGCCCGCCCTGCTGCCTGAGATGCTGAAAGCGGTGACGGAAGAGGGGTACGACTGCGCGGGTACCCGCCGCACCACCCGCAAGGGCGAGCCGCCCATCCGCTCCTTCTTTGCCCGCTGCTTCTACCGTCTCATCAATGCCATCTCCGAGGTGCAGTTGGAGGACGGCGCGCGCGACTACCGCCTGTTCTCCCGCCCCATGGTAGATGCCCTGCTCTCCCTCACCGAATACAACCGATTCTCCAAGGGCTTGTTCGCTTGGGTGGGTTTCCGCACCAAGTGGTTTGAGTTTGAAAACGTGGAGCGCGTGGCGGGCGAAACCAAGTGGTCGTTCTGGAAACTCTTCAAATACTCGTTGGAGGGTATCACCTCCTTCACCACCGCCCCGCTGGTGATTTCCGCTTTCGTGGGCGTGCTGCTCATGTTTGTTTCCGTGGCAGCCATCGTCATGCTGGGCATCCGACAGTATGTCTACCACAACTCGGTGGACGGCTGGACCTCCATGGTCACCATCATTCTGCTGCTCAGCGGCCTACAGCTGTGCTTCTTCGGTATCTTCGGCCAATATTTCGCCAAGATGTACATGGAGACGAAGCACCGCCCGCACTACATTGTGGCGGAACGTGATAAAAAAGCCAAGTAAAGGATAAGTTGAAGTTTTTCCTTAAAATCGGCCGGAGAAGCTATTCTTATTTATAATTTAGAATTTATAATTTATAAAGTATAGAATTCGTGCGGCTTTGCCGCAGGAGAAACACAACGCAAAGCGTAAACTGACGCTTGATGCTAAAGCGATAGCTTGCGCTCTGCGATATGGAAATTACCGCACCGTAGGTGCGCGAACTTTTAAATTATAAATTATAAATTCTAAATTATAAATTTCGTCGGCTCTCCCTCATAGGTGATACGCCCGCCCTCTGCGCCGCTGCCGGGGCCCAGTTCAATCAGCCAATCGGCGCGGGAGAGGATGCCCGCATTGTGTTCAATGCACAGGATGGTATGCCCTGCCGCGCGGAGACGGTAGAGGGCTTTCAGCAGCAAATCCAGCTCGGCAAAATGCAGCCCTGTGCTCGGTTCATCCAACACAAAGAGCAATTTCTCCTCCTCTGCCCTGCGGCTGCGGCGCGGTGCTGCCTTGGCCAGATAGCTTGCCAACTTCACGCGCTGCGACTCACCGCCCGACAACGTGGTGACAGAGCGGTTGAGCGGCAGATAGCCCAAGCCCAAATCCTGCATGGCTTTCAGAATCCCCGCTGCTTGGGGGATACTTGCAAAGAACTCGGCGGCTTCATCCACCGTCTGTTCCAAAGCGGCGGCAATGGATTTACCGCGCCACGTCACCTCCAGCGTCTCGCGGTTGTAACGGGCGCCGTTACAGGCATCACAGGGGGTGTAGAGGTCGGCAAGGAAATTCATATCCACCTGCAACAGCCCGGTGCCGCCGCAGCGTTCGCAACGCCCGCCGCGCACATTCAGCGAGAAGCGCGCGGGCGTATACCCGCGTTGGCGAGCCAGCGGTAAGCGGGCATAGAGCGGGCGCAACACATCCAGCAGCCCTGTTGCCGTGGCAGGCGTGGAGCGGGGGGAGGAGCCGAGCGGGCTTTGGTCCACCACCACGGCACGCGCTATCTTTTCCGCCCCTTTCAGCACAGGCGCGCCCTTGCGGGGCTTACCGCCGCGCGCATTCAGGGCGGGCAACAGGCATTCATGCACCAAGGTGCTCTTGCCGCTGCCGCCGGGACCCGACAGACAGGTGAACGCCCCCAGCGGAAAACGCAGGGTGACATCCTGCAAATTGCGGGCGGCGGCATGGTGCAGTTCAGCCCATGCACAGGCTGTGGTGTCGCGGCGTTCCGTCTCAGCCAACACGCGGCGCCCCGCCAGCCACGCCCCCGTGGGCGAGTCGGCGTTCTTCAGAAAATCCTCATAGGTGCCCTCGGTCAACACGCGCCCGCCCTGTGCGCCGCTGCCGGGGCCCATTTCCACCAACCAATCCGCCGCTTGCAACAACTGCGGGTCGTGCTCCACCACCAGCACGGTGTTACCCTTGTCGCGCAAACGGTGCAAGGCGGTAATCAATTTTTCCGTTTCCGCAGGGTGCAAACCTATGGTCGGTTCATCCAGAATGTAGAGGACACCCGACAGACCGCCGCCGATTTGACCCGCCAAGCGGGCGCGTTGGCGTTCACCGCCCGACAGCGTGTTCACCGCGCGGGACAGGCTCAAATACCCCAACCCCAGCTCCAGCAAGCAGTCCAGACGGCGCAGCAGCTCTGCCGTAGCGGTGGAGAGCGCATCACGGAACACGGGCGGCACCGCCAGCTGCGGAATCAGCGCGCGGTTCTCTTTCACCGTCAGGTTGCAGAACTGCCCCATGTTCAGCTCGCGCCCGCCGAAATCCAGCGTCACCGCCAAGGCGGTGGGGTTCAGGCGCATGCCGCGGCAGGCGGGGCAAATCTCAAGCGTCTTGGTCTTTTCCTGCTCGATACCCCCTGTGCCGTTGCAGCGGGGGCAGGCACCGTGCGGCGAGAAGTGGGAGAACAGCCCCGGTGTCAAATCGGGCAGCGTGAAACCGGTCTCTTCGTTACGGTAGCGGGTGTGGAAACTCTGCACCTGTGCCTCGCCCCCCTTGGGCTGCACCAAGGCGCGCAGCTCATCGGGGCAGATGCGGAGCGCCGCCTGTACGGAATCCGCCAAGCGGGATTCCACCCCCTCTTTCACCACCACGCGGTCCACCACCAGCTCACAGGGCGTTCCCGCCTTGGGCGGGGCTGCTTCCAGCTCCTCCAAATCCAAAATCTCTCCTGCAACGCGCACGCGCAGATAGCCGAGTTTGCGCAGCATCAGGATGTCGCTTTCAGGCTCCTGCCCGAAGGCAGGGGAAAGCGGTGCCAGCAGCGTCAGGCGCGTACCCTCGCCGCTGTTCGCCAGCGCGGTCACAATCTCCTCCGGGCTGAGCTTCGTCAGGCGTTCACCCGTCACAGGGTCATGCGGCACACCGAGGGCGGCGTACAGAATACGCAGGTAATCCAGCGTCTCCGTCAGCGAGCCGAGCACGCTGCGGCTCATGCCCGCGGGGGCATGCTGCTCCAGACAAAGCGCGGGCGGCAGACCGTCAACCGCCTCCACATGCGGCTTTTCGGGGCGAGCCAACAGGCGGCGGGCACCGGGGGAAAGGCAGTCTAAAAAGCGGCGGCGCGATTCCGCAAACAAAGTATCGTAAGCGAGGGTGCTCTTTCCGCTGCCGCTGGGGCCCATCAGGGCAATCAACTTACCCGCGGGCAGCACCAAATCAATGTGCTGCAGGGTGTTTTGTGACGCGCCTTTAACGGTGATATCCATTCCGCCGACAAAAAACCGCCGCATGACAGCGGCGGGGAGATAAATTCACATTGTACCGGGGGCACCAAAATAACGACCGCCGGGTTCCACCACAATCTCTTCGGCAGAGCAAAGGCTGACCAGTTCGCCGCCCTGGGTCACGATGATTTTGCCCTTGGCGGTGATTTCACCCGTCAGTCGACCGCTCACGGTGGCTTCCTTGACGGTAGCCCCTTCGGAAAGCACGACCTCCGCCTCCTTGTCCACCACGAGCTTGGCTGCTTTCACCGTGCCCTCCACGCGCATCGAGTTGCAGAAGCGCAGCGTTTTGGCACAACGGAAGAAGCCTGACACGCGACCGTAAATCGTCATATTGCCGCAGGTGATATTGAGGTGCGACAACACCGTATCCTGCGGCACGGTCACATTGCCCAGCGTGCGTACCGTCAGGCGGTGGGAGCCGGGTTTCAGCTCTACATCAGCCATGCTCAAATGAGCGTGGCAGTGGATGCAATTGGCAGAAAGCGCGGCGGCAGGCACTTCGGAACGCTTACCGCATTCATAGCACACAACCTCCTGCGTCGGCACGGCAGCCGAGGCGCTTTCGGTACGAAAAGAGGTGAGCGCGGCACGACGGTCGCGCTCACCCTCCGGTAACAGACCGGAGCTCAACGGAGAGATCAGAGGCTCTGTGCGGAACTCCGGCATGGTTCAAGGCTCAACCCAGCAGGTTGGCGTCAGAAGACTTGGCAGCGGGCTTAGCAACACGCTTAGTGGCAGCTGCGGGCGCGGCGGCAACGGGAGCACCCACGCGGCAGTGACCCACGAAGACGGCGCCTTCCTGAATGGAAATCTTAGAGGCAGTCACATCACCCACCAGCTCGGCCGTAGCGGCAAGCTCTACGCGGTCGGTCACCACCACGTCACCCATGACCTTGCCGTGGATAATGGCGCTCTTGGTGCGCACGGCCACCTTGTTCTTTTCACCGGCCTGAATGCTGGCGTTGGCACCCACGGTCAGCACGCCGTCGGAAGTGATTTCACCTTCCACAGAGCCGTCAACCAACAGGTCATCGGTAAAGCGGAGAATACCCACCACCGACACATCGCTGTTCAGAACGTTGCGCGTAGCAGCGGAAGAAGCAGCGGAAGCAACAGGGGCAGCGGCTTCAAAAGGGGAAGCGGCGGGCTCGGCACCACCGAAGAAAGGAGAAGCGGCGGGCTCGGCAGCGGGTTCACCCTGCACAGGAGCGGGAGCAGCCCAATCGGAGGGCACATCGGCACCGGCAAAGGGGGAAGCGGAAGAATTGGGAGAGGTCGGTTTTTGCGGATACTTAAACATAATGTATTGATGCTAAAATGTTGATAAAGTTTGCTGAAAGTGTGTCAAGCGACATGTCGGCACACCCTCGCGGGTTACGAAGCTATAGTACCGATTCCGCCCGCTTTTGTCCACCAGAATTTCTGTCAGAAAGGTATTTTTTTCATCTGCGGGCACGCCCCTGCCCCCGGCCCGCCGCGGCACAAAAAAACGTACCGCCCACAACAGCGGGCGGTACGCGGTATCAAGCCGATGGAAGCTTGTCTTACTTGACAATCTTGGGCAGAGAAGCAGCGGCAACGGCCTGACCGTGACGCTTGGTCTTCTCATCGGGCACGCAGAGGTTGATGGAGAGCTCGGGGAACTCGCCCTTCAGCACCTCGTTGGCCTTGGCGATGATGATTTCACCACCCTCACCGGAAGCCACGCGGCCGAGGAACAGCAGGTTGCGCACGGCGTAGAAGTGCTTGGCAAAGTAGGCGATGGTGTAACCGAATTCCACACCGATAGTCTCGTAAATCTTGCGGGCGCGGTCGTCACCCTCGGCCATAGCGGCCTGCACCTTCTTCAGCTGCTCGGGATAGGGCATATCGCCGAAGGAGAAGCCGGCGCGGGGGGCAAGGCGGGCCACAGCCTGCTGAGAGAAGTACATGGCACCCACGCCCTTGTCACCGGACCATTCGTCCACGCCGCCGTCGGCCTGATAGTCAACAGGCACGAACGCCAGCTCGTTGAGCCAAGGCATGATGTGGCCTTCTTCATCCACATAACCGGCGGCCAGAGAGGTACCCATGGC
This sequence comes from Akkermansia sp., assembly GCA_045615585.1. Lineage (GTDB taxonomy): Bacteria > Verrucomicrobiota > Verrucomicrobiia > Verrucomicrobiales > Akkermansiaceae > Akkermansia. Next base: position 16,317 of record JAZLFB010000044.1, read on the forward strand.
AATGCCGAGCACGGCATCATCATTCATGCCCATAGCACCGGCAAGGGCGGTCACTTCACCGTCGTTCACCACTTCAAAGGGAACATCCTTACCCATGCGTTCATCCCAGCGGGCTTTCAGCGTGCCGAACATGGGGCGAATCACGGTCTTGAAATCATCGGGAGCAATGCCGCGGAACAGAGAGGCCACGCGGGGCTCGTTGTTCACGTACACGCCGGCGGCGGAACCACCGATGGCGTCCACCTGCGGCAGATGCTTGGCAGCGCGCAGCAGAGAGTCATCCACACCTTCCAGATGGTAGTGGGGGTCTTTCTCGTGGTAGGGGTTCCACACCACTTCTTCGGAGTAGACCACCTCGCCGTTCACCACGGCGGCGCACTTGCGGTCGGAACCGCCCAAGTCGAAGCCGATGCGGTAGCCGTCCAGATTGCGACCCAGAGACACGGAAGAGCTCTTCTCTTCGGGCAGGTCGGCGGCAGAAGCCACGGATTCCACCACAAAGGGCTCATCATACACCTTGCAGGTCCAATCCCAGTCGAACGCGCGGGCGCCGTTGGGGCTGTAGATGCTGCTGATGGTTTCGGCAATCTTGGCATCACCGGCAACGATGAGGCGGCTGCCGCCCTTCATCCAAATCAGGAACTTCACAACGCGCTCCACATAAGTGATGTTCAGCGCGATGTTCTCCTCGCCCTCGTGGGGGAGGACACGACCATGCCAGCGGAAGCAGGTACCTTCGGGGCGAACCATGGCAATGTCAAGGTCATGAGAGCCGGGCGTAGCCGCCACCTTCTCCTCATAAGCCTTGGTCCACAGAACCGGCGCAATGAAGTCCGGGTCCAACACGGGGGTGAATTTAGGAGTGATGTTCATAATGTACGCGCACATTTTAGCAAAACACCACCCCCGTGGCAAGCGAAAACGGCGGCGAGAAGCGGCAAACCCGCCACAAAATGCCGTTTCCTCCCCTGCTCTGCCGCCGGACAGGCGCTCCGCAACCGGCTCACCTCGGTGAAGCCGGGCGGGGTGATTGCAGGGCGCGGGTGGCACGTCTCTTGTACATCGGTCGTACCGCAAAAGCCCTGTCTGTCAACCGGTCAGACAGGGCTTGAAATCCCGCGCGGCTTGCCCGCGCCTAAATTCGTTCTAACGCCAACCGCTTCACTTGCGCTTGCGGCGGGCGGCAAGGGCAGCCAGAGCCAGCAGGCTCAGCGTAGCGGTGGCGGGTTCGGGCACGGTGGATAATAAGGCGCGTCCCGTCTCTTTATCCCAGCCGATGTAGAGCTGTCCCTGATCCGTAATCTGCTTGCCGTTGATGCTGTTGATTGTGCCGTAGAGGTCGTACCATAAGCCGTCCTCTACCGTGACAATGTTGCCACCCGACTTCCACAGCTTCAGCTCCTCCACATCCTGAAAGGCAAGGAAGAGAGAATCGGCGGTGTTTTCAACATCATAGCCCTCAAGGGTTAAATCAAGCGCATTACCCAGCACCACGCTGCAGCCCATTGTAAGGACGGCTCCGTTCGTGAAGGTGACCTTGCTGCGATCCTGAATCCACAGGTTGCCCTCCATGTACGAGTCACCTGTCACCGTCAGACCTTGCACAACCAAGTCATACGGCGTTTCAGGCACCTCTCCGGTTGCAGTCAGTATTTGAAGTCGGGCATTATCCAGAGACAATTCCGCAATAGAGCGTTGCCCGGTGCCGTTCAGGTTCACGGTACCGTTCTGCACGCTGAGCAAATCGGTATAAATCATATCCTTCACGGTCAGGGTGGAGTCCTTCACCTCCACCGCATCGAGCTTGCAGTAGGGCTTCAAATCACGCCGTATATCACTTACCGTAACCGAGGAGCCGTTTTCCACCACCACTTTACCGCTGCTGACAATGAGGTCGCGGTCCACCGCTGCCTGTACATGATTGAAGGTAAGCGATGCGCCGCCGACAAAGATATCTCCCGTCACCCGGACGTTTTGATTCTTCAGCGCCGCGTTGCCGCTCGTTTCTATTCTCCCTGTCTCAAGGTCGCACCCAATGACAGCGCCTTCGCCCAGCGTCAGCTGATGATCGACAACAAGTTTTTCCGCCCCGCTGATAGAGGCACCGGATTCACTCATATTGAGGTATCCGTACATCGTCAGCGTACCCTTTTCCTGCACAATGGCGGCATTCTTATGCAGGGTCACCTCTCGGGCGGCAAAAAGGGAGGTGTCACCGAGTTTCAGCGTGGCCCCCTCCATCAGCTCAGCGTTATCCGTCAGGGTCAGAGAGCCAAAGGTTACATTCGCCCCCTTTTCGAGCACCATCTGCCATTCGATTTCAGCCTTCCCCTTTACCTCAAAGAGGGCGGTCGTGTTCACCCTGAAGCCAGACTTGGGGTTAACCAGCGCATAATCGCGGTGCATGTTCAAGTTTCCCCCGATACTCACCCCACCGAGTGATTGGTCATGCATCTCCCCGTACATCTCCAAATTGCCGCCGACGGTCAGGCTACCATAGTCCAGCCAAAATAATGATTTCACCTCCATGTCGTTCTCCACCGTCATATCAACGCCAACCCCCAACTGAACATTGTTGTTGACCGTAACGGAATCAGCCCGCACCTGACATACCCTGCTGTCGAACTCAGAGTTATGCATGTATAAGGATCCATTCACATCGATAGCACCCCCGACAATGACAGCTGAAGTCTGCGTAGTCAGATTGCCGTTCTTCAGAATCAGACTGCCGCTCGTTCGGAGTTCGGAGTGATTTTTGACCGAGACATTACCCGATTCAATCGTAATGTCAGGCGGATTCGGGTCGCCATACCAAGGGGCTTCCCTTGCAATCAAGCGGCCGTTGTCAAGGGTCAGCCCATTGGCACAACTGAGCTTTTCCACAGTCATGCGCGCGCCGTCCGTCACACTGAGCTTGCCCACCGACAACGCGTAGTCGCTGTGATGATCTGTCTCAACATTCACCAAAAAGTCATTACCGCTCACGCTGAGTGTGGCGTTCTTGTTCTCCTGCGTGATACCCCAGAAGTTCAACTTTTCACCCCCTTCACCGCTGAGCGAAATATCGTTTTTGCAGTTCAGCTCAATGGATTTTCCACCCACGGGGGTCCACACCGCGCCCTTTTCCTTGGTAAAACTATCGGCGTTGACTTGGTACAGATAGTCCGTGGTACTGCCCGCGGTAAAGGTAACACTGCCTTTCGCTTTCAGGTAGTAAAGTCCGCTCAGGGCAGAGCCTTCACCGATGGTGACATTGCCGCCCGCATCCAGCGTGCCGTCCACCTCGGTGTTCAATTTCAGGGCGGCATTGTTCAGCTCCACATTGCCGCCTACATTAAACTTCCAGATCAGGGAGTCGATTTCCGCCCCGCTGTTCAGCACCAGATTGCCGCCCACGGAGGAGTTGAGACTGTAGTGCTGTTTCAGCTTGGTGCCCTGTGTCAGCTCCATATCCCCCGACACGGACACATTACCGTCTACAGATAACGTGGCACCCTTCGCCAAAACGAACGTGGCACCCTCCAACGAGCTTTCCCCGTCATTCGTCTTGAGCGAGCCGTTTCCGACGGTCAGCGTATTACCCACCGAAAAATCGCCGCGCGAGGTGAACGTGCCGCCGGAAACCGTCATCGCACCCGTCAGCTCGCCGTAGGCTACTGTAACAGACGTGCCGTTTTTCACCTCCAGATGGTTCTCATTCATCGTCAGGTGCCCGGTTTTCAGCGTGCAGTTCTCACCAAGGGTGATTCCACGCTTCATCGTGACCGTGCTTTCGGCCTCAAGGGTGGAGTTATCATCCATCAGCAGAGTTTTGCCCACCCCCATCGACCACACCGTCAACTTAGACCCGCTGTTCATATGCAGGGAATCATTCAGGGTAAGCTCTTTTCCCACCACCATGCTGGCGTTTTCCCCCAGCGTAACCAAACGGTCGAACGCGGCATTGCCGGCTTCCAAATACCCATCCCTCCCTACCTCCACCAAGCCGGGGGCCTTCAGCCATCCGGACACTTTCATCGTAGCTTCCGGCCCCAGATAGAGGGAGTGACTGTCTCTGTCATCATAGCGCTTCATGTCCCACTGTGTGGAGCCATCGGGTTTGTTGCAGAAAGAATAGCTTTGCCCCATTTTGGCATCGCTGTAAATCACCACGTCAGCGCTCTCTCCGGCATGAATGGAACCGCCCTCGTAGTAGTAGCAGCTGAAAAAGGCATCTTTCTGCAGGTCAATCCAATTGTAATTCCACACCTTACAGGCAATGCCCTCCTCCGGGAAGTAGCGGCCCTGAACCGTGGCTCCTTCTTCAATCACCATGAAGTCACAGGAGATAGTAGAATCCGCCGTGACATAGGTGCCGGGGCGCAAATCAATCAAGCCGGCGGGAATCCTTTTAACGCCATCCAATTCGCTTTCCTTGAAATCCGACACACCTGTGTGCGATGCATAGATGTTTCTGAAGCGCGGTTCACTGATCGTTCCCCGAATGATCGTACCATTGGGGCTTACGAAATAGGGGTATTGAACAGAGCCGCCGTCCTTGAACGCAAAGCAGATGTTGTTACGCGTTGCATCGTATTCCTGTGTATCGGAGATGTCATCGGTAGCGGGGAAAACGAACTCAGCGTTGGCAGTGGCGGCAAGCCCCGCCGCCCCCATAACAGCAGCCAGCAAAGCCTTGCGAAGAAGATGCGGAAGATGTGTTTTCATAGCATAAAGGCGTACAACGACGCAGATTTGTTATTGACGGCTGCGAGCATAGCATTTTAGCTTGCCGCCAACAAGGAGAAAAAACAGATACCTCCGCAAACCTCACCATCAACATCACCATTGGTGATGTTGATAAAATCAACCATATTTTTAACACACTGATAGACAATAAAATAGAAAATCAGCAAAAAGGGAAGGCTTCCAACGGGCAGGGAACATTTTTTCAGCGGTTTGAAGAATGAATTTTGACGTATTGACATAGAGTCGGGCGGGTGAATACGTACAAGAACAGATTCAC
>JAZLFB010000045.1:0-6277 GCA_045615585.1 Akkermansia sp.
GACTATGTAGGGGGGGACGGTCCGGGTATATCCCAATCTAAGAGACAGCGTTTAAATATTGCCATCATGCGTGGTAAGGCAAGGGGCGGCGAAAATCAGCATTTCGCTGAATTCGGTGTGTGGCACAGCGGTTTGATTACGTTCCTGCACCGCTACGGCGTTGTTGGAGTGGTGTTGTCCTTTATTTATTACATCTTCTCAATTCTGTTTGTTATTCTGGTGTGCCGGCGGTATCGCTCAACCCGCTATTTCCCCTATCTGGTCGTTTCATTCGACGGTGTTCTTCCGGCGGCAGTCTTGTTCTATCTCAGCGCCGGTATTCCCCCCTATCTCTTCGGTACATTCGGCGTATTCGCCATTTACAAGCAATTGTACGTCCGCGCCCGAGAAATCGGTCGCGATGATTCCTTCTTCAGAAGCGAACCCTACACGCCGCTGATGATTCAGGATATCCAAGCTAAGGAAGAAGAGGTAAAAAGCCCCTATGTAAACGCATAACGTGCAACGTTGTGCCGCGGCTTTCTCTTTGTGTCATGTCACCATCCTTTACCTCTGATTACTTAAATTTGGGCTTGCCACAAGCCCGCCGAACAGGTAAACTGCACCCCATATGAGCAAAGAAACAACACCCGAACAAGCTAAAGTCATGGCACAGCGCCAGCGCGCTTTGGATGCCGCCATGCTTCAAATCCAGAAAGATTTCGGCGAAAACGCCATCATGCGCCTGGGCGACCAAAAGGCCATGGAGGTAGAAGTGGTACCCACCGGCAACCTCTTGATTGACCGCGCCTTGGGCGTGGGCGGTTTCCCCCGCGGCCGTATTGTGGAGGTGTTCGGTCCCGAATCCTCCGGTAAGACCACGCTGACCCTCACCGTGATTGCCCAAGCCCAGAAGCAGGGCGGTCTCGCCGCATTCATTGACGTGGAACACGCGCTGGACCCCGCCTATGCCGCCAAGCTGGGGGTGAATCTCGATGACCTGCTCGTCTCCCAGCCCAACAGCGGTGAGGAAGCCCTGCAAATCTGCGAAGCCCTGGTGCGCTCCAACGCCATTGATGTGATTGTGGTGGACTCCGTGGCCGCCCTCGTCACCAAGCAGGAGCTGGAAGGCGACATCGGTGACAGCACCGTGGGTGCGCAGGCCCGCCTCATGAGTGCCGCATTGAGAAAGCTCACGTCTCTCATCTCCAAGGCCCGCACCATCTGCATCTTCACCAACCAGATTCGCGAGAAAATCGGTGTCATGTTCGGCAACCCCGAAACCACGCCCGGCGGTCGCGCCCTCAAGTTCTACGCTTCCGTGCGCTGTGATATTCGCCGTATCGGTCAGATTAAGGGCACAGACGGCAGCGTGAACGGCAACCGCACTAAGCTTAAGGTCGTGAAGAACAAGGTTGCTCCCCCCTTCAAGGAGTGCGAGTTCGACATCATGTACAACGAGGGTATCTCCTCCGTCGGCTCCCTGCTGGATTTGGCCATGGAATTCGACATCGTGCAGAAGCGCGGTTCTTGGTTCAGCTACAACGGCAGCCAACTGGCTCAGGGGCGCGACGGCACCAAGGAGCTGCTGCGCACTAACACCGAGCTGTACGCCGAAATCGAGACGGCTGTCCGCGAGAAGCTGGATGCCAAGTAAACCTGTTCATGGGTCGGGATATCAGACTTCCGTCACCCCATTTCCGCACGGCAGAGGACATTACGTCCTATGCCGTGCGTTGTTTTGTGCTGCTGCATCTGGAGGGGTGGTCGTTCGATTTTGACCGCGCCTATCGCCGCTTGGGCTGCTGCCGCCCTGCACAACGCCGCATCACCCTGTCACGGCATTTTGTAGCCCTGTATCTGGCACAGGACCCCGCGCAGATACACCGCACGCTGCTGCATGAACTGGCGCACGCGCTGGCGTGGGTACACCACCGCAGCCACGGCCACGGCGCGGTGTGGAAACGTTACTGCTCCGCCCTCGGCATCCCCGATGAGCGCGCCACAACGAAATGCGCGGATTTCTCCCCGCGCCCTCACCGCCCCCGCCCGCCGCGCTTTCAGCTTTGCCATGATGTAACGGGTGAAGTCTTTTGCACCTACACCCGCCGCCCCAAGCGCAGCGCACGCCAACTGCGCCGTTGCTACATCCCCGGTCGTAAAGAGGAAACGCTGGGGCATTTGGTTCTGAGGGAAACGGAAAAGGTTGAAGATTGATTCGAGGGCGCCCCGCCGCGCGAGAGGAAAGGAACGCGTTTATCTTTGCGCTTGCTTTATCGGGGAAAATGCGTTATAAAAACGCAGCCAACCCCTAACAAAATGATGAAAGAATGGACTGCAGAGGAATTGTCTCGTGGTGAAGAGTTGTACCGCCGCTTTGAGGAGAAATATGAGGACGATGATGAACTTGATATAGACCTCCTGAAACAGGCTGTGCTATGCGGCTGTGCCAACGCCGCCGGAGAACTGACATGGTTTCGTGCCGAAGACGATACCGATGTTGAGGAACATGTGTGGGATTGTTGCTATCAACTGATTCCCGAGGATGTGCCGACTTATGAATTGGGTAATATCTATCACAACCAAAAGCGCTATGATTTAGCTGTCAAATGGTGGCGGCGCGCGGCACGGGACGGCTCCGTATGGGGGCAGTTCAACTTGGGGCTGCAATATGCGGAAGGCAACGGCGTAGCACAGGATTGGGGCTGGGCTCTCTACTGGTATCAATGTGCTGCCAAGGGGGGAGATGATTTTGCGTGGTGCAATTTAGGAAAATGTTATTGGGATGGTAAAGGCGTATCTAAAGACGAGAAAAAAGCCTACCGATTGATGAAACGTGCCTCAGATGCCGGTAATGCCATTGCTCGGCTCAACCTGGGCTATATGTATTGTTTCGGAGAATGCGTGCGTAAAAACGGTAAGAAAGCATTCCGTTATTATCAGGAAGCTATGGAGTTGGGGTGCAGCAGCGCGGTCAATAATTTGGGTTATTGTTACTACTGGGGTATCGGTTGTCAGAAAGACGATGCCAAGGCTGTAGCCCTTTTCCGCCGTGCCATTGCAGAGGGTGACAAAGATTGCGCAGCATATAATTTGGCGTATCGTTATCGTATGGCAGAAGGTGCAGAGAAAGACTACGCCCAAGCATGGAAATATTTCCGCATGGCTGCCGCCGCCGGCTATAGTCTGGCGTTCAAAGCGATGGGTGACATGGCGCTTAAAGGTGAAGGTCTGCCGAAGAAAAATCCGGAACTGGCCCGTCGCTATTATCACAAAGCTATCAAGGCCGGAGACGGCAAGAACGCTCACGCCGCGTTGGCGCGTTGCTATGAACAGGGGCTGGGCGTGAGAAAGAATATCCGCAAGGCATATGAGCACATTCAAAAGGCTCTAGAAGCGGGTTTCAACGCCAAAGAGCGCCTTTGCAAACGCATTATCGCCAAGTGGGAAAAGCACGAAAGCTGATCGTGTAACAAGCACGCGTTTGACAGCATGGCAACGGCGGGCTTGTCAGGCAGCGTAGGCTTGCCTGAGCGGAAAATCCCAACCTGATAAACCTCGATAAAAATCCCTTAGGATTTTTTCAGGCTCTGCTGCATGCAGAGGGCGGGGGAATCTTCCCATGCGCTGCCCACCTCTACGGCGGGTACGCCGGCCACGGTGGTGTGCGGGCGCACGTCCTCCAACACCACGGAGGAAGCCGCCACCTTGGCACATTCGCCGATTTCCACACGCCCCAACACCTTGGCACCGGCACCGATGAGCACGCCGCTGCGTACAATCGGGTGGCGCGCGCCGCCTTTCTCCTTGCCTGTGCCGCCCAGCGTCACCTCGTGGAACAGCGAGACGTTGTTTTCAATAATCGCCGTTTCACCCACCACGAAACCCGTGCCGTGGTCCAGCAGAATGCCGCAGCCGATGCGGGCGGCGGGGTGAATATCAATACCGAACACCTCACACCCGATGCTTTGGAACAGCAGGGCGAGCACATGGCGCCCCTCCTGCCACAGCACATGCGCCACGCGGTAGGTGGCCAAGGCCTGAAAACCCTTGAAGAAGAGCAGCGGCTCCAACGCGCTGTGGCAGGCGGCATCGCGCTCCACCACGGCGGCCAAATCCGCCGCCATGCAATCCACCACCTGCGGGTTGCGGCGCAGCGCCATGCGGATAAGCGGCTCCAAATCATCGCGGCTGATATCGCGGCGCGACAGCTTGCGGGCCAAGCGTACCGACACGGCATCCATCAGCGTGCTGCGGCTCAACACCACATCATCCAACAGCCCCGTCAGCGTCGGCTCCGCCTCGGCCGCCTTGGCAGCGGCATCGGTGATATCCTGCCACATCTTCTCGGACAGACCGGGAACTTCGGGCAGCATCTTTTCCGGGCGAATCGGCATGGCGGGTAAAAAGGGAAAGCGGTCAAATCAATCCACGCAGCAGTCGCGCAGCATTTCATCCAAGCGGTAGGTCATTTCCGCCAAAGCTTCGCGGGCGGGGCTTTCGGGGAGCATCCACAGCACCTCGCGCGCCTCTTCGTTGCGTTGCAGACCTTCATCCACCGACAGGCGAATCGCCTCGCGGAAAGCATCCGTGCCGCGCAGCTTGTCGTAGTCAATCTCTTGGTGCTGCTCCACCGTGTTGCGAACGTACTCCGCCACATCCTCGCTGCTGGATTCCATCAGGAAGAACACGGGCAGCGTCAGCTTGCCCTTTTCGGCATCGGTGCCCAGCGTTTTGCCCGCGCTGTCATCCGTGCCCGTCAAATCAAGGCAGTCATCGTAAATCTGGTAAGAGATACCCAGCAGCGTACCCATGCGGTTCAGGTGCTCAATCATCTCATCGTCCAAGCCTTGCAGGAACGCGGCACCGCCCATGGCCATGGCAAAGAGCGTGGCGGTCTTTTTGCGAATCAGCTCGTAGTAATCCGCGCGGCTCATGTCCATATCCCACAGGCGGGTGGACTGCTCCACCTCACCCTCGCAGAGGTCGCGCACGCCCAAGGCCATGCGGCGGATGAAGCGGGTGTCGCCCATGTCCGCCCCCATCACCATAGCCTGTGCCAGCATGGAATCGCCCAGCAGCACCGCCAGCTCGTTGCCCCACAGAGCATTGGGCGTGGGTTGGTCGCGGCGCGTGTCAGCCTTGTCCAACACGTCGTCATGAATCAGAGAGGCCATGTGCAGCATCTCCAACATGGCGGCAAAGGTGATGTGGTTCTCCTTAATGCCGCCCGTGGCAGCCGCCGTCAGCAGCACCAGACCGGGGCGAATCATCTTGCCCTGCCCCTTGCAGATGTGGCGCATGTAATCCCGCATGTAGGGGGAAAAGTGTTCAGTCTGCGCGGCAATGACATCGCGTACCTTATCCAGCTCCGTTTTCACGGTGCGGATATAGGCTTTCTTGTTGCGGAGTTTGCTGAAAAAGGGGAGACTCATGGGGGGAGAGATGAACGCGCACCCACACCTCTGCGTGCGGGAACGCGGCGAGTGTATCAAATTTTCCCTTTTTTGGCAACACCATACTTGCATTTCAGGCAAATACGGCCTCTTATTTCCTCTCCTTCAGGATCGGCATTAAACTTGACAAAATGAAGTATTATGATAACATCTTGCGCCATGAAAACCGGTCTCTCTATCTTCTGCTGCGCCGCGTCTCTGTTCTGCCTGAATTCCTGCATCACCTCCGCGCTGGTGGGCGGGGCTACGGCTGCTACCACGGCTGCGGCCTCTACGGCAGGTGCCACGGCGGCCAACAAGGGGATGTCCTCTCTCTTCTCGGGCATCACCTCTCTGTTCAGCAGCGATAAGCCCGAAAGCATGCAGGGTAAGGTGCTCAAAATGAAGGGTGTCATTACCCGCACGGACGGCAGCCGCACCAACGACAACGCAGCTTACACCTTCACCACCGACAACACGGCCATGCTGGCTGTGGCGGGCACGGAATACAAGCTGACCTACGAAAGCACGGGCGAACAGACCGCCAAGGCCACCCTCTCTACGGAGCCGCCCGTGGTATACGAAATGCAGTTCACCGACGGCACCAACGGCACCTACACCTACCACCGCACCGAAGCCAACGGTCAGGTTTCGCTGGGGGCGGGTTCGTTCAGTATTACCGAGCAATAACTTCATGAATGCAGGCGGCTTGGTTTTGGATTACCTGCACTCCCTGCAAGAGCGGGGGGTGAGCCGTCTGCCTGTGGATGAGGAAGCCCGCGCCATTCTGCGCGAATGGATGCTGGCCGCCCGCCGCGGCACCCGCGCCGTAGCCGCCGCCGTTCTGCCGCAGCAAGTCGCTG
>JAZLFB010000046.1:0-7275 GCA_045615585.1 Akkermansia sp.
TTTGAAATGCTGTTGCAATCCCAAATATCATAAAACTTTCATACTCTGCGTTTAATAACCCCTTTGCGCCTCGTTAAACCGCAATGCAAATCATCATTAAAGACTAATAAACAAATGCTTACAATGCAACAGCATTTCAAATACTGTATACTTACCGCATTCCTGTGGGGCGATTTCAATGCGCAAGAGATAAGAACGCAGGGGTGAAATATCAAACCTATTACTATACAATGAAAAAAACACTCATTACGCTACTGGCTCTCGGAGGTCTGGTGATGGGCGAAACCAGCGATTTGCTGACAGTGAGCTTTAATGCCCCCAACTCTGGTTGGACGGCCTCTGACAGCAGCGGTTCCGCAATCACATCATCGGGTTGGAGCCTTGTAAAAATAAGCAATGGCTCGGAGACTACATTGGACAGCAAAACTGCGTCTAATCAGCTTCGTCCTAATGTGAATGTCGGCGATGGTAGCGGCGATTGGAAGCTTTCTTTCACCCTGACTAATAGCAGCAATACTGCCATAACACTCAACGATGTCGTGTTTGACTGCTTTACCTTCAACAGCAGCAATGGCTATCAGAACTCCAGCACGAATCGTATATTTACATTGACCTTAACTGGGAACGACATTACGGCATCCACCCCTGCTAACAGTATTGTCATTGCTAACCGCATTGTTAATGGGGCAGGTAATCCCCACCCCGCGAATGATAGCGGTGTGTTCTCCTTTAACCTTGATGGAAGTGGTAATACGCTTCAGGCCGGTCAATCAATCACTCTGGCTCTGACTGTTGACCGTGGTACGGAGACGAACGGCTGCTACCTTGGTCTTAACAATATTACGGTGAAGGGGGCGGCTGTCGTTCCCGAACCCGCCACGGCTACGCTGTCTCTGCTGGCTCTCGCAGGACTGGCTACCCGCCGTCGCCGTAAGTAAGCACAACAGATTCAAGCGGGGTAATCAAGCCCTGCATATCGCACCCGCCCAAGGCATCAGCCAAGGGCGGGCTTTTTTCATCTCTTGGTGGCAAGCGGGGCAGGCAGATACGCGCCACCTTACCCTACCTATCTGCGGGCAATAGCGAACACCCCATACCATTTTACCGATGTTGCTTCGCCACCACCCCATTGGTGGCTCACCCCTGCGGGACAATAGCTCTGCTATTGGCTAATCGGGCTCCGAACCCTCGCCCGCTTTCTACGGAGCCGATACGACCGGTTTTCAGCCCGCCCGCCACAGAACAGGGATAGGGTGCAACTGCGAATTTGACTGCGAGTAGCGACTGCGACCGAGCGCAAAAGCGCAGTAAGGTATTGGCAACACATCGGTTTCCGGCACCGCTATTCGGGGTCCGACTCCCTTATCCCTATCCGAAAAGGCCGCAGCAAAAGCTGCGGTTTTTTGTGTTGGGTACGGCTTTCTCTAACTTCTGCCTTGCGTGCGCGCGGGGAATGTGCTTTACTGGAGAAAAGCCATGAAAAAGACTCTTTTCCTTACGTTTGCCTTGGCCTCCTGCGGTCTTGCCGCTACCGAAACGCGCCTGTTGAACGGCGTGACGTTGGAGAGCGGGTGGTTTGATGTGAGCAAATACTTGGTGCGCGCGCCTGAAAGCGGTGTCATCGACTCGCAGACCTGTGCGGCGGTGACGGCCTCGAACATGCTGGCCTACTGGTACTCGCAGCACCCCGAAGCCACCAAAGAGACGGTGAACACGGCCTTTGCCGAGAATATTTACGATAAGATTTTCGACTACACCAAAAACGCCTCCACCACCATTTCGGCGGACTGCAATTTCTACGCCAATGCCTATAACCACGCCACGGCGGAGGCCGTTTGCACGACCTCTACCTACATCCCCGCGGACCTCGGTTACAAGGTGGATGTGACCCCCGCAGGGCATGCGCTGACAGGCTCTCTCTACACCTCGATGAGCGTGCAGGAGGCGATTACATGGGGCTTGCAGAACAATTTGGCCATGGGTCTGACCATGAATCAGACCCCCGGCAAAGGGGCGCACGCCCTCACCATTTGGGGCGGTACCTATGAGTCCTACGGCGCGGGCGACCCCGAACGCCTGACGGGCATTTACTACACCAACTCCGATAATGGGGAGGAGCTGAATTACGCGACCTTCTCCTCTGCCCCCAATGCAGACGGCGAAACGGAGTACTTTTTCAATGACGGCACCAACCGCCGCTGGAAGATGGTGGAAATCACCTTCCTGCTCGACCCCTACGCCAAGGCTGCCGAGAATCCGGACAACAACCCTGTCTACTTGGGTAAGGGCGGCACCACGGGTGACTACACCGTTGACGGCGATCATGCCGATGCCACTTCGTTCCACCTGAACGCCAATGCCACGCTGAATATCGGCGCGGGGATGGAGCTGAACTCCTCCCGCTTGGTGTCGGAGGATGCATCGGCGGGCTTCACCGCCGAACTGGCGGGCGAGGGTACCTACGTTGCCGAAGGGTTTAAGATGGGCTACGCCAAGCTCGGCAAGGACTGGAGCGGCACGGTTCGTTTGACGGGCAATGCGGGTTCTCTGGGTGTGGAAACGCTGAATAACGCGGCTGTTAAAGGCTCCGTGGCCGAGCTGAATGCCGCCACGGCTTCCGACTGGGACAAGAGCGGCACCGTTACCGCCGACCTCCGCCTGACGACCGACAGCCTCGGTGCGGCGGGTCTGAGCGTTACGCAGGTCAGCGGCGAAAAGAATATCACCTTTGCGGGTGCTGTCAGCGGCACGGGTGATATGCGCATGGCCGATGAAAAGGGCGGTGCCAAGGTGAGCTACGCTTTTGAGGGCGATGTGAAGGATTGGAACGGCAGTCTGCGCTCCGTGCTCAGCGAAGGTTCCGAGCTTAACGTCTCTTTCAAGAACAACAAGGAAGTGAACGTGAACGTGGAGAACATGGGCGCGGGCAAGGTTTCCGTTTCCTTTGAAAAGAACACCGTGGTGAACGGCAATCTGCTCAATCTGGACAAGGGTTCGCTGACGGTTACGGCGGAGGACGGCACGAGCTTCAACGGCAACATGGTGGCGGACACGCTGGTGCTGAACGGCAAGGTAAGCATCAATGACCCTTCGCTGGCGGGTTCTGCCAAATCTCTGCCCACGGGAGAGGGCGTGACCAGCACGGAGCATTTCAACGTGGAGAATTTGCTGTTCCATGCGGGTTCCTCCCTTACCCTGAGCGGTGATTTCGACCTCTCGAACACGCAGATCACGCTGTCGCAGGATTATCTGGACGCGCTGTCCTCTTCCTCCGGCCCTGTCACGCTGATTTCCGCTGCCCCCGACAGCAATCTTAGCGGAATGTCCACGCTGGTGAACGCGCCTACCGGTTATCAGCTCTCCCTGCAGAATGGCGGGTTGATACTGACCTCGGATTCCCCGCAGAATACGCTGGAATTTATGGCGGCATCTCTGCTGCTGACGGGCAGCGAGCTGACGATTCTGACGATGGAGGCGATTCCCGCCGGGTTGGATCTTGCCGCGCTGGATAGCATTGATGTGATTCTTACCACCAACATGATTCGCGGTGCACTTGATGAACCGATGGCGGTTACGCTCACCATCGGTTCTTACAAGGAACTGACGAACGTAACGCTGCACGTCAGCGGCGAATCCGTTTACGCTGACAGCGAGGGGCGTTACAGCCTTGTGCCCGAACCCGCCACGGCCACGCTCTCGCTGCTGGCTCTCGCGGGGCTGGCCATGCGCCGCAAGCGCAAGTGATACACGGCACAGGTGTTTCTCTTATCGGCACCCGCTCTTGGTAGGGCGGGTGCCTTTTTTTGCCGTCTCTAATGGTTGGAGATACGGCTTGCCATGTTGGGGAAAAGAGGGTAAACAGAGGAGGACAAGGCGGGCTACTACCCGACTTGCCACCCCCAACCCCATGAAGAAGATGAGAAGTATCACCACGTTTGAAATTCAGTACGCCCACCGCTTTTACCGCTTTCAGGGCGAGGCGCAGTACCTGCACGGCCACACCGGTATTCTGACCATTGAGGTCGAGGACAGCGTGAATGCGGGCGTGAACATGGTGTTCCCCTGCAACGAGATTAAAAAGGTTGCATGGAACGTCCTCCAAAACTTTGACCACGCCCTCATTCTGCGCGAGGACGACCCGCTGCTGCCCGCCGTTCTCGATGTGTACGAGAAGCAGCACATTAAAGACGGTCACCGCCTGAACACCACGAAAGGTCCCGCGTTCAGCAACGACCTTTGCACCGCCTACCCCGACTGCCGCTTGGTGGTCACCAAGGAGACGATGACCACGGAAGGCATGATTAAGATGGTGTACGCGCTGTTGAAAGACAAGCTCAATATCGCCGAAATCACCTTTGCCAGCGGGTCCAACAAAGCCTCTTGCTCGTTTGCGGTGCAAGGCACCCGCGACCGCTGCCCGCTGTGCGGCGTTTCGATGGATGACAGCGGTGTCTGCCCCAAGTGCGGCTACAGGCACAAGTGATACGTCACCCAAGCCTTTGTTTCATCGGCACCCGCTCTTTATGGGGCGGGTGCTTTTTTGGTGCAAGGTGCCACCGCCGACGAATGAAGATGCAGATGGCAGGGGTGAGGAAAAAAGCTCACCTTCATGGTAGAACACGGCGCGCCGACTGTTGGACAGAGATGGTTGCAGCGGCGGGCAGCGGCGCGGATATCTGTTGGCGTAACGGTTTCACTTTTGGTGAAGGGGTTGGGTGAGCATTGCCGTGCAACGAGCCTAACAAGCCTTGTCGGAGCCGTCCGGTCGGGATAGATTAGGACTATCCGGCAGTTCCGCTGCCTGTTAATCACAACCCTTAACAACCCCTAACCACCCTGTTACGTTTATGCGATACTCACTCCTCCTGATAGCATTATCGGCTGCCTGCGGCAGCCCTGTCTTTGCCAAGGCCTCATCGGCTGCCTTTTCCGGCGGTTCCTATAGCGGTGATGACAGATATGTCGGCATAGAAACTCAAAACACGCCCGCCCGCTACGGAAACGTTACCGTTACCAACGGGAAAAGTACCGGCGTTAATCAAATCTACGGCGGTAAGTCCGACACCGGCGATGTTCTTGACAATAAGGTTGATTTTCAGGCCGGTACCCTCTACGGCTACATCCAAGGCGGTCAGACGACTTTCGGCACCGTACAGCAGAACAGTGTCACGATACGCGGCGGCAGTATCTCAGGCTCGGTGTGCGGCGGCTGGGTCGATATCAACGGCCATGCACTCAACAACAGCGTGACTCTTCTCGGCGGAACGGTAGGTGATGTGATGGGCGGTACCGTTGTTGCGTGGATGAAGTACATTGAGGCCGCAGCCTGCTACAACAACGTTGTGATAACAGGCGGCACCGTTAACGGTTCCGTCGTGGGCGGCAAAGCACCGAAAGAGGTTGCTCATAACACCATTACTGTCTGCGGCGGTGCAATCAAGGGGGATGTATACGGAGCACAGCAGGGTACCGCTGTCGGTAATACGGTCAATCTGGTGGGGCAGGGGGCAAGTCTCGGCAACTATAAAGGCAGCGGTTTTGCCGTTGTCGGCGGTGTTTACGGTGCCGACAATGCCGGAGCGGGGAACAGTCTCAATACCATCAATGTGTACGGTACAGGCATTTCCGCTCAAAATATCGGTTTTGTGCAGCAGCTTAACTTTTATCTCACCCCTGCCATGAAAAACGGTAACACCATGCTGACCCTGACAGCAGACCAAAGTGATACCGATTTGAGCGGCGTGAAAATCGGGGTGGCATGCAGCGGCACCATGCAGCTCACCGCCAACGATACCGTGACCCTCATTGCAAAAAACGGCGGACAGCTCGAAACGGCGGGCATGACAGCCGAGGTGGACATGCTCAGGGGTGTGACGGCTACCTACACGGGTACGGTAGCCGTAGACGGAAATAATCTGGTGTTGACCATAGGCGGGGGTACCCCCCGCGTGGAAGAGAATACCCTGAAATCCATGACGGAGACGCGCACGAACACGGCGGCCATAGTCAACAGCGCAGCGGATTTCATGGCGACCACAGGCATGCAGCAAGCCAAGACGGCTGCCAAGGCTGCTGCGGCGGCGGGTAAGTATGAGGCGGCTCCCTTTGTGGCGTTGGGCGGTTCACACCTGCGTTACAACACGGGTTCCCATGTGGATGCCGACGGCTTCAACGGCGCGCTGGGTGTGGCCAAGACTCTTTCTCCCTCTGTCACGCTGGGTGTGGCGGGTGAATACGGCTGCGGCGACTACAAGAGCTATGTGGGCGGCGTGCGCGGCAAGGGTGACAGCAAGCTGTACGGCGGTGCGATTCTCGCCGACTGGCAGGGTAAGCGGGGTTGGCATGCGGAAGGTGCCGTGCGTCTCGGTCGCACGCACACCGACTACAGCGCCATGAACCCGCTGGGCTATACGAACTACAGCGACAAGGCATCTTATCAAAGCGCCCTCATCGGCGGCGGTAAGGAGTTTAAGGTGTCGCCCAAGAGCAACGACACGGTGGACGTGTACGCCCGCTACATGTACGGTCACACGAACGGCAGCAATGCCAAGGCCTCATCGGGTGAGTCGTTACACTTCTCGGGCGTGAACAGCCACCGCACGCTGGTGGGGGCGCGCTACAACTACGAGCTGACGGCCAACGCCACCCTGTACGCGGGTGCGGCATGGATGCACGAGTTTAAGGGCGATGCCCGCGCCGTCATCGGCGGTTTCACCTCTCCCTCGCCCTCGCTGAAAGGCAACAGCGGCATGGTGGAACTGGGCACCACTTTCGCCCCCTTTGCTTCCGACCGCGTGCTGCTGAACCTGAACGTGCAAGGCTGGACAGGCGTGCAACGCGGTATCAGCGGCGGCGCAGGATGCACGGTGAAGTTCTGATGGAGCAATCATTGAGCACCTCGACAAAGGGGGATTTGTGGGGATGTTGCGCGGGCCTCAAGCCCGCGCGTCCGTTGAGCCTTTAGGCGATAAGAATTTTAGCCCAACTCGTAAGAGTTGGGAATATCCACCGTGATTTTATCCCGCACCGAACCCTGCCGAATGGCAGGGTGGTACCAATGGGTGGGTGGGACGTCTCTTGTACGTTTTTCGCGCTCCTCGCTCAGAGTGGATTTCGGGGTACAGCAGAATGAATCAAAGCGCGAAACACGTACAAGAACAGATTCACCGTCGCTCCGTAACCACCCTGCCATGCGGCAGGGTTATGGGGGGTGTAATGCCACCCGCCTTGTCCCCAATACTCACGTATTGGGCTAAAATTCTTATCGCCCAAGGG
>JAZLFB010000047.1:0-3439 GCA_045615585.1 Akkermansia sp.
ATGGATGCCGATTTGCAGGATCCGCCATCTCTCCTGCCTGAAATGCTTAAAGCGCTTAAAGAAGAAGGATACGACTGCGTCGGCACTCGGAGGGTTACCAGGAAGGGAGAACCACCCATACGCTCATTGTGCGCCCGATGCTTCTACAAGTTTATCAATTCTATTTCCGATACGAAGATTGTAGATGGCGCGAGGGATTTCAAGCTGATGCGCCGCTCGGTTGTCGAGGCATTACTGTCTCTGCAGGAATACAACCGCTTCTCAAAAGGACTCAACGAGTGGGTCGGTTTCCGTACAAAGTGGGTTGAGTTTGAAAATGTAGAGCGCGTGGCAGGGGAAACCAAATGGTCCTTTTGGAAGCTCTTCAAGTATTCCATTGAAGGAATCGTGGGTTTCACAACCGCGCCTTTGTCGTTGGCTTCAATGCTGGGCCTGGCATTTGTCGTCATCTCTTTCTCTGCAATCGTTTTTTTGATGCTGCGGCAACTTTTGTGGCACGAGTCGGTTTCAGGATGGACATCAATGGTTTGCATTCTCATCTTCTTTTGCGGGATACAATTGTTATGTCTCGGAATCATCGGACAGTATCTAGCCAAGACCTATTTAGAGGTTAAACGCCGCCCCCACTACATAGTTAAAGAAATGTCCGAAGAATAACCTTATGGATAATTCTTATACTCGATTTAAGTCTATGCAACAAAAAGAAATCAAAGTATTATTTCATTTAGATAAAATAATAGTTTTTGTGCTGCTTGCTGTGCTGTCGTACATGTATGCTTTTGACCCAGAGGATTTAGCTCATATGCAAGCACATTGTTGCAGTGAGGGGTTCCGATACGCGTGTATATCATACCAAGAGTGGAATGCCAGAATAGGAGAACTCGTAAGTTATGCAATCGGATTTCAAAACGGCATAAGCTCATATTATCTCCAATATGCCTATTATCTTCTAAATCCTGTTTTTTGTGTCGCTGCAATTTTCTTGTCTATTCGCATAGCTGTAGGCACATGGTCGGGTTGCAGAAAATCCTTTCTTTTCATTTTCGTGTCACTGTGTTTCCTTGGTAGTAAACAGGGGTGGTTTTGGTTTATAGGAAACATGAATTGGCTATACCCAAGCGTATTGGCCATGCTTTTCTTCGTGTTGTGGGAGGACATTTTTAAGAGTGGCGATTTCAAGATTCAAACGTGGAAGTTCCTGTCATGTATGCCTCTTGCGGTAGTGGTGGGTATGTCCAATGAAAACACATCAGTAGTCTCGTTGCTATTGTTCACAGGATGCGGCTTATATGCATGTGTAAAGCAAAGAAAAATATGCATCACTTGGCAGTATGTGGTGATAGAAGCGATATTGCTGATTTCAGCGTTTCTCTTTTTTATGGCTCCTGCAGGTACGGCACGCGCTGCGGCGTCTGGGTGGGAGCTCTCTTTCCACAATATCCTGTTCAATTCATTGCTTCAACCTGCCAATTGGCTCTATGCTGCCATCTTTTACTGGCGCGAGGCCCTAGTGCTTAGCATTATGGTGTATATCGGGTGGCGACGTGGAGTGAAGTTGATTGACAAGCGGTTGGCATTCATGATGCTGGTGATGCTGCTGCTATGGAGCGTGCTTTTGGCAGCACCCTGCTGGGGGGCACCGCGCGCGTACACGCCGCTGGATTTGATTCTCTTCGCTATTATGGCTCGGCTGCTTTATAAGATAGTCAATCATAAGGGGTGTGGAGCAAAGGAAGTGGGGATGATACTCTCCCTGCGGACGGTCTTGACGCTGACGATACTAGTGCCAACAATAGCGTTAGCGGTAGCCCAGTATAGGGTGAGGAGCCAGATAGCCGCGCGCGCAGAAGCTGCTTTGGCACGCGGAGAAACGCACTTGGTGCTCCACAAGGGGGAGATTGATACATCCCCAGTTATGCCGCGATATTTCCACATTCCCGGCTGTATGGTCGCCCATGATTTGAGTCCGTATATCCCGCTCATAGGAATTTCCAAGGAGAAATACGAGAAAACACTGGATTTCACCCATCATGAGTGGACTTCGCTAACTGGACAATGGTATCCCAGTAGCGGGGACGATGTGCTGAACCTTGGTGTGGCCAAGCGTTTTGGCTTGAATAGTATCATCTATGTGAGGTAAGTCATCTGGCTAAGTGCGCGGATGGTGGGCTGGTAGAGAGACCTCCGAACCGGACGATGATGAGGGGCTGTAGCTCTCTTGTCCATTACTCACGGAAATACAGCTTGGCGTTACGTTGAACATTCCCGCCCGCATAAACATACCGTGTGCGCAGGAGGTTGCTGTCCCTATGCCCCATCTCCATCTGAAGGGAAGGGAAATCCCGGTAGTAAAACGCATGGTAGGTGGCGAAGGTGTGGCGGCAGACGTCTGGACACCAGGGGGTGTTGTTCTCCTTGCTCCAGCCTGCGGCTTTTCTCAACGCTCTCCAGCGCTGGAACCAGTGACTCGGTATTGTATGGTCGGAGATAGCACCCGCCTTGCGCAGCGGCACATCACGCCCCCCTCCCGTCTTGGATGCAGTAGGACGCACCACCACGCACTTGTTCTGCCAGTCGATGTCGCGCTCGGGGTCAATCCTGCTAACTTCCGTGGGTCGGATGCCGCAGTATAGCATCAGGTGCAATGACAATTGCATCTCCCGGTGTTCCGGCAACCGCGCCGTCGCTTCCAGACGCTCCACCTCTTCGATACTCAGTGGTTGAATCGGCTTTTCCATCACATCCGGCACTTCCACACGCGATACCGGGTTGGCATCGCACCAATCATGCTTGATTGCCGAGGAAAACACCCCGCTCATGATGGCCCGAGCCTTCCTAAACTGCGCCGCACTGCCGCCGAACGCTGTTTCCAGATACCTCCGGCAATCCTTTGATGTGATGCTTCGTATCCTTCGCACAGCCAACCCCGAATTCATCTTCATCAGCCGCTGGCAAAGATACCGGAAGTCTACAATCGAACGCTCCCTCAACCCCTTCCGCTCCCTATCCTCCAATGCGGTCTCTACTGCCTTGCAGAAGGTGACCGTCTTCGCGCGTTTCCGCATTTCCTCGGCACCGAGACGCATGCACTCCCGCGCACGCCTAACTCGCCCGCGCACACAATCCAGCGCATCCTTTGCCACCAAAGCAGCCTCAAGCACATCTACGCCTGTACTCCGCAGCACTTCAAGCGCCGCACGCTCTCTATCGTTTATCTCAGTTTTCATAGCTTCACAGTATTCAGAATGCGTATGCAAGCCTAAAGTCAGGCATTAGTCAACGGCGGCACATTCACGTACACGCGCGAGAATATCAAGCCAACTGGGAGAAAGATACCTCTTACCCGTCATGTCAGCTTGCGTTTAGGGAAAGGAGAGCGCGTGCGTATCTAACACCTCGGAACATAGTACCCGTAGTGGTGGGCTTGCCACCTCATACG
>JAZLFB010000048.1:0-1975 GCA_045615585.1 Akkermansia sp.
CGATGCAGAAATCAACCGCAAGATTGCGGAATGGGCCGTGCTGTGCCGCAAGGACATGGGCCAGGCCACCCGTGATGTCGCCACGCGCTTTGTCAAGGCGGCGGTGAAGAACACGCCCCCGTTGATAGCCAAGACCTCCCCCTCCGTGACAAGGAACAACTGGATTGCCAAAATCGAGGCCAACTACGAAAAGCGCTTCTACAAGGGCAAGTGGCTTTCCAAGGCCGAGATGCAGCAGGTCATCAAGGGAAAAATCAAACAGCTCGGACGCATGGCCGCTGGCTGGAACGCCGCCGTCCGCGAGCTCAAAACGAGCGTGCCCGCCTGGGTGAAGCGGCACTCCACGGGCGAGGGGCGCATCACCATCCGCCAAACGGAAAACACCTACACGCTCACCGTCACCAACAGCGTGCCCTACGGCCAGCCCTTGCTGCAACGCCGTGCAGAATATGCCCTGGCCGGGGTGAAGCGCGGCCTCAACGGCTCCATGCGCGCCATTAAGAGAAAGATACTCCGCTCGATGAGATGAACCCTCACTCGCTTACAGAGACGCTGCGCCGCTTCCTGGAGGAGCGGCTTCCCGGCCTGTCCGTCCGCACCCCGCTGGACAACGGCGAGCTGGCGCTCCCCTACGCCCTGGTGGAGGCTACCGCCGACACGGAGCGCGTGCCGGGCAACGGCACTTGGGAGATGTCCGTGTCGCTGGAGCTCCACACGAACGCCCACGAACAGGACGGCGCGGAGGCCCGCTTTTCCGGCTCGGACTTGGTGCGGGTGCTCTGCGCTGCCGGAGCGCGCAAGGACATCAACGAGGCGGCGGGCGACTTCTACCTGTACTCCCTGAAGCCGGCCGCGCTCGACCGCGCCGAGGTGCAGGACGACAGCTTCGTGCAGCACGCCGAGTTCCGGGCGGTCGTGCAGTTTTGAGGATGTCAATTTTTCTTCTTGCGTGTCCAAAGGTGTTGCGCCATCCTGAAAACATGCCTGAAATTCACTTCAATTCTCATGTGAAAATACGATGGAAAGATGCCACTTTCCGTATCGCCTGTGCGCCAGATGGCAGGTGTTTCATTCTAATCCCGAGCGAAGGAGCAAATCATAATCGCGACCGCAATGAAGCCATCCGTCAGGTTCAAGAAAGGGCAAACAGTTTGGGGGTTAATCTGTTCGAGATACATTCATGTGATTGCGGCAAAATGGTTGTAAACTGCGGAGACAAAAATGAAATCAAAAGCCATGACCTCCGAAAAGGCATTGAAAAGTTGGTGTATTATAGTACTGCCCCACTAGCGTTTACCTTTGATGGTTTGACTAATAAGGTGGCACAATACCTTTGCGGAGCAGATAATTTGGAAGATATTTTCCGAGAAAATTCTCTCAAAAGGTTAGTGGAGGAACGGGAGGAGGCAAGAAAGGTCTATTTCAGCAAGACAAGGGCGAGGGATGCAACGGCAAGGGAGATGGTGAGAGAACGTGATAACTACAAGTGCCAGTATGGAGATTGCGGCAATTCGTTTGATACCCCTGCTGGCATGCCGTATGTTGAAGTCCACCACCTGGAGCTATTCTCCCACGGCGGCGAGGACACTCCTGCCAATATGGTCTGCCTTTGCGCCCACCATCACGCCATGATACACTATGCAGACGTGCAAACGTGTGCAAGAATGACAAGAGAACTGCGTGAGTTGGTTCGCGGAAAGCAGTAGCGGTCGTGCAGTTTTGACACGCCGCGCCAAGTATGGCAACGATACTTGGAACAGTAGGCGTATTCGGGTTTGACGAGGACCAGCAGGGCATCTTGCTGGAGAGTCAGGACATCGACTACAAGCCCGATACGAAGGTGCAGCGGGATTATCGCGGCGTGAAGGTCGGCATCATCTTCTATGACGACCAGACCGATATTTCCATGAAGGGGTACATCCCGCGAGAGAACCCCACGGACATCAAGGTGGCGCAGACATTGACGCTGGCCAAC
>JAZLFB010000049.1:0-3167 GCA_045615585.1 Akkermansia sp.
AGCAATCGTTCCAGCCCTTGCTCATGGCCTGGTAGTCCTGCACCTCCGGCGGGCAGCTGCGGGTGGCCTCGCTCTCCTGCGGCAGCGGGAAGCGCTGCCCCTTGTCGCCTTCAATCACGGGGCCGTCTTCAGTCTGAACCGTCGGCAGCAGCGCGGCGGATGACGTCATGGCCTTCCATGAAGCGGGGGCGGACTGCTGCACCTTCTGCCCCAGGTTGGCGAATGCCTGGTAGCTGAAATACACCTCGTTGGCCTTGCGGTAGCCCACAGAGCCGTCATAGAAGAAATACAGCCCGAAGCCGAAAAACGCAACCAGCACAATCGCGAAACGAACGAACGTGTCGCGCGTGGGGTGGCAGGTGATGTCTGTCTCTTGCATGCGCGCGTATTCTAACATGAAACACCCGGACAACTCAATGCAAAACACACATGTATCCCAAAGAATTTGGGAACCGATGAATTCGGGTGCAGGAGTGTAGCGGGAGACGTCATACCCCCCGCCATTCGGCGGCGGGGGGCGTTTTTTTGGCACTGCGGAACTCCCCGGAACTCCCGGTTGTAGCCTCTTTTTGCCGAATTCGGCACCGATTTCTCACACCCCTGAATGTCATTTGAAAAACTTGAACGCCTAGTGCCATGCGGGTTCGCGGTATACGGTACGCCCGTTCGAGTCATCCGGGCAAGGTCAGAAAACTTTTCGCAAAACCACGTTCGGCTACACCTGTTGTTCAGTTACGAAGATTGAGTTTTTTCTCGGGGGGGGTATTGCCCATGAACGGATATACCTTGCTACGGCGCGGAAAATCGGGCTTTTTCCGGGCGTTCGCAGCGTTTGGGGTTGTCGCCGTTCTTGAAAATTGCCGTTCGTATCCAATACTCGGGGGGAGTATGCCATGCAACGGGATAGACGTTGAAGTGCTGCGGAAAACCGGGCAAAAACGACTCGCCTGAAACGGAGGCTGACAGCCCGCCGGAGCGCGTTTCAGCCCCAGCAAGCCCGCAGGTGCCGGGAGACGCTAGTGCGGGCTTGCAGCGTGCCTAGAAGGGCGAGGATAAAGCCTCCTGAAGGGCTGTTGTCGTGAACAGGGCGAGCATGGCGTATTCCGTGACGGCGTTGCGGAGCTTCGGCGTGACCTCATGCCCGAAGCAGTCCAGCACCTCGCAGAAGTTCTCCGTGGTGAGCTCGATGACGTGTATTCCGTCCGCCTCGTCCTGGCGGTAGAGCTGGTAGAACTCGAAGAACTCGCGGATATATTCTCCGATGAGCTCGCTCATTATGGCGTGATGCTCGGGGCTGAAATAACCGGGAAGCAGCTCGCATTGCCCCGTTCCAGTGTCCGGCCTCCGCAAGATGGACACTTCGGCTAGGCATGCGTCCATGAAGGCGGAAACGAGTTCGGTCTGGGTACGGGAAAGCACCCTGCCCTGGTACACTATCTCGTCGCAAAAGCATGCGAGGGCGGTATCGAGCACGTCCTCGCGCGCGCAGCCGCACTCCAGCATTTCGCAGGTGGCGTTGCTGATGCAGCCCTGCATCGTCTCCGCGTTCCGGCAGATGATGCGGCGCGTGGTGTCATCCAGCATGGGGAGTCTCGTTGGTGTCGTCATGCGGGCATGGTAGCATGCCCCTCGACTGGGGCAAGGAAAATCGGAGTCCCACAAGACACAGTCCCACAAGACATGCCCGCCCCAGAATGGTTGTGAGCACCTTACGAATGTACAGGCGTGGGTAAGTCGCACGCGAAACGTAGTACTTTGAGCCGTGCTAAGCGCCTCAACTTTTCTTTTCTTCTATTGCGCTTGCTATATCACTCACCCTCACCATAGCTATGAAATCTGAGGGGCGCAGAACAATACCGTACTCATCCTCAATCATTGCAATGACTGATAAGCATGCCAAGGAATCCCACTCGTCCAATTGTTTCAGCTCATCCGCAAGTGTTAGCTCTCGTCCATCTATTTCCAGGACATCCCTAATTCGATTCAAAAATACGTTTTGGTCTATTGTTTTCATAAAATCGTCTTAAACATTTCCTACTCAATACCTTTCGTTTCTCGCTTTTTAATGGAGTAAAACACTGTTGCCGGATTACCTATGACGGTTGTACCGCTTTTAACATTGCGATACACATATGCACCTGCGGCAATCGTTGCATCTGACTCAATCACTTTGTCGGGATGAACAAACGCTCCATAGCCTATATGCACCCCTGCATGAAGCGTGCTTCTGCCTCCCATAAATACGCGTGGATGCAAATGGCACCAATCCCCTACCTTTGAGTCGTGCCCTATCATGCAGCCTATTTGCAATGTCACGAAACTGCCGATTGTCGCATCACTTCCTATTATGCAATCCTTGCTGATTATACACCCTTGCCCTAGAACGACATTACGATTGATTGTCACTTCTTGGTGTATGAGATTTAGAAATTCCGCACCCTTGGCAAGGAGGGTGTGCACACATTCTCGCTTACCGGCAACCGAACCTATTGCACAAGTGAAGCAATCATCGTCCTGTGGTTGGTAGTCATGTATCTTTCCAACTATCGGGCCATACCCCTCAAATCCCTGCAACGGGTCTGGAGTGTCGTCTAAAAATCCTTTGATATCCCATTCCTCCCCATAGCCCTGACAGAATGGGGCCATATTGTAGATTTCCCTTCCATACCCCCCAGCGCCTATAATCAACATATGCTTCATGGGGTGATATTATACCCTTTCACAATACGTATGAGGTGGCAAGCCCACCACTACGGGTACTATGTTCCGAGGTGTTAGATACGCGCTCTCTCTTTTCCTCAAGCGCGTACGCTGACCAGACGGGCAAGGGCCGTCTTCACCTAGTGTCTTGTAGAGTTAATTCGTTATAATACCAACGTGTTGACCAAACCCTCTAAATAAGCAATTTCTAGAGCATACTATTATCAAGGATTAACTCGACAAGACACTAGTGGGCTTGGTATTCACGCGCGTGTTTGCGCGGTCGTTGACTAATGCCTGACTTTAGGCTTGCATACGCATTGTGAATACTGTGAAGCTATGAAAACCGAGATAAACGATAGAGAGCGTGCGGCGCTTGAAGTGCTGCGGAGTACAGGCGTAGATGTGCTTGAGGCTGCTTTGGTGGCAAAGGATGCGCTGGATTGTGTGCGCGGGCGAGTTAGGCG
>JAZLFB010000050.1:0-7521 GCA_045615585.1 Akkermansia sp.
CTGCAACCCGCCGAAACCACAGGCGACTAGTCACCCACCACTCCCGCCGCAGCACGTCGAAACCGCAGGTGTCCAGTCACCCGCCGCTGCGCGCAATACTGCCCCCATCGGGGGTAAAGACACTTTATGCGGAAAGAGATGAGAGAAAGATTGAGAACTATGCCCCCCCGCTTTAGCGGCGTTTCTTTTTGCGGCTCCCTAATTTGGGAATGGGGGTAAGCTCGGGGAGAGCGTTGATTTCAATGCCTCGGAGGGTCGGGCGAAGGGCGTGTGCTGCCTGATTCTCCGCAATGGCTGCTATGTTTTCTACCACGGCTTCGGCAACATCGGCAGGGGTGACAGTGGCGGATTTCACGCGACGCAGCATCTCAGCCGTCTGTTCGGGCGTAACAGGGGTGCCTGCACTCGCCGTCTGCATCAGCTGTACAAGATATTCGGACATGTGCAAACCTTTGGCTTTGGCTGCATTGGCAAAGCGGGCGTAAAGCTCCATCGGCAGCCAAAAAGACATCTGTCGTTTCCCTACTTGTCGAACGTTAGGCATGTTGTCAATGTAACAGATAGAGGTTACTTATACAAGAGAAAACGACCGCTGCATGAATAATGGGGTGACTAGTCACCCGCCGCAATGCGCCGCAAGATGCCGAAAACCACAGGTGACTAGTCACCTGAAAACAGCGCGGCAAAGGCGTTTGCATGCAAACTTGCCGGAATAGAGGTGGATGTTCTAGATGGGGTGATGGGGCAGGGGGGAGGGACCGCGGCGGTTGTGTAAAATTATCGCCCCGAACGGTAATTTCTTGTTGCTTGCGTACGGCGATATGTGGTAGATTAGCACTATGTCAGCAAAACGCTTTATTCTGAACGAGACGAGCTATCACGGCAGCGGCGCCGTGGCGGCTATTGTCGATGAAATCAAGAGCCGCGGTTTCAAGAAGACTCTCGTTGTCACCTGTGCCGATTTGGTGAAATTCGGCGTGGTGGGCAAGGTTACCTCTCTGTTGGACGGCATGGGGCACCCCTACGCCGTGTACGATAAGGTGGAACCCAACCCCACGGTGGAATGCGTGAAGGACGGTGTGGCCATGTTCAAGGCAGAGGGTGCGGACAGCCTCATCGCCATCGGCGGCGGCTCCCCGCAGGATACCGCCAAGGGTATCGGCATCATCATCAATAACCCCGAGTTCTCCGATGTGGTGTCGCTGGAGGGTGTTGCCCCCACCAAGAACAAGTGCGTGCCCATCATTGCCGTGGCGACCACCGCCGGTACCGCTGCCGAAACGACCATCAACTATGTGATTACCGATGTGGCCAACCGTCGCAAGTTTGTGTGCGTTGACCCCCACGACATCCCCGTGGTGGCCGTGGTTGACCCCGATATGATGAGCACCATGCCCAAGGGGCTGACCGCCGCTACGGGTATGGATGCCCTGACGCACGCCATTGAGGGTTACACCACCCTCGGTGCTTGGGAGCTGGCCGACACGC
Source organism: Akkermansia sp. (assembly GCA_045615585.1). Taxonomy (GTDB): domain Bacteria; phylum Verrucomicrobiota; class Verrucomicrobiia; order Verrucomicrobiales; family Akkermansiaceae; genus Akkermansia. The sequence goes on from JAZLFB010000050.1 coordinate 1,489, forward strand.
TGAACCTGAAGGCCATCGAAGTGATTTCCCGCAGCCTGCGCTCCGCCTGTGTGAACGACCCCAAGGGGCGCGAGGACATGGCTCTCGGTCAGTACATGACGGGTATGGCGTTCTCGAACGTCGGTCTGGGTGTGGTGCACGGTATGGCTCACCCGCTGAGCGCCTTCTACGGCACACCCCACGGTGTGGCCAATGCGGTGCTGCTGCCCTATGTCATGGAGTTCAACGCCGACTTCACGGGCGACAAGTTCCGCGAGATTGCCCGCGTGATGGGTGTGCAGGGTGTGGATGCCATGAACCCCGCCGAGTTCCGCAAGGCCGCCATTGATGCGGTGAAGCAGCTTTCCGTGGATGTCGGCATTCCCCAGACGCTCAAAGAAATCGGCGTGAAGGAGGAAGACCTTGATGCCCTGGCCGATGCCGCCATGGCGGATGTCTGCACGGGCGGCAACCCCCGCCCCTGCTCCAAGCCCGAGCTGCTGGACCTGTACAAGGTCGCTTTCGGCTGATGCCCTTACACAGCATTTTAACCCAAGGCGCGGCACTCTGCCGCGCCTTTTTTGTGACAACAACAACGGAAAGAAACATAACATTATTTTCTGAATTTTCTACCATCTTTTGTGCTTGACGCGGCAGTGTAGGCGGGGTACAGTGGTATCGTTATATCTTTCCATAACCGATTACTATTATGAAAAAGACTCTTTTTCTTTCACTGGCGTTGGGCATGACATCTGCTGCCGTGGCAGATGTGACGTATTCGACGGTCAGCGGTCGCGATTTCATTACCGGTACGGGCACGATTACGGGTGATGTGGTTCTCGGCAGCGGCTCGTCTACCGCCGCCACGGGCAATGATGCTACCAATCTGGGGTCTCAGTATGGTAATGCCGATGTGACGCTGGCGGAAGGCGCCTCTCTGACAACCCCGAACGCCCTGTTCATTGCCGGTGTCGGCTATGGACAGACTGCTGACAAAGCCGGTGACGGTGTGCTGCATATGAGCCCCGGCTCCCAGCTGATTGTCGGCGGCAAGACAACCTCCTCCGGCGGTTGCCATGTGGATGTGGGTAACTCTAAGCTTGCCGGACCTTGCACAGGTGAGCTTTACATGGACAATGCCTCGCTTTCCGCCTGTCAGCTGGTTGTCGGTAACGGCAAGGCCACGGGGTACATGGAGGCTAAGAATGGGAGTGTTATCACCTTGGAACTCAATGGTAAAAAAGCAGGGCAGCAAGGTCTGATTATCGGTTATTCTGATTGGGCGAACAGCCCGCGATATAACGGTACGGGTACGCTGGTTTTGGATAACAGCACATTCCGTAATACCATTGCCGCTTCTCAGGAACAGATCGGAACAATGGGTTCCGCTAAGCTTGAGCTGAAAAATGGTGCTGTTTTTGAAACGGCGGGTGATGTTTTTGTCGGTGACGCTTATGAGGGGGCATACAATAATCCCGGCACTCCGGCTAAGGCCGATATCAGTATTGATAAAGATTCTTCCGTAAGTATTGACAAGAATTTGCAGTGCTATGGAAATACGACTTTGGCTAATGCCGGTAAAGTAACTGCCCGTGAACTGTATGCATTTAATGGTGCTTCCCTCGACAATTCGGGCGATTTCAACACCACGTACGCTTACGTTGCGGATTCCGAGGTGGTGAATTCCGGCACGCTGACGGCACCCTCTTTGTATGCCTACACTTCCTCCATTGATAATTCCGGTACGATTAAGGCCGATTCGATTGTCATTGGGGAAAGCACCTCGCTGATTACAGGGCTTGTCTCGGTGACGGGGTGTGAGGTGGCGATGCACCCGGAGCACACGATGGTGGCCGCCTACAATAATGGTCTTCAGGCGGTGGAGGAATCCGAAAGCCGCGTGTATATTGATTCTCCCGATGGTGATACGCTGACCATCGGTGCACGCGTGGAGAGCGGTGATGCGGAGGGGCGGATGCAGTATGTATACACCAAGGACTTGAAAGAGATTGATGCGACGATTCGCCAAGGCCTCAATCTGTATGAGTTCGTGTACGACACAGAGGGAAAATTCCTGGGTGCTACGAAGTATAACGAAGCGACCAGCCAAGTTAACCTGAATGTCGCCCATATTCTGGGTAAGAGCGTTACCGCCAATGTCACGACGGATGACGCCTGCCACGGCGGTGCCGTGACGGTGGCGTTGGACGGCTCTCACCTTGTGGTGCGCGTGGGTGAAGAAGAAGGTTCTGTGGATAAGGTGGGTACGCTGGGTTCTTATAATGAGGATGTGGAGGAAACCGCTGCCAGTGTGCGCGTCAACACCGCCGCTACGGGCAGTACCGTGGCATGGGAAGGCAGCACCATGAAGACCGTTGCGGGCGAAACCGCCACGCTTGCTGCGGGTAATACCGTGAAAGTGGGGCGCGAGGCCACGGAAGAACAGCATGCGGTGGACGGCACGCTGACGGTGGTGGGCGGCAGCACGCTTGATAACCAAGGCACGATTGATGCCAAGACCGTGGTAGAGCAGGGCGGCACGCTGAAAGGCAGCGGCAGCTTGGGCACCACCGATGTTCACGGCAATCTGGTGGTGGGTAACTCCCCCGGTGCCCCGACCTTTGCGGGTGATTTGACCCTGTACAGCGGTTCCGAAACCGTGTTCAGTATTGCGGGTCTTGACACCCCCGCTACGGCTACGTTGAACGGCTGGGAGAGCGCCACTTATTCTCAAATCTCCATTACGGACGGCAGCCTGACGCTGGAGAACGGTGCTTGCTTCACCATCGAGTTCGGCGGTGCCTTGCTGTCGGAAATCGGCGGCTGTCAGGATTTCACGTTTGATGTGATTCTTGTGCGGGGCGGTGATGATTCCATTACGTTGGACGGTGCCGCCATGGACACGCTGCGTGATAACACGGAATTGCTGATTTCCCCCGATGTTTTGGCCGGCGGTGCAGGTTGGAGCATTGAGTTTGACCGCAGCAATTTGACCTACTCGGTGCAGGATAACGGCAGCACGCTGCATTTGGCCGGTAAGGCCCGCTTGGTGCCCGAACCCGCCACGGCGACGCTGTCTCTGCTGACCTTGGCGGCACTGGCCGCCCGCCGCCGCCGCAAGTAAGGCAAACGCAAAAAATATTTCGGCACTCGCCCTCATGATAGGGCGGGTGCTTTTTTTCTTTTTTCCCTCTTTTTATGATTGCGCTTTTGTTAGAAATGCGCTAAATTGATTCTAATTGTTCGGGTATTACGATTTGCTATGAAAAAGACACTCTTTCTTACCGCTGTCCTGAGTCTTGTTGCCGCCCATGCCTATGCGGATGATGTGTTTGTGCCGCAGTCTGTCATTTCGGTGCAGCAGGGGGAGAAGGTGACTTCCTCGACTCCGCTGACGGATGCTGCCATTGAGTACGCCACGTCTACGACAACGGAGAACACGACGGTGGGGGAAGTGTTGGGGCAGACGCAGCAGTTTACTAAGAATTACAGCAAGCGCTCCGCCATTGTCAAGGACGGTCAGGGAACACTGGTGGTGAATGAAGATACGGCGATGAAAGCCCCGCTCCTTGTGCGTGAGGGCACGCTTGTTATCAAAAACGCCACCATCACCAACACGCCTAAGAGCGACGGCAACAATCTGTCTGTCAGCGGTGTAAATGCCGAACTGGTGTTGGACGGCGGTCATTACACGCAGCCGCTGCCTCCCTCCGTTTCTTACAGCAGCTCCGTATCTATCGGGGCCATTGACGGCGATGGCACGCTGACGCTCAAAAACAAGTCAACATTCTTTACGGTGCAGACCATCTTCACGGGCGGCAGTTCCAATATCCCCATGCCGGATGCCGAGGTGCCTGAGTGGAATGTCAACCCCCACAGCGGCGGTTCGTATGCTTCCGTAGACACCGACCCTTCTTCCGCTGACACCATTGGGGCAGGGAATATGTATTACCGCCATTCGGTGAACGATGCGGGGTTCCAAAATTCGTTTACAACGCCTGCCGGTTCACGTCTCAGCACGGCCACGGTGAATGTGCTCAGCGGCTCAACCTTGCAGAGCGGCACGGGTTTTTACGTCTACAACACCACCCTCAATATCGACGGCGAGGGCTCGACCGTTCAGACGGGTACGCGCAACAACTCCGATAACCTCTATATCGGCAGTTCTTACGGTACGACCTCTGTGGTGAATATTACGAACGGCGGCAAGCTGGAAAGCCTGAACGGACAATACACCACCCTGTCGTATTACAGCGGTCAGCAGACGGTGCTGAATATCTCCGGTGAAGGCTCGGCGTTCACCTGCACGGATATGGCCTATGTCGGTGCGCCGACGGGCGGTACGACCGATGTCCGCATTACTGACGGCGGACGCATGCATTTTGATGACTGGTATTACATGCGCGGGACCGTTGGCTCTCACAAGATGCTGATTGACGGCCAAGGCTCCTCTTTTGAAGTGGGTGAAGTATGGCAAATCGGCGGTGCCGATGTGGTGATTTCCAACGGCGCAAGTGCCACGGTGAAGCAATGGCAGACGATAGACGCATCAACCCTTACCTTGATGGGCGGGGCAACAATGTCTGCTGTTAAGGGGACGATGCTCAACGGCTCTCAGACCTCCATTGAGAAAGATTCTTCTTTGAGTGTTTACCTTGCTTTTGTCGATTCGGGGGCAACGCTTATCAACCGCGGCACGCTCGCTCACTATGTCGATAATAACGGCACCTACGCCAGCAAGACCTATCTCTACGGCGGCTCCCGATTGCAGACGGGTGAAGCCCTTATCAGCGGGTGCGAAGAACTTGTTGCCGAAGGGCACGATATGCAGGCGGATTATACCACGGGGCTGGGTACCTACATGACGCTGCATTATGGCTCCGAGAGCGGAGATGAGGATGGCGGTACCCTGACGCTGGGCGCGCTGCTGACAGGTAAGGATGAGATGCAGTACCTCTCCTCCGGTGACATGCAGAAGATTAACGAGGCGGTGTTCGAGGGGCTGGCACTGGGTGAAAACGCAGCCTACACCATTGCTTACAAACACGAAATCGGTAGGAATATCACCGTTAACTACACCACGGATCACCTGAATCATGTCAACGGTACGGAAAGCGTTGCCGTGAACGGCGGTGCCATTCTGGTGGAACAGGGTGAGGGTGAACACCATGTCGGCACCATCGGCTCTTATGTGGAGCATGCGGGTGAAACGGCTGCCGCCGTGGCTGTGGGCGAAACCGAGACAGGCAGCCGCGTGACGTGGCTGGGTGACGGCATGACCACCGTGGCGGGTGAAAACACCAAGCTCATCAGCGGTACAAACGTCAATATCGGTGAGGTTGCGGGGGAAGGCACGCTGACGGTGGTGGCTGAAAGCACGCTGGATAACAACGGCGTGATTCATGCCAAGACCGTGGTGGAGCAGGGCGGCACGCTGAAAGGCAGCGGCAGCTTGGGCACTACCGATGTTCACGGCAATCTGGTGGTGGGTAACTCCCCAGGTGCGCCGACCTTTGCGGGCGATTTGACCCTGTACAGCGGTTCCGAAACCGTGTTCAGCATTGCGGGGCTTGATACCCCTGCCACCGCCACGCTGAACGGCTGGGAGAGCGCAACATACTCCCAAATCACTATCACAAACGGCAGCCTGACCTTGCAGGACGGCGCCCGCTTCACCATTGAGTTCGGCGGCGCCTTGCTGGCAGAAATCGGCGGCTGTCAGGATTTCTCGTTCGAGGTCATTCTCGTTCAGGCAGGTGAGGGTGCCATCACGTTGGGAGATGACGAGTTGGCTCTGTTGCTGGATAACACTGATTTCCTGATTTCCCCCGATGTTTTGGCTGGCGGTGCAGGTTGGAGCATTGAGTATGACCGCAGCAATATGGCCTACTCGGTGCAGGCGAACGGTAGCGAACTGCATTTGGCAGGTAAGGCTCGCTTGGTACCCGAACCCGCCACGGCGACGCTCTCTCTGCTGGCGCTGGCTGCTCTGGCTGCCCGCCGCAAGCGTAAGTAACTTATAATTTATAATTTAAAATTTATAATTTATAAAGT
>JAZLFB010000051.1:0-6725 GCA_045615585.1 Akkermansia sp.
AGGCGGGGCGGGTGTTGCAGTACTACTTGAGCGGTGATACCGGATACTCGAACAATGCGGGCCAGTGGCTCACCCAGAAGGGCTTGGATTACGCTGACACCGGCGGTCTCTATCCCCACTTGCAGGGAACGCACCTGCAGCAAAACGACTGGAGCCAGATTCCTTTCCCCACCGACAGCGTGGTGCAGTTCGTGGACAGCCGAGGCTACAACAGCACCTCCACACCCAAGGCGTACGATGACGGTTACACCTCCTACGCTGGAGCATCCGAGAACTTGGTGAAATTCCTGAATGACGGCTGCGGTGCCGTGCTCAACGGCAATGCCATCATGTCCCTCTATGCCGTGGAGACGGATGAGAAAGGCGGCATCACCAAGGTGTGGTACCACGACAGCAGGCATTACGCGGAAGGCTCCCAAATGGAGACCATACAGACGGCAGAGGTATATGAGGGAATCCACCCGAACACGGGCAAGCCTGCCATGGTCATGGTGGTTCCCAAGAAGCCCTGCGACATCACCGAGGAAAGCCCGGAGACGACCACCACGGCCCTCCTCACCAGCTTCTCGCTCATCCGCACCAAAGGCTTGCAGTTCGATACCTACGAGGCTGTGGCCGGGAAGGACAATACAGCGGACCTGTTCTCCCATTACCTGAATCTCACGGTGGACGGAGCCAGCGACTACAAGCTGCAATACGACCTGCGCGATGCCACCGCCGATGGCAGTCCGGTTGACTCCAAGGGCCAGCACACGGGTGACATTACCCTGCAATCCGGCAAGCTCACCCTGGTGGATGGCGTGGGAGAATATGACGGCGGCGGTTCGGCCTCCGGTACCATCTCCTTCGGCACGCCTGGCAAAGATGGCGGCACGCGCACGCTGACCGCCGACCGCAGCGGACAGATTGCCGATACCATCCAGATCAACGCCTCTTTTAACAACACGCTGGAGGTCACGGACGGCAACAAGGTGACATTCAACAAGCTGACCGGCGAGGGCAACCTGACCAAGACCGGCAACGGCACCGCAGAGGTGACACAGGAAGTCACCCTGAAAGGCAAGGTCACCGTGCAGGAAGGCCAGTTCCTCATTGCCGGAGGAGTTTCGATAGACCCGGATACATTCCAGCTCCTTGTGTACAAGGACGGCAAGGTTGTAACCGAAAAGGGCGAAGCCGTGACACTCTCCCTCACCGGCGGCGTACACACCAATGACGGCGTGCTGGCCCTAGCCACCACGGTGGGCAAGGACACCGTGATGAAGGGCAGCGGCACCTTCGCCGAGTTGACGGTGGAGAAGGGGGGCCAGCTCGTTGTGGGCAACTCTCCCGGACACCAGCAGTTCACGGGTGACCTCACGCTGGAGGGAACCGCCGTCTTCAGCGCCGATGGCTTGAACCAGGCCAGCTCCGGCGAGAACACCGGCTGGGGCTCCGGCGCCTATTCCACCATCGACATGCTCGGCCACAACCTCGTCATCAACGACGAGGCCGAGATTGTGATGGCCCTGGGCGACTCCATCCTGGACAGCCTGCCCGACAATTCGGGCGTGTTCTCGATGACGCTGGCATCCAACATCGGCAACGCAGAGGATTTCAATGATGAAGCCTTGCTTCGCTTGGCCGAGCAGACGACATTCTCCGCCACGGACGAACTGGCAGCCAGAGGTGTGATTGACCCCGCAGCCCAGATCGGCAACTTGGCATACGCCCTGCAAGGCGGCAATCTGATGCTCACAGGCATCGTGACCAACGGCAACGTGCCCGAGCCGACAACCGGCACGCTGAGCCTGCTGGCGCTTGCAGGACTCTGCATCCGTAGACGCAGGAAGTAATCAATTTTGCCGGAGATACGTCAAGGCCCCATCCGCTCCGGCGGGTGGGGCTGAATGTTGTCTCCGCGCGCAACCCCGCCGCCAGGCCGAGCATGGCCTGTCGGCTCGCAAAGAGGCAAAATCGCACATGACATCACTCTGCCGCGCGTAGACTATATGAGGCGAATACCGAATTTTGCGCCAAATTTTCGATATGAATATCACGACATACCAGACGCAAGACTCCTTACCACCAAACGCCATGAAAAGAACCCTGTCCCTCTTAGCCCTGATAGCCGCACTTGTGCCCCTCTCTCCGCTGACCGCAGAGGGCGAATTGATTACAGTAAAAGGCATTGAATTTCAGAAGGAAGGTGACTGGTCTACGGCAACAGGCTGGTATGATGCGTGCAAAGCCTGGTCAGGCGATGGCCTGCTGTGTTGGGCCGCAACAAGCAGCAACATGATAGCATGGTGGCAAGCACAGAACCCTGACTACAAGGAAGAGGGGGATCCTTGGGGGATGGACGCGGTTTGGGATATATACAAGAACACCTTTATCAATGAAGGCGGAATCATCTCCAAAGGCGTTGAGTGGTGGTTCGACGGCACGGGAACCGGAACATCAGATTCGGAGTTGCAATACAAGGAGGGCCATGTGTCTAATGGGGCGTATTACAAAGAGCACCTGCACGGAGGCGTGGTGGAAAAAAATGTCACTCCACCAAACATCACAACCCTGTACAGCTCTACGTGCGAGCATGCCACCACTCTGGCAAACACTCTGGTAGATTACATGAGGAACGGTTATGCCGTGGGGCTGAACTTTAACTCGGGCAAGAATGGGCACGCTGAGACTCTTTGGGGGATCGAATACGATACTTCATCCCAGTTAATTACGCGTCTCTACATTACCGATTCAGATGACGACCAGAAACCCGGCATCCGAATACTCGACATGTCCGTGAAGCAACATGATGGCTACCAAACCTTTTGCCAAACGGGGACAAATTGGGAAATCGAGTCTTTTGTGTTGTTGAGCTCGTCCATGACAAATGACATAGCCCGGCTGAACACCTATGACGCGGAAACAGGCACAGTGAACTTGAGGCAGCAACCTGAGAGCGGGGGCTATTTGCTTCCGGAATCCGTCAAGGAGTTCAATAACATTGTGTACGACAACAGCCGCAACGAGGAAACCGCAGGACGCGAGAAGCCAATTGGGCGGCAGCTCACTGTGGATGCAGCGCACGATGGCACCCATGCCGAAGCCATTCTTGTGGAAGCCACCCAGGGCGCGAACTTGCTGGAAATCCAGCAAGGGGTGACCTTGCAAGTGGACGAGATTTCTGGGGCTGGCACCTTGACCAAGACTGGAGCAGGCACGCTGAAAATCAGCGGTGATGCTTCCGCAACACAAAACGCCCACATCAATGTTACTGGTGGCACTCTGTTGTGCGAGAACGGCACATTGGGCGAGATTTCCATCAACGGCGGAACTTTGGAAGGTAGCGGCAAGATTAACGGAGTCACGGTTGACAAAGATGGTGTCCTGGTGGTGGGGAATGCCGCACCTGGCGTGCAAACCTACACCAACCGCCTGACCCTTACCGATGCCAATCTCGTGTTCTATGTAGCGGGCTGGAGACTAAATGCTACGGATACGAATAACGGTTGGGATTCTGGAAGATACTCCAATATATCCTTGGAGCAGGTTAGTGACAACTACGATTTGTATGTAGACGCGACAAAAGGTATTCAGGAAATAACTATTGCCATAGGCGGTGATGCCCTGAAGAACATGAGTCGGGACGGCACGTTCAGCCTCGACCTTATTACCGATTTTAACAACTACTACCTACTGCCAGACAGCCTCAACGCTTTAGCCGCACGTACGACTTTTGTCGTGGCAGATGACGCAGAAGCCGTGGAAGGAACCGACTGGGCTGCCGGAACGAACCTGACGGAGTATTTCGACAATATCAGTTACAGCCTCACGTCATACAGCTACGGCGGTGGTCCCTATAATCTCACCATGGTTGGTACATACAGAGGGGCGACACCACCCGCCCCGGTTCCCGAGCCGACCACGGGCGCGCTGGGCCTGCTGGCGCTTGCCTCCCTGGCATCCCGCCGCAGGAGGAAGTAATCAATTTTGCTGGAGATACGTCAAGGCTCCATCCGCTCCGGCGGGCGGGGCTGAATGTTGTCTCCGCGCGCACCCCCGCCGCATAGTTGTACCGGTGCCTTTCTCCTCGCCCTCCCAGCCGCGCGGCAAGCCCGCGCACCCGTCTCCCGGCACCTGCGGGCTTGCCGGGGCTGAAACGTGCTCCTGCGGCCTGCCAGGTGCCGCCTTCCGGCATCTCTCCACAGTCATTATCGCGGGTGGTTTCTTCGCCATGCCCCCATTCTATCACCCCCACACCCGGCATCATTGTGCCACCAAAAAATCTGCTTGATTTCCCAGGGGATAGTGGTAGGATGGCGCAAGAACGTCGTGAGACGTGCGCGTTTTCTTCATTGCAAGTTTGTCGGCAGCCCCGCATTGGCGCGGGGCTGCCTTTCAACTTGGTGGCTTCTTTCACCTCGGTGCGCGGCAACGAGGGCAAGAGATTTTATCAACTTCCTTCTTGACTCCAGCTCTGCGAACGACTATACTGTAACCGCATGGAGTGCTGATATGGTGTCTGCACAATATGTGTCCAACAAAAACAGAAACAAATGAAAAGAACATATTTCATCGCGCTAATGGCATCCATTCTGGGCATGAGCTCCTACGCAGCTGTAGTGCCCACCACGGTGACGGGGGCTACAGAGATTGCAACTGATGTTTATGTCGGCGAGTACTCAACGGATGAAGCCGTATCCGGAGGCTATGTATCTATCGAAGCAGATGCAGCGGGTACGGATTTGAGCCTTGCGAATGTCTTGGGCGGACTTACCACAGGCGGTGAAGCCTCCGCCTCTGAGAACGTTGTATACATGACCGGGGGGCGCGTGTCTGATTTGTACGGAGCCGATGCGCAAGGCGACGCTTCACAAAACAGCATTGTTATGGAGGGCGGTCAGGCCGAAAATCTTTTCGGAGGAAACTCATCATACGCAGACGCCATCTCCAACAGAGTCAACATCATGGCGGGAACGGCGTATGGTGCCGTCTATGGAGGCAATGCCGTCAGAGGCGAAGCCTCAAAGAATTCCGTCAGCCTGGGCGGTGGAACCGCGTCTGCGCTGTACGGCGGCTCATCTCAAATCCATGATGCCCATGCAAATGATGTATACATGAATGGAGGATGGACCAAGATGGTGTACGGCGGCTGTTCCGCCTACGCTTCCGCCTATGAAAACGGTGTTACAATGACGAACGGTATCGTCGCGGGTAATGTATACGGCGGGTTTGCGCCCAACGCTGGCGATGCCCAGGATGGCGAGGCTCTCAAGAATGTCGTCACGGTTACGGGCGGTACGGTCCAAGGCAGTGTAACAGGTGGATATTCCACCAAAGGCGAGTCTAACAACAATTGTGCCCAGATAACGGCGGGAACGGTGCAAGGCTCGGAATACTACTCTGTGGCCGGCGGTGCGTCAGAACTCAATAATGCCAACGAGAACGCGGTCATCATGACGGGGGGCACCGTATTTGCCTGCGTGTTGGGTGGGTGGAGCACCCAGGGAAATACCGAACGGAACGCGGACTACATCATGGGCGGAACCGAGACGGCAAGCCATGATTTCTACGTATGCGGCGGTTATACCGCGCATGGTTCATCTTTCGGCAATATGGTGGAAATCACCGGCGGAACCATACTGGTTACTGTTTACGGCGGAAGAGCGGTTGTCGAAGAAGCCAGCGAGAACATTATTGTGATGTCAAACGGCATAGCGAGCAGTCTGCAGGGCGGTTGCTCCATGTTCGGGGATGTCAAAGACAACAAGGTATACATGGACGGAGGTCAGGTGTACGGGTTCGTCACAGGTGGCGTGGGCGACTATGAAGGGCTCGTTGTTTCCGGCAATTACGTTGAAATGACTGCCGGGCATGTGGGGGCATCTGTTATAGGAGGCTCGGCAGGTGGTGGTGATGTCGAAGACAATGCTGCCGTTGTGTACGGCGGTGTTGTGGAAGGAGATTTGACTGGTGGTGTTTCCTATGACGGCACAGTTCAAAACAATACCGCCGCCCTGTTGGGTGGAACCATCGGTATGGAGCTGATTGGCGGTCTTTCCGAAAAGTCCGATGCCCGTGACAACACGGTCGTGGTGGCTGGCGGCACGGCCTCCGAAGACGTATCCGGCGGGCAGGCCCTTGAAGGAGGCGATGCGACTGGCAACACGGTCCACTTGGTGGGTGCAGGGGCCTCCCCGTCTATCGGTGGCACTACCTATCAGGGAAGCAAGGTCACGATTCAGGGTAGCGTGCATGGCGGCTTCGTGGGCGAAGGCGGAAGCAGCTCCAACAACTCCGTCCACGTTTACGGAACAGGCATCAACATCGGCGGGGGCATACACTCCAGCCAACAGCTGAACTTCCACCTTGTGCAAGGCCAGGCGGGAGCGCCGGGCACGCCCATGGTCACGCTGGGCGGCGCATTGGACCTGGAGGGCGTGGAGCTCGGCTTCTACGGCGATGCCGTGACAGACTGGGCTGCCTTCAACGGCAAGAGCATCACGCTGGTGAGCATGACGAATGAAACCATCACGGGCCTGGTGCAGCCGACGGATTCCGTGGACATCACGGATGAAGCGGGCAAGACCGTAGCCACCGCCACGCTGACTCTCAGCGAAGATTTGCAAACGCTGTTCCTGACCAACATTCAGGGGGTGGGTCCCGTTCCCGCCGCAGAGGCTGATGCGCTGGATGTGACGCTGGTGAACTCCCTGTGGGCGAGCAGAGCGTACGTGCGCGAGTTC